>JAUZOL010000064.1 GCA_030706455.1 Bacteroidota bacterium
ATACAGGAATTAAGATATACTGCGTTTGCAAAAGACGAAATTGTGGCTGTTACAGGCTCAAAAAGCATTTACGCTCAAAAGGACAGCATAAGCGCTGCAGAACTAATGTCGGCCCCCATCATCCTGCGCGAGCAAGGCTCCGGCACTTTGGAAACCCTGATGCAAGCTTTCTCTCAAAACAACATTGATGGATCATTGCTGCATGCCGCGGCTTATCTGGGAGCCACCGAAGCCATTAAGCAATTTCTGGATTACTACGACAGTATTGCCTTCATATCAAGATTTGCCATACGAAAAGAGGTAAAAGCAAGATCTTTAAAAATTCTCCAGATTCCGGGTTTATCAATTTTCCGACAATTCCGCATTGCCGAACGAATGGGCCCCCAACTAACTGCACAGTCATTGTTTATCGATTTCCTTTTCAAAAACAATATCAAGGCTGGAATATAAATCCGAAATTCCCATTTATATATTTGAAAATCAGTCCAAAAAATAGCATTCATCGATATTGACTATAAATTTAGTCATTTTTAACTCCTGAAATTTGACATGACTATATTTTTAGTCGTATGTTTGTAAAAACTAAATCTACTATGACACAACTAACAAAAGCAGAAGAACAAGTGATGCAAATCCTTTGGAGCCTGGGAGAAGGGATTGTTCAGGATGTCAGACAGGCATTTCCTGACCCGAAGCCTTCACGAAATACGATTTCTACCGTTATACGCATTCTGGAACAAAAAGGATTTGTCGAACACAAGGCGTATGGAAGAACGTACCTGTACTTCCCCAAAGTAGCGAAAACAGAATACACGAAGAAGCAGATGTTCTCCATGATCCACAACTATTTTAACGGATCGTTTGCTTCCATGGCCTCTTTCTTTGTGAAAGAAAACGATTTATCGATGACTGAACTTGACGAATTACTGAGCCAGATTAAAAAAAACATAGACCACTAAAACTCATCTTACCATGAACCCACTATTCGATTATTTGCTCAAATCAGTGCTTTGGCTGTGCTCTTTCTATGTGGTGTACCATTTTCTTCTCCGCAAAGAAACCTTTTGCAAATTCAACCGATTCTTTTTACTGACTGGCATATTTGCATCCTTAATAATGCCGTTGATCGTAGTCTATCATACCGTTTACACAACCGTCAGTATAGAAGATCCATTACCCGTCATAGCGACAATACCGACGATACCAGCAGAGCCAACGATATCGTTTCGGGAAATCATTCAGAACACGGCCATCCTGTTGTATGGAATCTGTCTTACCTTTTTCATAATCAGGACTGCAATCAATCTTACTCCAATTCTGAAAGAGATCAGGAAGCACCAAGGAAATGACGCATTGATTCATACCCGGACATTTTCCTCTCCCTTTTCTTTTGGCAAATACATCTTTATCCCGGAAAGTCTTTCAGATCAGGAACGCGAACTGATTCTTGCTCATGAATATACGCATACCAATGAATTACACTATTTGGATTTATGGTTGACAAAGGCAGTTTGTATTCTCCAGTTTTTTAATCCCATTGCATGGCTTTATGCAAAAGCAGTACAGGAAAACTGTGAGTTCATTGCCGATCATCAAACATTCCGGAACACAACGTTGAAGGACGAGTATCTCCAACTTCTCATAAAATACAGTGTAGGACATCATCTAAACCCGATCGCATTACACTTTTCTTTTCCATTAATTTTTAAACGCATTAAAATCATGAAACAAAAACAATCCAGCAAACTTGCAAGTCTGAAAAGCCTAATGATCATTCCATTGGCGGGTCTTATTATGGTTGGTTTTGCCCAGACCAAAATTGTTGAAACTCCAAAGGTGGTCAAACAACAGAAAGCAAGCCCGGCTACTACCGCTAAAACAAAAGCGAAACAGTCGGCCACGCAATCAGAAAACCCATCACAGCAAACAGATGTACAAAAAGCGACAACGCTAAATGTAAGTGAAAAACAACAGACAGCAGGACAAGAGAATCAAAACGCAAATAGTGTCGACGAAGTAGTGGTAGTGGGATACGGCGCACCTCAAACCAACGACCAACAGACAAGCAAAAGATCAGAAGAAGTATTTACGGTGGTAGAAGATATGCCAAAATTTGCAGATGGTCCTGTTCAGGCGTTTCTGGCAAAAAATATACGCTACCCGGTGGAAGCTCAAAAAAACAACATTCAGGGTCGAGTAATTTGTCAATTCATCGTCGAAAGAGATGGGTCAATCAGCAGTGTGCAGGTACTTAGAGGAGTTGACCCTCTTCTTGATGCGGAGGCTTGTCGGGTGATATACTCCATGCCCAAATGGATTCCGGGAAAGCAAAGAGGTCAAATTGTACGTGTCAAATACGCACTTCCCATCTCTTTCAAATTGAACAAATAGTTTTTTGGGGCAGGATAAAAAAAGAAAAAGGTTGCTTATAGGCAACCTTTTTTTTGTGCTGAAAAAAGAAGCGACATCGCGTCGTCACTAGTTCCACTAACCAAAATCGACACAATGCAGCCCTGTTAACTATGAACGGGGTATACACAACAAAACTCCGAACAGAGACTGCACTGTATACTCAAATTTACCTCTTATGAAGATCGCAAATTTTTGAGCAAACAAAAATAAGAATAAAAAAAAATGGCAGCAAACATTACAATTTTGATTTTATCAATCAGAAATCGTAACAAACTGATAAACAGAGAATCTATCTGTTTCAAGAAATTCACATAGGCTGAGTCAGATTTTTTCTAAATTGCACCGGAGTAAGATGCGTTTGCTTCCTGAATGCCTCAATAAAAGCTGAACTGGAGTTGAATCCGACCTGAGAGGCTATGATTGAGAGTTTGTACTGCGATGTCTTTTTTTGAGAATCAGACAGCAACGAAATTGCTTCTTCTATGCGATATTTATTCACCAAATCGGTAAATCTGCCGAATCGTTCATTAATAGCTTTTGAAAGATAATCCCTGTTTGTATTCAACTCCTTCGCAGCAACATCTAACGAAATGTCACTTTGTACGAACCGTTTCCCCTCTTCCAACCATTTTATAAGATTCCCGTAAAGCAAATCCAACTTCTCGCTATCTGTTTCATTTTTACATTTCTTCTTAATAGCCATATTCTGTTGCAAAAGAGCAGAATAATATTTTCTCTCTTCCAGCATTTCCATATTCTTCTTCACTAAAGCGGCATTCTTTTTCTTCATCAAGCGGGAAGTAACGAATAACAATGTGATAATAATAAGAAGAACTGCCAACACCTGCAACTCAATTACCAGCTGCTTTTTATGGCTTTGCTTAAGCATCATCACCTTAAAAGTCATACTATCCAACCCGGCTTTAGAGTTCTGATATGCTTTGTTTAAGTCCGATACATAAGAGGTAGAACAGTCTTTTACCTGCATAGCCGAGTCCAGATAGCAAAATGCAAGGTGATCGTTATGCTGCTTCTCATACAAACGAGCCAAGGCTTCGTAGGCATTTTCCTGAAGTTGCATCTGCCCGCTGTTAGACACAAAATAAACGGCCTGTTGAGCATACTTTAAAGCCTCCGTCATCTGGCTCAAGCCCGCGTGCGCCTTTGACAAATCCAACGACGCTATAATCCGCCCTCTCTGCGAACGATAGTCAGGATAATACAACAGCGCTTTTTGAAGATAACAGAGAGCATTATCAAATTGATTCCGGTGTATTTCAATTTCGCCGTAATTGGTAAGCGCCAAGGCAATCAGGCTGTTGTTTTTCAATTTCAAACTATTTTGGTAAGCCAGAGAAGCACATCGCAACGCATTGTCAAAATCGCCAATCTTTACATAAAAATCAATCCAATCAATGTACAAATAGAACAATTCCTCCTTATCTTCCGATTTTTTCAGTTCTGTTTCAGATCGAGTTAAGTGTGTGAGAGCCTCCGGGAGATTACCACTCCGAAAATAATAACGTGCAATAATACGCTCATTAATTCCTACGCCTTTACTCAATCCAACACGGTAGAAATGCTGTGACGACTGATTCATCCAGTCTATTGCCTGCTTGTAAGCTTTCGATTCAAAGCAAAGACGACCCAGAATGCGCTTATTCAGAGCGAGGGCTCTCTCATCCGAAAAAGACCCACGGAGAGTTTGAGCAAGCTCCTTATATGCAACTGAATACTTCTCCATTCGAAAAGAAATAAGTCCCCTGACACTCGTGTACCAGAATTCCAGCCGAGGATCGCTTCCGATTTCTTTCACATCAATGCTATTGATGATGTGAGAAGCAGTGTCAAATTCTTTCATTTCGCAATAGGCAGCTGCTTTCAGAATTTGGCACATGATAACATTTATTTGATCAGGCTTTTCTATTTCAACTTTTTTGAGTTCCTCTAATAACTGCCGATTCTGATTCTCATTATAAAAAAGCACTATTGCCTTATCGATAGCCGGAGAAAGTGTACTTTCCGGACTAAACAACAGTTTATAAATGCCGAACCCGGATATCAGAACAAACACAAGAAATACAACAAGAAGATGTTGCACTTTCAGTTGCCGCAACCATGCGACAAAGCGTGTAACAAAAAGAGGTTTCTTTATTTTTTGGAAATGTAACATATATGGCATAAATATGTCCTTTACAAATATAAACAATTTATCACAGATTCAGAAGTCTATAACTCATGTCTGCATACCGGCAAAAAGAGATAATATACGCTGAGATAAGTATCTATTTTCTAACCACATCATAATCAACAAAAAAGTTATTTCTTCATCATTTCTTAACACCAAGCGAAAGATTTATCCTTACTTTTGCATCGATAATTATCTTATAAGTGAATGGAAAAAAGCTATAAATTACTAATCGTCGAAGATGAGCCCGATCTTTGCGAAATTCTACAATTTAACCTCGAAAGCGAAGGATATACGGTAGATATTGCCAATTCGGCAGAAGAAGCCCTGACTAAAAATCTGGCACAGTACGATTTACTCCTGCTGGATGTGATGATGGGTCAAATGAGCGGCTTCAAATTGGCTCAGTTGTTGAAGTCCAAACCGGAAACGAAACATATTCCGATAATTTTTCTGACGGCACGGGTAACCGAAAATGATGTATTAACCGGCTTCAACACAGGAGCTGACGATTACATTCTCAAACCATTTTCCATTAAGGTAGTAGCAGCTCGCATTAAAGCTGTCCTAAGCCGAACACGTTCGGGCAATGCCCAATCCAATGAAATTGTTCGGTTTGAAACGATGGAAATTGACCTCAACGCCAAGCAGGTAAGCATTGCCGGCAAATCCATTGAACTGACAAAAACCGAATTTGAATTACTGGCACTTTTCGTGCAGAATCCCACCAAGGTATTTTCCAGAGAAAGCATCTTAACACAGGTGTGGACCGAAGATGTGTATGTAACCGATCGTACGGTTGATGTGCATATTACACGACTGAGGAAGAAAATTGAACCTTATGGAAAAAATATTGTGACACGTTCCGGCTACGGATATTGCTTTTTATAGAATTTATCAATCTATCGGTTATGAAAAAATTACTTTTCAAATATTACATTCCGCTGTTTTTTATCTTCTCGTTTGCTGTACTTGCGTTCCAATATAACCGGGAGAAGCAATACAAAGCCGACATGTTGAACACCTTATTGGGGGACACCAATGATATGGTGTACAATTATTTCGAAAGTAAAAACGGATCACTGGCTCATATTGACTCTCTCATTGCAATTTTTCCCCACAGCGATGTAAGGGTAACCATTATCGACCTCAAAGGAAATGTGGTTTATGACAATGCCATTCAGGATGTTATCCACATGGAGAACCATCTTTCGCGCAAAGAGGTAAAACTGGCGCTGCAAAATGGAGCCGGATCGGATATACGCACATCGCACACCAATCAGAGACGTTATTATTATCATGCCACAAAATTCGGCAATTGCTACATTCGGTCTTCTCTGCCATATGATGTGAACATTTCATCATTGTTGCGCCCTGACAATCTTTTCCTTTATTTCTGGCTGGCACTGACCTTTATCATCGCTGCCGTTTTGTTTTATATATCCAATAAATTCTCTATCAAACTGAACAGAGAACAAATAGAACATGACGCCATGGTACGCCGTCGGTTGACGCATCAGGTAGCACACGAACTGAAAACTCCGCTCAGCAGCATAATCGGTTATATGGAAACGTTGCACGACAATCCGGACATTGCTCCCGAACGTCAACGCTTCTTCATCGAACGTAGCCATGCTCAGGCCGAACGCTTAAATTCTCTTTTGCAGGACATCCTGATGCTCAACCAAATCAACGAAGCTCCTCAATCGGTACAAATGGAACCGGTTCATTTAAATAAGGTAGTCCAGACGGTATTAGACGATGTGGAACTCAAGTTACAAGAAAAAAATATTGAAGTCTACACCTCATTCGGGGGAGATATCTGGCTCAAAGCCAATACCATTCTGCTCTATTCTATTTTCAGAAATCTGATTGACAACGCGATTGCCTATGCCGGCGAAAATATCAAAATCAATCTCACACTCACCGGAGAAGATGCTAAATGCTACCATTTCTCCTTCTCTGACAACGGAATAGGCGTAGCTCCGGAACATCTTCCGTTCCTCTTCGACCGCTTCTATCGTGTTGATAAAGGACGTTCGCGTAAAACTGGCGGCACCGGTTTGGGTTTGTCTATTGTAAAGAATGCCGTCGAACTTCACCGAGGAGCCATCACGGTGAAAAACAAAAACGGCGGAGGACTGGAATTTGTTTTTTCACTTCACAAATAAATAAAGACAACAGACGCAACAGTATCTTTATCCTGTCTTTATCTTTTCGCAATAAAGAGAATCTACCTTTGCTTCAGTTAATAGGTAAATTCTCTTTTTTCTTTTTCACTTTTTGGGTCTTGGATCCCCGACCGGTTGGAGTACTCGTCGGGGATATTTTTTGGATAGTGAGAAATTTATACAGTTAGTTTGCTCGCCATCTAACTTTCTCACTTACTTGCCATCTGGAATAATATGCGTACCTTTGCATGAATTTTAATTTAGAACAAATGACATTTGAAGAATTAGGGATAAGAGAAGACATACTGAAAGCTATCAGCGAATTAGGTTATGAGCAACCGATGCCCATTCAGGAAAAAGTAATTCCGGTTTTACTCAACAACGAGCACGACGTCGTCGGATTGGCTCAAACCGGAACGGGCAAAACAGCTGCATTCGGGCTTCCGGTACTTCAAAAGACCGACGTTAAGTTACGACAACCCCAAACGTTGATCCTCTGCCCTACCCGTGAGCTTTGCTTACAAATTGCCGACGATTTATTGGAATACTCCAAATATATTCACGATCTGAAGGTACTTCCGGTATATGGAGGTTCCAGCATCGAAAGCCAGATTCGTTCTCTGCGCAAAGGCGTACACATTGTTGTTGCCACCCCGGGCCGCTTGCTCGACCTGATGAAACGCGGCACCGTAAAACTGGAAGCCATCCGCAACGTTGTGATGGATGAAGCTGACGAGATGCTCAACATGGGCTTTACCGAAAGCATTAACGCTATTTTGGCCGAAATACCCAAAGACCGTAATACACTGCTTTTTTCGGCTACCATGCCTCCCGAGATTGCCCGTATTGCCAAAAACTACATGAACAATCCGCAAGAGATTGTGGTGGGCAACCGCAACGAGAGCACCAACAACGTAAAGCATCGTTTTTATATGGTTCATGCCAAAGATAAATATCTGGCATTGAAACGTATTGCCGATTTTTATCCAAACATCTACGGAATTGTATTCTGCCGCACCCGTAAAGAGACACAGGAAATTGCCGACGCTCTGATTCGTGACGGATACAATGCCGACTCGCTTCACGGAGACCTGTCACAACCACAGCGCGACCTTGTGATGCAAAAATTCCGCATCCGCAACCTCCAGATTCTGGTCGCTACCGACGTGGCTGCACGCGGATTGGATGTGAATGATCTGACTCACGTTATCAACTACGGGCTACCGGAAGACAGCGATATATACAATCACCGTAGCGGACGTACAGGACGTGCAGGAAAAACCGGTATCTCTATTGCCATCATCCACATCAAAGAAAAAAACCGTTTACGCGATATCGAACGAAAAATTGGGAAACAGTTCGAAGCGGGTACCGTTCCTACAGGCAAAGCCATCTGCGAAAAGCAGATCATCAGCCTGGCTGACAAACTTGAAAAAGTAAAGGTAAACGAAGAGGAAATTGCAGAACTACTTCCTTCCGTTTTCCGCAAACTCGACTGGTTGACAAAAGAAGATTTGATAAAGCGTCTGGTTTCATTGGAATTCAACCGCATGTTCGAATACTACCGCGATGCAACCGAACTGGATATTCCGGACGAAAGAGGAGGAAAACGCGAAAGAGGCGAACGCGGCGACAGACGTTCCGGTGGAGCCGGATTTGCCCGTTTATTCGTTAATTACGGTAAAACCGATGGAGTTTTTCCTGCTCATTTCATCGACATCATCAACGAAAACGTGCCCCGCCGGGTAGAAATCGGCAAAATAGATATTCTGCAAAACTTTTCATTTATCGAAGTGGAAGAACAAGCTGCCGACATTGTAATCAACTCGCTGAACAAAATAAAAGGACTTGATCGCAAGATGGTAGTGGAACGTGCTCAACCCGAAGGTTATCAGGGAGCAAAAAAACGCAAGTTCCAACACGAGAAAAAAGAAAGAGGCGGTTGGAAAAAGAATCGCTAAAAGACACAAAAAAACGGATGGCAATAAGTCATCCGTTTTTGTTTTACAAGCTGATCGTCATCGTGACCTTCCGGTCTTTTTTCGACCATGCGGGCGAAGAGCGGAGTAATCGTTCCGCTTCACGAGAGGCTGCCATACATGTAGATTTCTTAATCGTGACATTGACAGGAAAACCTTCTTTAGAAATATTGAAAGAGACTTTCACTTCTGTTTGCTGTTCTCCACAAAGATTTTTTGCTCCAACCTTTTTACAATACTCCAGAAACTCTTTCTCTCCGAATTCGCCCGAGGCAATCTTTACAATCGATCCTACGACAGTTTTTTTCTTTTGAGGCACATAACCAACCACCACCACCTCACTCAATGTTTTCTGATCGGGTTGCAGCTGAATGGAAACCGGCTTATCGGTAATTTTTACTTCTCTGTTTTCATATCCGAGATAACCGGCAATTAATTTAGCCGAATCGGAAACATTTTGAGAAAGCTGAAAATGTCCATTCGTATCGGTGACAGCTCCGACGTTTGTCCCTTTTATCTTTACCGACGCTCCTATTAGCGGCTCGCCTTTCTCATCCACCACTTTGCCCTGAAGCTTGTTTGATGGCTGCGCCATCGACTCCGCTTGCAATCCCGGAACTTTATTTTCCAACATTCTTGACATTCTCACCTGATTAACCGCCGGCACTTCCGCTTGCACAGGTGCCATTGCTGGTTCCGGAATGGATTCCGCATGAGCTTTATTGATGGTTGCTTCCGGAGAAACCGGAGGCGAAGCAACCGCCAAGGTTTGGGCTTTAGTAGATATTGTCGTTCGGGCAGTTGACTCAGGAACCGCACTTTTTTGTTCTTCAGCAGAAGGCGTAATTTTTTTCGGCAAAACAGTGGCAATTTCCGGCATTCGGGTTTCCGGTTTCTGTTGAAGCAAGAAGAAAGATCCGAAGCCAATCAACAACAAAATGGATGCAGCCATTGCCCAATAGGAAATTACACGCCGATGCTGATTGCGAACCCGAAGCACCTTGTCTTCCAGTCGCTCAAGAGCTGAGACATGGTTGCCCTCAACACTATCGAACCCCTCGATGGCATCGTTCATGAAAGGATCGTTCATCGCCTGCCGTTCAATCCGGTTGGCCTCTTTCCCTTTCCGCCGGCCCTGTATGTACTCTTTTAGTGTCATGTCAGCAATCCAGAATTTTTACCATGCAGAGTTTCAGGTTGCGTTTGCCGTTCTGAATATAACTTTTCACCTTCGTTAGCGCATAGCCTGTTTTCTCAACAATGTCGGCATACGACCAATCGTCGAAAAAGAAGTGCACGACGCAGACTTTTTGTTCCGCCGAGAGGGTATCCAGACAATAATTCAACGCTTTATCCTTTTCTATATCTTCGTTCGTATCTATTAGATGCTCAAATCCGTCCGATTCCATAACCCGTTCATCAATTTCCTGAAAGAGTTGTCCCTGCGTACGCCGGAGAATTTGCAGACAGTGATTTTTTGCCACGCTGTAGAGCCAGGTACGAAAGTTTGCGATTTCAAAATTAACCACTTTTCGTTGCAATTCTTCATAGATCTGCATCACGGCATCTTCAGCATCCTCCTGTTGACGAAGGTATTTCAGGCACAAACCGTAAACCAAAGGAATGTACCTCGAATAGAGCTGACCCAACAACTCCTGTCGTGAAGTGGTTACGTATTGCTGCAACAACTCCTCGTCACTCCAATCTTTATATGTCAGCTTAATTTTCAATGGATTCCGGGTTCTTCAAAAAAAATTACACAAAAATAGAAAATCTTTTATGGAATTTCTGATACCGGAGCATCTATAGGGAAAAGAAAACAATTTTCTCACCCAATTAAAACATACAACTATGAAAACAAAATGTACGAAGGCCATTTGTTTAGCCTTATTCCTCATCTCTTTCGGATTTGCTAATGCCGAAGTTCTGACCGTTACCGGCAAAGTAACCGACGCAAGTGACAGCTCCCCGTTGATAGGAGTTCCCGTTACAATAAAAGGAACCAATATCGGTACTCTTACCGATGCCAACGGACAATATTCCATCAGTACTGAAAAGGGGAAAACGCTCATTTTTTCTTACATCGGATTTATAACAAAAGAAATAAAAGCAACCAAATCCAGGATCGATGTAGCATTGCAACCGGACACCAAGGCACTTAGCGAGGTAATGGTGGTTGGTTATGGCACAAAAATGTCAAAAGCCTTGTGTGGCAGTGTTGCCGGTGTTCAGGTACAAGGCGGATATTACCCAGCTCCCGTCCCTGCTTACGACTACAATTCCGAAAAGAACGAAGAGTACAAATCGTTTGCCGAAAACCGTTTCAAAGATGCCAAAGCCGATCCGCTTTCTACGTTTTCGCTGGATGTGGACGCCGCCTCCTACAGCAATATACGCCGAATGATCAATCTCGGACAGAAACCCGAAAAGAATTCGATCCGCACAGAAGAGTGCATCAACTATTTTTCGTACAACTATTCCAATCCGACCGGTAAACACCCTGTAAATATCCTGACCGAAACGCAAAATTGTCCCTGGGCTAAAGACCACCTATTAGTTCGCATTGGCGTGAAAGCAAAAGAAATTCCTTCGGACAATCTTCCGGCCTCCAATTTTGTTTTTCTGATCGACGTTTCGGGATCAATGGGTAGCGCAAACCGTTTGCCGCTGGTTATTGCTTCCATGAAATTATTGGTAAATAACCTTCGCGACAAAGACCGCGTGGCCATCGTGACTTATGCCGGAGCTGCAGGCGAAGCATTGCCCTCCACCCCCGGAAGTGACAAACAAAAAATCATAGAAACATTGAATAACCTTGAAGCAGGCGGATCAACTGCCGGTGGTGCCGGTATTCAACTGGCCTATAAAATTGCCGAAAAAAATTTCATCAAAGGAGGTAATAACCGTGTTATCCTCTGTACCGACGGTGATTTCAACGTAGGCGTTTCGTCAACCGATGATTTGGAAAGTCTGATTACCGAAAAACGTAAAACCGGCGTTTACCTCACAGTTCTGGGCTATGGAATGGGCAATTACAAAGATGCCAAATTGCAAACTCTTGCCGAAAAAGGCAACGGAAATCACTCTTATATCGACAATCTGCAGGAAGCCAACAAAGTTTTGGTCAATGAATTTGGCTCCACCATGTATGCTGTTGCCAAAGATGTAAAACTTCAGGTGGAGTTCAACCCCAAGTATGTGAATGCCTATCGGTTGATCGGTTACGAAAGTCGCTTGCTCAACAAAGAAGATTTTAACGACGACAAAAAAGATGCCGGTGAACTGGGTGCCGGGCATACCGTTACCGCTTTCTACGAAATCATTCCGGTTGGAGTCAAAAACAATTACGGTGGTGTAGACGATCTTAAATATCAGAAAACGAATACTTCGGCAGCTACCTCCAACAACAGCAATGAATTAATGACGGTAAAACTCCGTTACAAACCAATCGACAGCGATACCAGTATCAAAATGGAAGTTCCGGTAATGGCCGGCGATCGTGAAAAGAAAATGAGCGAAGATTTTGCTTTTGCCTCATCCGTTGCCATGTTTTCACAACTGCTCCGCGACTCCGATTTCAAAGGCGATGCCACTTACGACAAAGTGGTAGAACTTGCCCGCAAAGGTTTGGGCAACGATACACAGGGCTACCGCCACGAATTTATCCGTCTGGCAGAAGCTGCCAAGCAACTGGAGAAATAAATCTCACAGATATCTTCAAAGAGCCGGATCTTTCTTTTCACAGGAGAGTTTCGGCTCTTTCCATTCTGTTAATTAACAAGATACAAAGACACTTTGCTCAAAGCCGAACTATCTTTACACCCAAGTTGTTTATCCTTTTCTTCATACGGTTGTAATAGTTTTGTAACACCCGTACACGACCTTTGCGCTTGAAAAGAAACCAATACTAAATTCTTATGAAGAAACAGATTCTCTTGATTGCAGCTTTTGCTGCTGCTTCGTTTACTACATTTGCCCAGGAAGAAGAAGCAACTCCACTCGAACAGGTTCAACAAAAAGTGGAAGTCCACGATGGTGCTATCAGCAAACTGAACGCACTCAAAATTAGTGGTTATGTACAACCTCAATGGCAATGGGGACAGCAGGATGCCGGTCTGAAAGTAGGTGGTGGTAACGTTACCGAAAACGATAATAAATCTGCGTTTAACCGCTTCGGTATTCGTCGTGGTCGCATCAAATTTACATACGATGATGGCGGTATTGCAACAGGTGTATTCCAACTCAATATAGTAGATAAATCAAATGCTTCAGGAGTAAGTCAGGCTGTTGTTCAATTGAAAGAAGCATATCTGAACGTAAAAGATCCATGGAATGGAACGGTACAACTTCAGGCTGGTATGTTCGACCGTCCTTTCGGAAATGAAATTTCCTACTCTTCATCGTTGCTCGAGTCTCCGGAACGCTCCAGAATTATTCAAACGTTATTCCCTGAAGAGGTAGACCTTGGAGGCAAACTGATTTTACAAGCAGCAAAAACATCTTCCTGGAACTTCCTGAAATTTGAAGGAGGATGGTTTGCCGGTAATGCTATCAACCCCGAAACTAATAACCGCAAAGACTTTATCGGTCACCTCACAGCAACAAATGTGATAGGTTCGACTGCCAAATGGGGCTTGGGTGCATCTTACTACAACGGAGGCGTTTATCAGGGAACGGCCAATGTCTATACAATGGCTGGCAACGGCTTTGTTCTCAACAGTGATCCGAACAACCTCAGCAAATATGCAAAACGTGAATACTTCGGCCTCGATGGACAGTTCAGCTTCGAATCGCCCATGGGGATGACACAACTTCGAACCGAATATATTTGGGGTACCCAACCGGGATCAAACAGCAGTACCGGAAGTCCGAATGCAGCGGCCAACCCGACAACAGATACCTACATCCGCAAAATGAACGGTTGGTATGGTATTTTGGTACAGGATTTAGGACAGTCACCATTCTCTCTGGTATTGAAATACGATAGCTACGATCCGAATACGAAAGTAAAAGGCGACGAGATCGGAGCAACTGCAACGGTTGCAGGAGCTGTAAAGACAAACAAAGCAGACCTGAGATACAACACACTGGGCATAGGGGGTCTCTGGCGTATCAATCCGGCATTGCGTCTTCAGGTATTCTATGAAAACGTAAAGAACGAAAAATCGGCCAACCTTGCCTCAACAACACGTAGCTCCGACTTTTCTCGCGATCAACTGGATGACACATTTACCGTGCGTCTGCAATTCAAATTTTAACACCGAATATCAGAGCGAAAGATTTAGAAATTACGTCTTTCGCTCTATAAATAAACTCTCCAAAGCTTCCATCTGGCAACAATATCTTTACTCCTCTGTAATATTTTCGTAACATCACAACTCTACTTTTGCAATAGAAAAAGTTATCGCTGATTAAGGTAAGACGCAAGGCAAAAAAGATTTATAGTTTAACAAGACACTACGACATTATGGAACTTGTATTGCAACAACATCAGGTAGTTACATGGAGATTCGAAGCAAGAAAGAAGCTTTCGGCTCCGAAAAACATTGGCGAATTTATTGTTAGCATTCCGGGTAATATCGAAAGATTGATCGATTCTTTAAGTTTTGAAATGACATATCGGTTATCCTGGTTTCTGCGGAGAGTTATATTTCAATAGCACATTATAAACGCTTAATTATAAATTATTTCTAAGATGAAACGTATTCTTATTTCATTCGCTCTCGTAGCGATGTTTGCTTCAATGGTAAGCGCACAAAAAGTAAAAGGTTCTGATACATGTCTCCCTCTCGTACAGAAAGAGGCCGAATCGTATATGAAGAAAGCCGGCACTAAAGTAACTGTAACCGGTGGTGGATCAGGTATTGGCTTTGCCGCTCTGATCGAAGGGACAACCGACCTGGCAATGGCATCGCGCAGCATCAAGTTCGACGAAAAGATGAAGATGCAAAACGGTGGTAAAAGTGCCAAATCGGTGGTAATTGCCAAAGATGCTCTTTCGGTGGTGGTTAATCCTTCAAACAAAGTAACCAACCTTACCCGCGAACAGTTGGAAGCAATTTTTACTGGTAAAATCACAAACTGGAAACAGGTAGGCGGTGCAGATATGCCGATTGTTGCTTACTCTCGCGAAACAACATCGGGTACCTACGAATTCTTCAAAGAACATGTATTGAAAAACAAAAACTACAAATCGGGAATTCTGAGTATGCCTGCAACTGGAGCTATCATTCAGTCGGTGAGCCAGACAAAAGGCGCTATCGGTTATGTTGGAATGGCTTATGCAAACAGTAGCGTGAAAGAGATTCACGTTTCATATGACGGTGGCAAAACATTCGTTCAACCGACAAAAGCAAATGCCAAGAGCGGAAAATATCCGATCGTTCGCCCGCTGTTCCTTTACTACGAAGCTAAATCGGAAGCGAAAGTGAAACCCTTCATCAATTACATTCTTTCTGCAGAAGGCCAGTCAATTGTTGA
>JAUZOL010000065.1 GCA_030706455.1 Bacteroidota bacterium
TGAACCTAAATGGGCATCGGATACAAAATATATACGTTTCACTCGTTTCTATATTACATTCGGATGGAATAAACCACCAGTTATTTACTCGGGGTATCTTCTGTTTTCTTGGGAGCTTCCTGTCTGGGAGCCGGCTGTGATGTGTTTCGGTCCGAACTGTGAAAACGGCTTCCCTCCTGACGTGAAGGCTGACGGCTTTCCCGAGTTTGAGGTTGCCTTTGGCCATTGTTGGAAGGTTGGGTCTGCTGATTTTGAGGAGCCACAGTGGCAGGTTGGCGCGTATTCTGATTGCCGGAACCCGACTGTTGCCAACGACTTCCCTGACCGGCATCTCCGGTATTCGTTTGAACCGGACGGCTATACGTATTTTCCGGACGAGTACCCTGAGTGTTCTGATTTGTATTCCCGCTATTCCATCGATTTTGAGTTTCGCCCTGCGGTCTGGTATTGTAATTATTCGAAGGATTGACGGTGCCACTGTTTCCCTGACCCGGATTTTGAGTCGGACGGTTGTAGGTACCATCCGGACGTGTGCCCTGACTGTTCTGGTTAGAATTCCCGTTGTTCAATTGATTTTGAGTTCCTCCCTGCGGTCTGGTATTGTTATTATTCGAAGGACTTACACTACCGCCGTTTCCCTGACCCGGATTTTGAGTCGGACGGTTGTAGGTACCATCCGGACGAGTATTTTGATCTCTCTGATTGGAATTCCACTGCTGGTTACCGGACGAACGACTGCCATTCGTTTGAGGAGTAGAATTGCTCCGCGTACCCCGGTTATCATAGTTAGGATTCCTGCGAGAATTATAAAGATCGTCATTACGGGAGCCCCCCGATCTGTAACCGGATGGAGCTCTGTCGGGACGATAGGATCTTAAACTCTGCGAAGGTCTGTCGTTGAAATGGTACACCGAGCTTGAATAATCACCTCTTCTATAGGCTCTCATATGCTGAGAATAGTAACGTGTCGGGTTACGGTCATAAACAGAAACAATCACATAATTAGTATTATAACCAACATGGTACCAATAAGGCAACTGAGCTCCGGAACGCCACACACCTTCCTGATACCACCAGTATATGTTCAAATCGGGATTGAAATAAAAGTTCATATCCGGACAAAAATAGTAGGGATAGTAATTAACGTAAGCTTCGCCGTAATCATCCGATACCGTTCCTGTAACAAAACAAGAAGAAAGGCTTACGGAAAGGATGCATCCCACAACAAGTTTAATTAGATTTTTCATAGCCGTGTTTTTTAATATTTCCGAATTGAGTCCTTATACATCTTTGACTCCCGAAAAACCGCGATGTTTAATCGCTCTCCTTAAAGTAATCCTAATTCCAGTTTCGCTTCATCGCTCATCATGTCACGATCCCAGGGAGGATCAAATACAAGATTGATATTTACACCTTTAACTCCTTCTACCGATTCTACTTTCATCTTCACATCTTCAAGTATAAAATCGGTAGCCGGACATCCGGGAGCAGTCAGTGTCATATCAATGTTTACATTACCGTCCTCCAAAACGTCTACTTTATAAATCAATCCAAGATCGTATACGTTGACCGGAATTTCAGGATCAAAAACCGTACGCAACATCTTCACTATATTTTCTTCTTGTGCTAAAAACTCATTCATCGATAATTCAGTTTTAATGTTAGTTCGGGACGAAAGCTTTCTAAAAAACGGTTCTACATCCTGCTGTTTAACAATAGATGCAAAATGAACCTGTTTCGTCGCATTAGTTCATCTCTTTTATTAAACGATCAGCCACTTCATACTCAAAACCCCGTTGTAAAGCGAAATTCAGCAATTTACCTCTTCTTTCGTAGTCACTTGCCGCCTTGATTTCCCGGACTTTTTTCCGCAGCAGTTCGCTAAGCGTTTGCTCGTACAAAGATACATCCATTTCAGAGAAAACCCTTTCCAACAAACTGTCGGGGATCTTCTTCATCCGCAGAGCCTGAGTTATTTTCAGCTTCCCCCATTTGTTGAATCGTAGTTTGTCATTCACAAATGCACTACAAAAACGCTCATTATCAATATATTTCTGTTCAACGAGATACGAAACAATTTTCTCCGTTTGATCGGCATCGGCACCCCACAGCTGAAGTTTCGCTTCTATGTCGGTACAACAAACCTCTTGTTTTGAACTGTAAGCAGCGGCCTTTTTCAATAATAAATCATACGGGATTTCCATAGCCAAAGTAGTCTTTTACATTCAATTCTTTATTGCTTTTACCATTCTCGCGTTTCCGAAAAGGTCGGTACGCAGCTCCACAAAGCCGAAGCCCATTTGCCGGAACAATTCAACCGTTTCTGTTCCTTTATCACGGTTAATCTCAACATACAAAGCGCCTTCTGGTTTCAGTCTGGCAAGTGCTATTTTGCCGATCGCCTCATAAAACAACAGCGGATTAGCATCAGGAACAAACAAAGCCATTGAAGGTTCAAAATCCAAAACATTCGACTGCATGGCTGCTTTTTCATTTTCAAGCACATACGGCGGATTACTCACTATCACATCAATCTGCGGAAGCGTATCGGCAAACGATTCCGATAGAACGTCCGCACAAAAAAAGCGAACATTTGCATCGTTACATTTTGCATTTGCACGAGCCACCTCAAGTGCATCTTCCGAAAGATCGCAAGCCTGAATTTCGGCTTCAGGAAGGTTCTTCGCAAGTGCAACGGCAATGCATCCGCTACCGGTACAAAAATCTATGACAGAACACGCTATGTCTTTATAGTCATTCTTTATCCACTCCACCAACTCTTCTGTTTCGGGCCGGGGAATAAGCACCCTCCGGTCGACCTTGAAGCAGAGTCCGTAGAACTCCGTTTCTCCCAACACATATTGCAACGGTTCGTGAGTGCGCAATCTTTCGATGCACCGCGAAATGTGTTGCTGTTGCTCGTCAGTCAGGACTAAAGTGCCATCGGATAATAACTGAGTCCTCGAAAATCCTGTTACATGTTCGCAAAGAGCAATTGCAACAGCCCGGGCTTCATTAGCTGAGAAAATGGGAGTCAATTCACTAATGACATTTCTGATAATATTCATCCCTGAAAAATTTATTTTACTGTCGGTAGAAACCAATGGGAGTCACCCTGCACGCTTCAATTTAAGAAACTACATACTATTGCAAATTTACAAAAAAGAAACCGGAGTGATCCTTCCTGTTATTTTTAAGAGTTAGTTCAATCCTTTTTTTGTTACCTTTGCACTCCAAATTTAAAACATGGGAAATGGACAAATTACGGTTTATCAGTTTTGCAAGCGGAAGTAGCGGTAATTGCTTTTTTGTAGGCAATGCAACTCAGGGCATACTGATAGACGCGGGAATCGGTATCCGTACCATGAAAAAACGTCTGAAAGAAATTGGTCTCGAATTCTCGGACATCCTCGGGGTTTTTATCACTCATGACCATTTCGACCACATCAAATCGGTAAAGCCTCTTGTTGACAAACTACTAATTCCCATCTACGGAACAAAGGAAACGCTTTCATCCATCGCTCAACTTCAACAACTTGGAAGTCAGTTTATAGCCGGACAAAAAATTATCTCCAAAGAAGAACCTGTCTCGATTGGAGACTGGAAAATTACCGCTTTCGAAGTTTCGCACGATGGCACCGACAATGTTGGGTACAGCGTTGAATATAAAGGACATACTTTTACGCTGGCAACCGACCTTGGCTATGTTTGCGAAAATTCTGCCCGCTATATCTCCGATGCCGATTATCTGGTACTCGAAGCCAACTACGATGAGGAAATGCTGGCAAACGGGCCGTACCCTTTCATGTTACAGGAACGTATCCGCAGTAACACCGGTCACCTGAGCAACAGCGATGCCGGCCGCTTTTTGGCCGACAACTACTCGGATAAACTGAAATATATTTATCTCTGCCACCTGAGCCATTCCAACAACCTGCCTGAACTGGCCTATTGTACTGTAAGCGAATTGCTCGCCGACAAAGGAATCATAGCCGGTAAGGATGTGGAACTTGTCACACTCGAGCGGACGTCTCCTTCCAGACTTTACGTTTTCGAATAAATCGACTATTTGAGCAACTCTTCCAGTTTTGCTACCATCGCTTTGAACTCGGCTTCGTTGTAAAGCCTTGTCATAAAGACGATTTTGCCCTCTTTGTCGATAATCACATTTCTGGTAACACCTGCTTCTTTATCGGCATACAGCTGAAAATGTGCAGCGCCAGGATCAAGCGCCATCGGATAAGTGATACCGGTACTCAAACTAAAATTCTTCGCAACATCAAGCGGTTCGTCACGGTCGATAGCATACAAAGCAAATGAAGGATTCGATTTCCAGCGTTGCCATATATCTTTCTCAATAAAAGGCATTTCCTTACGGCAAACACCACACCAACTGGCGGTGAACTGCAACATCACCACTTTGCCGCGTAACGACCACAAATTAACGGTACGTCCATCGGTCAGTGTCATAGTAAACCCGGGAGCAGTCTGTCCAAGTTTCACAATGTAGCCTCTGTCAGCCGGTTCCTGATTGGAAGAAGTCGAAGCACTTTGAGCATATAGGCAGCCCGCAATCGCGCCCATAAAAAGCGCCAGCAAAATTTTTCTCATATTCATTTTTAAGTTCATTTATCCGTATAAATATTCGGTATATTTTTTCGTATCCTATTCATTTTCAAGATGAATTATTAATCGCAAAAAGCATCGAAACATGGTAAAAAACTATATTTCAATAATTTGCCATTATACCACAAAGTGATAGCTCTTTATGCAAAGAATTCAACCGAAAAAGAGTAACTTTGCAAAGTTATTAAAACGTTTTTGATTGACCAGTAGATGATTGAAATTATTCCCGCCATCGACATCATAGAGGGCAAATGTGTCCGACTCTCTCAGGGTGACTATCAGCAGAAAAAAGTCTATAACGAACAGCCGCTTGAAGTGGCCAAAGAGTTTGCCGATGCCGGTATCTGCCGACTGCATGTTGTCGATTTGGATGGTGCTAAGGCGCAGCACATTGTCAATCATAAAGTACTCGAAAGCATTGCCACTCACACCGATTTGGTAATTGATTTCGGGGGTGGCCTCAAAAGTGACGACGACCTTCGCATTGCGTTTGAATGCGGAGCGGCCATGGTAACCGGTGGTAGTATTGCCGTGAAACAGCCGGAGGTTTTCTCGCATTGGATAGAACGTTACGGGGCCGAACGCATTATCCTCGGAGCCGACGTACACAACGAAAAAATTGCCGTAAGCGGTTGGCTCGAAACCACCGACAACGACCTGATGCCCTTTATCGAAGGATATTGCAAAAAAGGAATTCAAAAGGTTTTGTGCACCGATATTGCCAAAGACGGTATGTTGACCGGGACTTCGGTGGAATTGTACAAAAAAATAATGGCTCACTTCCCGGCTCTGCAACTGATTGCCAGCGGAGGGGTTAGCAGTATTGGCGATATCGAAGCGCTCGATGAGGCCGGAATTCCATCGGTGGTATTCGGCAAGGCCATTTACGAAGGACGCATCAAATTATCAGAATTACAACGATTTATATAAAAGAAAGATTCATTTCTCTTTCAAACAACGATTATGAAACGAATCCCGTTTTACGGGAGAGTTCCATACTTCCTTAGACGAAAAAATTATTATAGTATGAAATTAGATTTCGCAAAAGGCAACGGACTGATTCCTGCCATCATTCAGGATGCCGTAACCAATAAAGTGCTCATGTTGGGATACATGAACGAAGAGGCTTACGAAAAAACAGTGACCACCAAACAGGTAACATTTTTCAGCCGTACCAAAAACCGTCTGTGGACAAAAGGAGAAGAGAGCGGCAATTTTCTGAAAGTCGTTTCGATGGCTCCCGATTGCGATAACGATACATTGCTCATCAAAGTGCATCCGGTAGGCCCGGTTTGCCACACCGGCGACGATACCTGCTGGGGAGAAACCAATAGCAACGACATCCAGTTCCTCGCTTATTTGCAGGACTTTATCGACAAGCGTAAAAAAGAGATGCCAGAAGGTTCGTACACCACTTCGTTGTTCAACAAAGGCATCAACCGCATGGCTCAAAAGGTGGGCGAAGAGGCTGTCGAGACTGTCATCGAAGCCACCAACGGCACCGACGACCGCATGATTTACGAGGCTTCCGACCTGATTTATCACCTCATCGTTTTGCTGACATCGAAAGGATATCGCATCGAAGATTTAGCAAACGAATTGAAAAAGAGACACAAAGAGTAATTTGCCAATTATTCAGTGTGCCAATATGCCAATGAGAAATTGAATTGGCACATTTGCATATTGAGCCATTAGCACATTGTATTTATGAACTATTACAGCACCAACCACCAGTCGCCGATAGCTTCGTTGCAAGAGGCCGTTGTAAAAGGACTGGCTCCCGATAAAGGGCTTTACATGCCTGAAAAAATCAAGGCTTTGCCTGCCGAATTTTTCGAAACAATCGACCAACTCTCCTTCCAGGAAATAGCCTATCGCGTTGCCGATGCATTTTTCGGAGAAGATATCGAGGCCGATACACTGAAGCAAATCGTTTACGATACGCTCAATTTCGAAACTCCGGTTGTCAAGGTAGAAGAAAATATCTACAGTCTTGAACTTTTCCACGGTCCGACACTCGCGTTCAAAGACGTGGGAGGCCGCTTTATGGCGCGCTTGCTGGGATATTTCATCAAAAAACAAGGACAAACCGACGTCAACGTGTTGGTGGCAACCTCGGGCGATACCGGAAGCGCCGTTGCCAACGGATTCCTCGGCGTAGAGGGAATTCATGTTTACGTACTATATCCCAAAGGGTTGGTGAGCGAAATTCAGGAAAAACAATTCACCACGCTGGGTAAAAATATCACCGCGTTAGAAGTCGACGGCACTTTCGACGATTGCCAACGCCTGGTAAAATCGGCCTTCATGGACGAAGAGCTGAACGCAAAACTCAACCTGACTTCGGCCAACTCCATCAACGTGGCGCGTTTCCTTCCGCAGGCATTTTACTACTTCAACGCTTACGCCCAGCTCAAAAAACAGGGCAAAGCCGACAATCTGGTGGTTTGCGTACCGAGCGGAAATTTCGGCAACATCACTGCCGGACTTTTCGGTAAACGGATGGGCCTTCCTATCAAACATTTTATCGCCGCCAATAATCAGAACGACATCTTCTTACAATATCTCGAAACCGGAAAATATTCTCCCCGTCCTTCGGTAGCTACCATCGCCAATGCCATGGATGTGGGCGACCCGAGCAATTTTGCCCGCGTACTCGATCTCTACGGCAATTCGCACGAAAAGATTTCGGCTGATATCTCAGGCTGTCGTTACCTCGACGAACAGATCAGTGCAACGGTAAAGAGCTGTTACCAATCGACCGGTTACCTGCTCGATCCTCACGGAGCCTGTGGTTATCAGGCCTTGAAAGAGGGCTTGAAAGAAGGCGAAACAGGGGTTTTCCTCGAAACGGCTCATCCGGCAAAATTTGTTGGAACCGTCGAAGCAATCATTGGCGAAAGGGTTGCAATTCCTGAAAAATTGCAGGAATTCATGAAGGGAGAAAAACTTAGCATCGAGCTTTCAAAAGAGTTTGCCGATTTCAAGAAATTCCTGTTGCAATAACTATATTTGTGCATCCCGTTTTACGAACGGCGGGATGATTAATTGGTATGCAAAATGAGAAAGCGATACATATTGACTATCATAGCATCAGTTCTATCGCTTTATTCTGCCTGCGGAATCAATATTGATTCGCTAATGAATAAAATAAGCAGGTTGAGTTTTTATTGCATTCCCACCTTGTCCTATCAAAAGGAAACCGGCAACCTTTTTGGAATCAACGGAGGCTATTATTTCCACTTTATCGATTCCACAAGAATCAGCAGCCTTTCTTTCAATGGTGTATTCACTCAGAAACATCAGTATTCGGTCAGTTTCTCTCCCCGCCTCTATCTGGGAGGAGGAGGTAAATGGACTCTTTTCGGCAACATTTCGGCACAGAAATTTCCGGCAAGTTTTATTGGTATAGGTAACGATCATCATAAGTTTCTAAAAGATCCAATAGCTTATACTTCCCGTAATTATTCGGTCAACTTCCAATTCCAGAGGTTCCTGAGCAAACATCTGAGCCTGGGCCTGTTGTTCTCCCTCCAAAGTGAAAAACCCGTTTTGGAAGATAGCATGAAATTCAAGGCTATGGGCATACACGTCGCCGGATGGAAACCTTATTTTCTATTGGGTGGCGGTGGTGTAATCACCTACGATTCGCGCGACAACCTGTTTTATCCGACCAAAGGAATTCTGGGAAGTGCCAGTCTTGTCCATTTCGATCCGTTCTGGGGAAGCTCTTACAATATCGTACAATTAGGACTCGACTTTCGTCAGTACATAGCGCTTTACAAGCAACATGTTTTTGCCTGGCAATTTGTAACCGACTGGCGACTGGGCAATGCCATCCCATTTCAGATGCTTACCACCATCGGAAGCAACCAACTGTTGAGAGGAATACCCGGAGGTCTATTCCGCGATAACGTCATGGCGGCCATTCAGGGAGAATACAGATTCCCTCTTTACAAAAATATCAGAGGAGCTGTTTTTGGTTCTTCGGGTGATGTTTTCAACAGTCGCGATCTGAGTATTGATCGGTTGAAAACCTCTTACGGAGCCGGTTTACGGTTTCGGCTTACACGGGGCAAGATCAATATCAGCGGACGCTGGGACATAACCCACACCAACTATGAAAAAGGGGTTCAAGTGTATTTCACTGCATTGGAAGCGTTCTGAATCCTACTTTATCAAACTGTTGAATTTCTGCCAGTCGAACAGCCAGGGATCGGTCTTACGCTTGGGGGCAATGTCGCTGTGGCCGACAATGTACCTGATCGAGTAGCGGGATTTGATGTCCTTCACCAATTCGGCCAAAGCCTTGTACTGAAGTTCGGTCGGAGGATCGGTCGGAGAGTTGAGCAATTCGATGCCAATAGACGAACCGTTGAGCATCTTTCTCCCATTCTGCGGCAGAATGCTTCTTCCGGCCTGATAAGCAATATCTTTCTCTGCCACAAGTCGATAAATATTCCCCTGGCGGTCAATCATATAGTGAGATGCCACTTTGTAGTGTTGAAACACATCGATGGCACATTTTACATCATAGGGATCTCCATCCAAGCAACGTGTTGAATGAATTACGATTATATCGACATTACGCGAAGGTTTTGCGTGAAATCCTAAATGTATGCGGGAAGTGTAGTCAATAACCAAAGGAGGATTGGCCGAAGCCATAAATACAAAAACGAATGCCGCGAAAAAACTGAATGCTCTCATACTTATCAAAATAGAATGCAAAGGTAATCGTTTTACGAATGACAAAAAAATCGTAACTTTGTAGTCTGGTTTTTGAAACCGAATGTATTGACAATTGCAGGTTTACTTTCGGATAGTAATCATTTTCGTCAAAGTAAATTCAAAACGAACAATTTATCGATTAACGATTCAACATATTCAAAAATGGCACAACAAGAAGACGTTTTTAAGAAATTAGTCGCACACTGTAAAGAGTACGGTTTTGTATTCCCTTCAAGCGAAATTTACGACGGACTTGGAGCCGTATACGATTACGGGCAAAACGGCGTTGAACTGAAAAACAATATCAAAAAATATTGGTGGGACAGCATGGTGTTGCTCCACGAAAATGTAGTGGGCATCGATGCTGCTATTTTTATGCACCCAACCACCTGGAAAGCTTCGGGTCACGTGGATGCTTTCAACGATCCGCTCATCGACAACAAAGATTCCAAAAAGCGTTACCGTGCCGACGTCCTCATTGAAGACCTGCTGGCAAAATACGACGATAAAATTGAAAAAGAAGTGGAAAAAGCCGCCAAACGTTTCGGCGAATCGTTTGATGCAGCTCTTTACCGCCAAACCAATCCCCGCGTACAGGAACATCAGGCAAAACGTGATGAAATTCATGCTCGTTTTGTAAAAGCCCTTAACGACAGTGATCTGGCAGAACTGAAACAAATCATCGTTGATTACGAAGTGGTTTGCCCGATCAGCGGAACCAAAAACTGGACAGACGTTCGTCAGTTCAACCTGATGTTCTCTACCGAAATGGGTTCTACAGCCGACGGCGCCATGAAGATTTACCTTCGTCCGGAAACAGCTCAGGGTATTTTCGTGAACTACCTCAACGTACAGAAAACCGGCCGTATGAAGATTCCTTTCGGTATCGCTCAAATCGGTAAGGCTTTCCGTAACGAAATCGTTGCCCGTCAGTTCATCTTCCGTATGCGTGAGTTCGAACAAATGGAAATGCAGTTCTTCGTGCGCCCTGGCACCGAGATGGAATGGTTCAAAAAATGGAAGGAAACCCGTCTGAAATGGCACAAAGCGCTCGGACTTGGTGACCACAAATACCGTTTCCACGATCACGACAAACTGGCTCACTACGCTAATGCCGCTACCGATATCGAATTCGAAATGCCGTTCGGCTTCAAGGAAGTGGAAGGTATCCACTCTCGTACCGATTTCGACTTGAGCAGCCACGAAAAATATTCGGGCAAAAGCATCAAATACTTCGATCCCGAACTCAACGAATCATACACTCCGTACGTTATCGAAACCTCGATTGGTGTCGACCGTACATTCCTCTCCATCATGGCAGCTTCGTATACCGAAGAACAGCTTGAAAACGGAGAAAGCCGCGTAGTGCTGAAACTTCCGGCAGTGTTGGCTCCGATCAAACTGGCCGTTATGCCATTGGTGAAAAAAGACGGATTGCCCGAAAAAGCACGCGAAATCATGAACAGCCTGAAGTTCGACTTCAAATGCCAGTACGACGAAAAAGACTCCATCGGGAAACGCTACCGCCGTCAGGATGCCATCGGTACTCCTTTCTGCGTAACAGTAGACCACGACTCATTAACCGATAACACAGTAACCATCCGCTACCGTGACACCATGCAACAGGAACGTGTTCCTGTAGAAAAACTGCATGAAATAATCGCACAGAAAGTTTCGATGAAGGAACTGTTCAAGAAGATTGTTGAATAAGATGCACAACAATTATTAACCCATTGAAGCGGCTGAAAGATTCATTTTCAGCCGCTTTTGTTTTATCTAAAAGTTGAATTACCTTTGCTTCGGTTAAAATTTACGTCATGAAGTGGCCTTTGCAGAAAATATGGATTCACACACTTTGCTGGGTAGCGTTTGCCCTGCTCCCCATCATCGTCTCTCCCGATTTTTCGTTCTTCGGATCGTGGGAGATCGGTAAACCCGATATCCGGAACTTCATCAGTTCGTTGCTGATGATCCCCTATTTTTACGCCAACTTCTATTATTTTATTCCAAACTATTATCACAGAAAGAAATACCTTCGTTTTTTCTTGATTACTATTGGCTGTTTTGCCCTGATAACAATTTTTCCGTCTATATTGATTCCGGAGCATTGGGGTGTTCCACAAAACATGCCACACGAACCGCACAACCCAATGATGCCGCCACCCATGGATCACGGTGAGATGCAACATCATCAGCCCCAGCATCATTGGATAATGCCATTTCAACTGGAATCGAACTTTTTGAAGTTCCTCATTATCTTATTTTTATCCATTTTGTTGAAATTGAGAGAACTCTGGATAAAAGCTCAGGATGAGAAAAAAGCATCAGAACTCTCTTACCTTAAATTGCAGGTCAATCCTCATTTTTTGTTCAATACGCTGAATAGTATCTATTCTTTGTCACTCGAAAAATCGGATAAAACACCATCGGCAATTATAAAACTCTCTGAATTAATGCGATATGTAACCAGTGAGGTGAATGACGATTTTGTTCCTTTACAAAAGGAAGCCAACTACATTAGCAATTACATTGAGCTGCAACGCCTCCGCCTTGGAGAAACAGCATCAGTCGATTACAGCATTACAGGCAATATTACTGAACAGAAAATTGCTCCTCTGATACTGATACCGTTTATCGAAAATGCCTTTAAGTTTGGAGTAAATCCGGAAGAACCATCCCATATTAAAATCTGTCTCATAATAAATGCGGACAAGCTTACGTTATCGGTGTATAACAAAAAAGTAAAACTGGACAAAAACATCAAAGCTAACGGAACCGGGCTCAAAAACGTTCGTAAACGACTGGCATTGATATATCCTACGACACACACACTTAGCATTCGCGAATCTGACAAAGACTTCTCCATTGAATTAACTCTCAACCAAATATGATCAGAGCTATTGCCATTGACGATGAACCTCCTGCATTGAAAGTGATTGAGAAATTTTGTGCCGATTGCGGATTCATAGAATTGCAAAAGACTTTTACGCAACCTCAGGAAGCTCTGCGTTTTCTGAAAAAATACCCCGTTGATTTACTATTTCTCGACATTCAGATGCCATCTGCCAACGGTGTAGAGTGGTACAAACACCTCGATACGCCGGTAATGGTAATATTCACCACTGCATACTCCGAATATGCTGTAGAAGGATTCAACGTCAACGCGATCGATTACCTTCTAAAACCTTACACTTACGAACGATTCTTGCATGCCGCTCAAAAAGTTCAAAATCTTTTAGATCGCAAAACCGGTTCTACTCCATTCGGGTCTTCCCTGATTATTCGTGCTGACTACACGCTCCTCAAAATCAGTTTCGACTCTATTTTATACATTGAAGGTCTGGATGACTACCTGAAGATTCATCTCTCCAACGGGAAACCCGTAGTAGTCAGAATGACAATGAAGAGTATTCTGGAAAAGCTCCCTCCCGATCAGTTTATCCGTACACACAAATCATACATTGTTGCCTCAGGGAAAATAGAAAGCATCAGAAACAAAATGATTACAGTTGGAGAAAAACAAATCCCTATTGGCAATCGATTCGAAGAAGATTTCTTCAGAACATTCCACAACTAAGATTTCCCCTCAACAAACAGGCCCTTTACCTCATTTTTTTGATAGGTGTGAATTGTTAATTTACTTTTGCATCGTAATAATTCTGCAACATATTTGCAGTCGCCTGACTACAAATTTGATGTAGATTATGCAATAAAGTTCATCACTTTATTTATAGGAATGGTTCTGCCGGAATGCACCGGCACAATGCACTTTCGGCAGACTCTTCCTGACTTAACCCTTAACAAACACACCAGCCTATCAGCGACATCTCTACTCGTTTTTTAACATTGTATTCTTATATCAAGCAGCTAATAATCTTGATATTACTTTGACTATTGAAGCAATACTGTGTTGCCACGTTTTTCAAATCCCGAATAAACTACGAGAAGATGAACACTATTTCCAGCATTTTGAGGATTCTCCATTGGGAAACGTTGACTTTTGAACTAGGTGAACCATTTCATCCGCTTAGCATGGCAAATACAATAACACCCGTCCAAAGTCATTAATCATTGTGTAGTATCATAATCTGGCAATTATGAATGGACTAAATTGCCTGGTTGATAATTAAAGATGAGATAACCCTATAATAAGAACCATAATGAAACCATTCAAAACACACTTTTACATCAAAACCCTGCTCTTTCTGGCAGGAATTACAGTAATTTTTTCAAGTTGTAGCAAATCGGAGGAAGTAGATGCGACCACATCAACATCGACTACCACCACATCGGGATCAGCTTCGACCTACTCCCAAAGCAGCGGAACCGTTACCGAATCAGGTAAAACTTACACATCATCCACCGCCGATTTATCAGCCGTGAAAGTTACCGGAGGAACGTATACGATCTCCAAGTCAACCATTTCTTCAACAGGAAATACTTCGTCATCCGACAACAGCAGTTTTTACGGATTGAATGCTGTGGTCCTTGCTTATGCATCTTCGGAAACGGCGGCCATTGTTTCAACCGGCAATACTATCTCTTCATCAGGATCAGGTGCAAACGGGATTTTCGCTTACGGCTCCGGCACAATTACTTCTACGGGAGATAAAATTACCTGCACTGGTAACGGAGGCCATGCCATTATGTGCAGTGGAGGTGGAACTGTAACAGTTACGAATGACACCTCCTCTACAGCCGGAAGTAGTTCCAGCAATATTGCCACCGACCGCGGAAGTGGAACAATTAACGTAACCGGAGGTGTCTATACTTCGAGTGGCGACAAATCTGCCGCAATTTATTCTACCGGAACAATTACCTGCAACAATGCAACTTTGACGGCAACCGGAGCAGAAGCAGTTGTAGTAGAAGGTGCAAATAAAGCAATTCTGAATAATTGTACGACAAAAAGTACTTACAACAAATGGGGAGCTCTCATTTATCAAAGCATGTCGGGTGATGCTTCAGGAACCGTTGGTTCGCTCACCATCAGTGGAGGCTCTTTTACCTACTCTGGTACCAGCGGAGGAATGTTTTACAATACCAACGATTCAGCTTATATATATCTGACCGGGGTAACTTTGACAAATTCATGCGACACGCTAGTGCGCTGTATCAAAGGAAGCTGGGGAGGAAGTTCGGCAACCAACGGAGGCTGCACTCACCTGATATGTAGCGGGCAAACAATTAAAGGGTTAATTCATGCAGATGCAAACAGCAAGGTTTACCTATCACTCAAAAGCAGTTCTTCTTTTACAGGCAGAATCAATTCCGGCAACACAGCAAAGCTTGCCTCGGTTACTATGGATGCACCCAGTTCATGGACTCTCACCGGGAACACTTATCTGAGCGCATTAGTCGATTCGGACACGAGTTACTCAAATATAACCGCAAATGGGTATAAGCTATACGTCAATAATACCCAGATAAAGTAAAATCAGAATGTCATCTTAGTTTTCCCTACCTAACCAAAATCGGAAGGGTGGCAAACTACTTTTTGCCGCCCTTTATTTGTCTTCACATTAAACCCGTAATAAAAACAGATTAAATTTGGTCAGAAATTAATTTTGCATTAATTTTGTGCTCCCAATCAAGCCTCTTTAGCTCAGTGGTAGAGCAGCTCACTCGTAATGAGCAGGTCGAGGGTTCAACTCCCTTGAGAGGCTCCACAAA
>JAUZOL010000066.1 GCA_030706455.1 Bacteroidota bacterium
GGAAGGAAGCAGATGCAAAAGGTTTGAAAGTCAGGCTAATGAATTCCTGATAAAAGCCAATGCCAACAGGGCGATTGTTACCAGCGATTCGGTGTTCGTTATCGGTACGATTCTGGATGGGGTAGTGGCTGTCAACAAAGCCGGTAAAATATTGTGGAAACTCAACAGTACCAATTTTTTACAAAACAATACGATTCTAGGAATGTATTGCGACAGAGCCAATAACGTATGGCTGGCATTGGACAAGGGAATTGCTTTTGTGCGCACCGGTAGCCGGGTGAAATATGTTACATCTTTTCAACCTTCTATCGGAGCCATTTACGGACTTGATAAGTATGGATCGGATATCTATATAGGCACTAATCAGGGTCTTTATGCCGGAAAAATAGGCAGCTTGCGTGAAGACGATAAAAATGTGAATGTTTCGCTTGTTCCCCGTATCAAGGGGCAGGTGTGGGATTTGAAACGTTTTGGCAATCAGCTCTTTTGTTGTAATAATGAAGAAACCTATTGTTTGACAGGCAATAACATCACCATTGCAGCGCCGGTTCATGGAGGAGTGTGCATTAAACAGGGAGTTATCAACGGGCAGGAAGTCTTGGTGCAGGGCACTTACACGCAACTTTGTATTTACCGGAAAGATGCCAGAGGACAATGGGTGTTTAGCAATGTAGTTGACAATTTTATCAATCCGATCCGCTATCTGGAAATCGATTATCAGGGAACCATCTGGGCAGCTCATTTCCACGAAGGATTGTATCGCATTGTGCTCGATCGCGACTTACGGCATATCAGAGAGATGAAGAACTACACCTCACTCAGTGGTAGAATGCATACTTCAATTAATGTATTCAAAGTGGCTAACAGAGTGGTGTTTACAAATGGAGAACGATTCTATACCTTCAATGACCTGACCAAAGAAATCATCCCGTTCCGGGCATTGAATGCTGGTTTGCGTAGTTTTGCTTCTTCATACCGTATTGAGCCTTTCCGCGATAATACCTATTGGTTTATCCGTGATGATATGGCGGCTTTGGTACAGGTGGAAAATGAAAAAGTGAGAATTTTGGACGTGGTGAATTACAGTTCTTTTCCCAATGAAAATGTGGATAAAAACCAGAGCATTGTCCCGTTTTCGGATTCACAGTGCGTGATTTGTCTTGAAAACGGACTTGCATTTTACAACCTTAACGAACACCAATCCAAATCCGGAATTCCGTTCAAATTGTGTTTGAAAAGCGTTACCGCTTATCGTGCTGACAATTCGGCAGTACAATCAGTTGCATTAAGCGAGCCGGATGCTTTGCCGTTTGCCTTCAATAGCATTCAGTTTACGATAGCTTATCCCAATTATAGCAAAATTGAAAATGTTCGATTCCGTTACAAATTAGATGGTTGGGACAAAAAATGGACCGATCCTAAAAATTCGGTTCTACAGGAATACGTTCGTTTGCCATACGGAAAATATTGTTTCAGAGCTGAAGTTGTTGCTTCTACCGGCGAAGTGATAGACAGATTGGCATATGATCTGGAGATTTTACCTCCGTTTTATCTGAGCGTGTGGGCTAAAATCATTTATTTCCTGCTGCTTGTTATTGCAATAAGGGCCATTTACCTGTTAATCAAAACAGAACAGGCAAAAAAGAGAGATAAAATAGAGCAAAAACACATAGAACTCCGCCGCAAGGAAAAAGAGAAAAGCGAGCAACAAATCATGAAACTGGAAAAGGAAAAACTGGAAACTGAGGTGATGCTAAAGAGCAAAGAACTGGCAGGATCCACCATGTCCATTATCAAGAAAAACGATATTCTGGTTCGTATAAAAGAAGAACTTACACTTCAGAAAGAGCATCTTGGGAGCCAATATCCGAAAAAATATTACGATAAGATAGTCCGCATTATTGATGAGAATCTATCGTCGGAAGATGATTGGGCCGTTTTTCAATCCAATTTCGACCGTATTCATGAGAACTTCTTCCGTAATCTGCATACCCGTTATCCTGAGCTTACCTCCAATGACTTACGATTATGCGCCTACCTGCGTCTCAATTTATCGTCCAAGGATATTGCCAACTTGATGAATATCTCACTCAAAGGCGTGGAAGCCGGACGTTACCGCTTGCGTAAAAAACTGAATATTAGTGCCGAGAAAAACCTGACTGAATTTATGATAGAACTTAAATGATTTGAATGACTTTTCATTGCTCTGAAGAGGGTCGTTTTTTAACTAAAATGTCTCCCGCTTCCTGAAAAAAGAGTATCTTTGTGGCTAAAATTTCAAAATGGCCTCATTCCAAGAGAACTATTTCGTATAGACAAGGCTTGGCACGCCATTTGTTATTAACATGAACATATAAAAACACATAAACCTCCAATAAATCATGGGATTTAATGAAATCTTAAGTAAAATGTTCGGCAATAAGTCGCAACGCGATTTGCGCGAAGTAATGCCGTACGTAGAAAAAATCAAATCAGCTTACGAAGAAATATCCAAATTAAGCAACGATCAGGTACGTCAACATACAGAGGCTATCAAGCAAAAGATTGCTGACTACATAGCTAATGAGACCAACCGCATTGCAGAATTAAAAGATAACATCGAAAACGAGCCGCTTGAAAATCGTGAAAAAATCTATGAAGAAGTAGATAAGCTCGAAAAGAAAGCACTTGAAAAGCTGGAAGAAGTTTTGTTGGAGATACTTCCTGAAGCATTTGCTATCATGAAAGATACAGCTCGTCGCTTAAGCGAAAATTCAGAAGTGGAGGTTACCGCTAATGATTTTGACCGACAGTTGGCTACCAAAACTGATTTTGTGCGTATTGAAGGCGATAAGGCTTATTATTCCAGTGAATGGATGGCAGGCGGCAACAAGATGAAATGGGATATGGTACACTACGATGTACAGCTCATTGGTGGTGTTGCGCTTCATAAGGGTAAAATTGCTGAAATGGCTACAGGTGAAGGTAAAACCCTTGTGGCTACGCTTCCTGTATTTTTGAATGCGTTGGCCGGACGTGGCGTTCATGTGGTAACGGTGAACGACTACCTTGCCAAACGTGACTCGGAATGGATGGGACCGCTTTACATGTATCACGGACTTAGCGTTGACTGTATAGATAAACACGAACCAAACTCCGATGAACGTCGTAGTGCATATCTGGCGGATATCACTTTTGGTACTAATAATGAATTTGGCTTCGATTATCTGCGTGATAACATGGCTAATAGCCCACTTGATCTTGTGCAACGCGTACATCATTATGCTATTGTCGATGAAGTGGACTCAGTTTTGATTGACGATGCCCGTACGCCTCTTATTATATCCGGTCCTGTTCCTAAGGGAGATGATCAGATGTTTGAAGAGTTATTGCCGAAGGTAGAGCGTTTGTACAATGTTCAGAAGGCATTGACGACAAAACTTCTGGCAGAGGCTCGTAACATGATGAAGTCTAACGATGACAAACAGCGTAAAGAGGGATCTTTACTGCTTTTCCGTGTTCAAAAGGGTTTGCCGAAAAACAAAGCTTTGATCAAATTCCTGAGCGAACAGGGTGTTAAGGCAGAAATGCTGAAAACAGAAGCATTCTACATGCAGGATAATAACCGCGAAATGCACGTGGTGACAGATCCTCTCTACTTTGTTATCGACGAAAAAAATAATAGTGTTGAGCTTACAGATAAAGGTCTTGACCTTATAACCGGCGATTCGGACGATCCGAAATTCTTCGTATTGCCCAATATTGCGGAACAACTCTCCGATCTTGAACGCAAAAATCTTTCACCGGAAGACAAACAGGCCGAAAAAGACGAGATCATACAGAACTACTCGGTAAAACAGGAACGTGTTCACACTATTCACCAGTTATTGAAAGCATATACGTTATTCGAAAAAGATGACGAGTACGTGGTTATCAACGGTCAGGTGAAGATTGTGGATGAACAAACCGGCCGTATTATGGAAGGCCGTCGTTATTCTGATGGCTTGCACCAGGCTCTTGAAGCCAAAGAACGTGTGGCAGTAGAAGCTGCCACTCAGACTTTCGCTACCATTACCTTACAGAATTACTTCCGTATGTACCATAAGCTTGCAGGTATGACCGGTACGGCAGAAACTGAAGCAGGCGAGTTGTGGGACATCTACAAGCTGGATGTAATGGTAATTCCTACCAACAGACCAATCGTTCGTGATGATATGAACGATCGCGTTTATAAAACGAAACGCGAAAAATACAATGCTGTTATTGAGGAGATTGTTAACCTTGTCAACGCAGGTCGTCCTGTTTTGGTGGGTACAACTTCTGTGGAAATCTCCGAGTTGTTGAGCCGTATGCTTACGCTGCGGAAAATTCCTCACAACGTATTGAACGCGAAATTACACCAACGCGAGGCTGACATTGTGGCTCAGGCCGGTCAGAGCGGAACAGTAACCATTGCAACCAATATGGCTGGTCGTGGTACCGACATCAAGCTTTCAAAAGCTGTTAAAGATGCCGGTGGTTTGGCCATCGTAGGTACCGAACGTCACGAAAGCCGCCGCGTCGACCGTCAGTTGCGTGGTCGTGCCGGACGTCAGGGAGACCCGGGATCTTCTGTATTTTATGTGTCGTTGGAAGACGAACTGATGCGTTTGTTTGGTTCGGAACGTATTTCAGGCATCATGGACAGACTTGGTTTTGAAGATGGAGAAATGATTGAACACTCTATGATTTCAAAATCAATTGAACGGGCACAGAAAAAAGTTGAAGAGAATAACTTTGGTATCCGTAAACGTTTGTTGGAATACGACGACGTGATGAACTCACAACGTACAGTAATCTATACCCGTCGTCACCATGCTCTCATGGGCGAACGTATAGGAATGGATATTGTGAATGTACTGTACGATACGGCTCAGGCAATTGTAGAGCAGTATCACTCCATGCTCGACTACGAAGGCTTATCTCTGGAAGTCATGAGCGTATTTGCAATTGACCTGCCATTTGACGAGACAGAATTCCGTTCAATGAAATTGGATGAAGCAGTTGATACTATTTTTGAAAGCGCTCTGGCTTCTTTCAAACGCAAAATGGACAAACTGGCTTCTGTTGCTTACCCGGTTATCAAACAGGTACTGGAAACTCATGGAGATGCCTACGAAAACATTCTGATTCCTTTGACAGATGGCAAGCGCATGTACAATATTCCTGTCAATCTCAAGAAAGCGTATGAAACTGAGGGTAAGGAAGTAATCAAAGCATTTGAAAAAGCTGTTTTACTGTTAGTTATCGATGACGAATGGAAAGAACATCTTCGTGAAATGGATGATCTTCGCGATTCCGTTCAAAATGCCAGCTACGAACAGAAAGATCCGTTGTTGATTTACAAATTGGAATCTTTCGGCATGTTCAAGAAAATGGTAGAGGTAATGAACCGCCGCGCTACCAGCGTGTTGATGCGTGGTCAGATTCCGGTACGCGAACCGGAACAGGTACATAAAGCAGACGAAGAACGTCGTTCCGACTACAGCCGTTACCAGACTTCAAAACCGGAAACAAGCCGTCAGGAAGGGGATCCTGCTCACCATGATACCCGCGAACCGCAACCCAAGCAACAACCGATTCGTGTTGAAAAAAAGGTAGGTCGTAATGATCCATGTCCTTGTGGTAGCGGCAAGAAATATAAAAACTGTCACGGACAAGAAGAATAGCAAACAGAATGGCGAAGAAAGTCTTTGTTACCGGATGTTATGACATGCTGCACAGCGGGCATGTGGCTTTTTTCAGAGAAGCTGCAGGATTTGGAGAACTGTATGTAGGTTTAGGTTCTGACAGAACCATTCGGGAATTGAAAGGTAGAGACACAGTAAACAGCGATCAGGAACGTCTTTACATGGTCAAATCCATCCGTTATGTGAAAGATGCATGGATTAATTCCGGTAGCGGGATTATGGACTTTGAAAAAGATATACGAAAAAATGTGCCTGATGTCTTTGTTGTGAATGAAGATGGGCACTCTCCGGCCAAAGAAGTTCTTTGTCATGAACTTGGCATTGAATATCAAATTCTGAAAAGAATTCCTGATGCCGGACTGCCTACACGTAGCACAACGTCTATTCGTACTGGAGTTCATAGCCATCTGCCTTACAGAATTGATCTTGCCGGAACCTGGATAGATCAGCCTTACGTGTCAAAATTCAATCCGGGATGGGCAATTACACTTTCGCTTGAACCAACGATCGAATTTAACGAACGTTGTGGAATGAGCACTTCAACCCGTAATGCATTGCGGCAAATATGGCCTTATGAATTACCGGCGATGCATCCGGAGAAGCTTGCCAAGCTTGCTTTTCGAAATGAAAATGAACCGGGACGTTCTGAGGTTTCAGGTGCTCAGGATGCAATCGGTATTTGTATGCCGGGCTTGGTGCGTCATTATTACGACAACTGTTACTGGCCTCAAAAACTGGAATCGTGTTTAGACGATTCAATCCTTGACTGGCTGGAGCAACATATATCGTTACGCTTGTTATGGCCTCGTTCTGCAGGACTTAACTTACTGCAAAAAACGTATATCAATACTGAAAATGTAAAAGCTCTGACTGAAGCTGCTGAAGGTTGTTGGAATGCAATTCTACAGAAGGATCTGGAAAAATTTGCTCATTTTGTCAACCAATCTTTTGAAGCGCAGATTCGAATGTTTCCGGCAATGATGCCAACTGACGTAAAGGAGGTGATGGAACAATATAAGGATTGTTCTTTGGCCCGTAAACTGGCCGGAGCCGGTGGAGGTGGCTATATGATCTTAGTTACCGATCAGCCACTGGACGATACGATCAGCATATCAGTACGCCGCCAAAGCTTTAACATGTAATTGAATTTAATCATATTTGTCCGTTATTTATGGCAAAAAAGAAAACCTCTGTTCCCCCTTCGCAACCTTATCATCCTACGATGAAAAGGACGCACCGGGTTGCATTTATGCTTAATGAAGAGGAATTTAAGGCCGTAAATAGATTTATTGACAAATATCAGATCAGCAACACGTCTAAGTTTATGAGAGAAGCTGTAATCCGTACGATTCTTAAACGCCTTGACGAAGATCATCCAACTCTTTTTGATTGAAACCAATAAAAAATGGCTTCCTGAATATTATTCGGGAAGCCATTTTAAATTATCAGGTTAAGTATTAAGCTTCTCTGGGCTGCTCTCCTTCTACTGTTGGTTCTGTAGGTTTGGGAGGATTTTCTTCTGTGGCTTGTTCTTCTTTCTTAGCTGTCTTTGTCTTTATTGTTTCAACCACTTCTTCCACTTTCTCTTTGGCTGTAGCAACAGCTTCTTTGGCAGAATCCATAGCTTTATCCACTTCCGGATGTTTTGCTTTGAACTCTTCAACTTTGCCTTTGGCGCTTTCTACATATTCTTTAGCCGTTTCAACAGCTTTTACAACTTTGGGATTTTCCTGTACTTCAGCCACTTTTTCTTTGGCAGTTTCTATCATTTCTTTTGCAGAGTCAACAGCCTTCACAACAGTAGGATTCTCTGGTAGATGAGATATCTTTTCTTTTGTGGTTTCGATAACTTCTTTTGCCGTGTCTATGGCTTTGTCTACCTCCGGATGTTTTGCTTTGAACTCTTCAACTTTGCCTTTAGCTGTTTCAACGTATTCTTTTGCAGTATCTACAGCCTTGACTACTTTGGGGTTTTCAGGTATCTCAGCAATCTTTTCTTTAGCCGTTTCAATATATTCTTTGGCTGTTTCAACAGCTTTCACAACCTTAGGATTTTCGGGAATTTCGGCTATCTTTTCTTTGGCTGTTTCTATTATTTCTTTGGCAGAATCCACGGCTTTCGCAACTGTCGGATTTTCGGGAAGGTGTGAAATCTTCTCTTTAGCCGTTTCAATGACTTCTTTTGCAGAGTCAACTGCTTTATTTACATTGGGATTCGCTTTAATTTCTTCGATCTTTTCTTCAGCCCAATCTTTTACTTCAGGTGCTTTTTCTTTGGCTTTCTCCCATGTAGTTTCTGCAGTTTCACTTACTTTTGCAGCTGCTTCTTTAGAGCTGCCGAATAACTTCTTAAGAAAATCTTGGAGTCCCATAATTGTTAGTTTTAGATATTTGTGATAACACAAAGATAAAGATTATTTTGAAAAACTATCCGGTTTAATTAAGATTTTACAAAACGGATTAGGGCTTCTTATGCAAAAATATGGGGTTAAAATCATATCTTTGCGCCTTCAAAAAAAGACCTTTAATTTTATGATTACTGTTGACGGATTAACCGTAGAATTCAGCGGTGCAACGCTGTTTAAAGATATTTCTTTCTCTATCAACGAAAAAGACCGAATAGCCCTGATGGGTAAAAACGGAGCCGGAAAATCAACTCTTCTAAAGATTCTTGCCGGAGCTCAGAAGCCAACCCGTGGAAAAGTATCAGCCCCAAAAGATACTGTCATTGCTTATTTACCTCAACATTTGATGACGGATAACAACCGAACGGTTTTCGAGGAAGCCGCCCGGGCATTTGCATCCATTTTTGACATGGAAAGCCGTATCAATGAAATTAATGAGCAACTGGCCACAAGGACGGATTACGAGTCGGAAAGCTATTACCAGTTGATAGAAGAAGTTTCAACGCTTAGTGAACGCTTTTATTCTATCGAAGAAATAAACTATGATGCCGAAGTAGAAAAAACCTTACTGGGTCTTGGTTTCATGCGAGAGGATTTTACCCGTCCGACGAGTGAGTTTAGCGGCGGTTGGCGGATGCGTATCGAGCTGGCTAAAATTTTGCTGCAAAAACCAGATCTGATTCTGCTTGATGAGCCCACCAATCATCTTGATATTGAGTCGATTCAGTGGCTGGAAGATTTTCTGGTGAACAATGCCAAAGCGGTGATTGTCATTTCGCATGACCGTGCTTTTGTCGACAACATTACGAATCGTACCGTTGAAGTAACGATGGGACGTATTTACGACTATAATGTAAATTACTCCAAGTATCTTGTTTTGAGAAGAGAACGCAGGGATCAACAGCAAAAACAATGGGAAGAGCAACAGAAAATGATTGCCGAAACCCAGGAGTTTATCGAACGTTTCAAGGGTACTTATTCTAAAACATTGCAGGTGCAATCGCGAGTGAAAATGCTTGAAAAACTGGAACTTGTTGAAGTGGACGAAGAAGATACATCTGCCTTGAGATTACGGTTCCCGCCTTCACCCCGTTCCGGAAGCTATCCAGTGGTTTGCGATGGAGTGGGTAAAAGCTATGACGAACATGTAGTCTTTTCAAACGCCAATTTTACCATCGAGCGGGGCGAAAAAGTGGCATTTGTCGGCAAAAACGGTGAAGGTAAGTCTACCATGGTCAAGTGTATCATGAACGAAATAAAGCACGATGGTAAACTGACACTAGGACACAACACCATGATCGGGTATTTTGCACAGAATGAAGCTTCTATGTTGGACGAAAACATTACCGTTTTCCAGACTATCGACGATATTGCCAAAGGGGATGTACGTACCAAGATTAAGGACTTCCTAGGGGCGTTTATGTTTGGTGGCGATGACATCAACAAGAAAGTGAAAGTATTGTCGGGTGGGGAACGTACCCGTTTGGCAATGATTAAACTCCTTCTTGAACCGGTCAACTTGCTGATTCTCGATGAGCCGACGAATCACCTGGATATGAAAACAAAAGACATTCTGAAAAGTGCCTTACAAGATTATGATGGCACTTTGATTCTGGTATCGCACGACCGTGATTTTCTGGATGGGCTTGTGAGTAAGGTGTATGAATTCGGTAATAAGAAAGTAACCGAGCACTTGGAAGACATTAAAGGTTTTCTTGAAAAGAAAAAAATGGAAAACCTAAGAGAATTGGAGAAGAAAAACTAAGGCAATAAGAAACTGAAAATTAAGTTGCTCTAGCTTTCTGAATATGGCTTATCGCCTTGCTATTGCCTTAATTTTTGCTTAACTTTGCACCTTGATTTGAAGTGATATAAATAACATATAAAATACTAACTAACAAATGATTACGACTGAACAACTGAAAGCAGTGTCAGAACGCGAGGACGCGTTGAGGAGGTATCTTTGACGTCGACAACAAGATAATACAGCTCGAAGAAGAAGAAATGCGCACTCATGCCGAAAATTTCTGGGAAGATCAGAAATCGGCGGAAGCGCAAATGAAGAAAATCCGCGAAATTAAAGTGTGGGTTGAAGGTTACAACGAAGTGCATAATGCAATCGGAGAACTGGAGCTTGCATTTGACTTTTTCAAAGAAGGCGTCGCCGACGAAAATGAAGTCGATACGGCTTATGCAAAAGCACTTCAACTGGTTGAAGATCTCGAAATGCGCAACATGTTGCGTCGCGAGGAAGATAAATTTGGTGCGGTTATTAAAGTTGTAGCCGGTGCCGGTGGTACCGAAGCGCAGGACTGGGCCGATATGCTTTTCCGCATGTATCAACGCTGGTGCGAACGCCAGAACTACAAGTGTGAAATTACTAACTTTCAGGAAGGTGACGAAGCCGGTCTCAAAACCGTTACCATGCAGGTAGACGGTGATATGGCTTATGGTTATCTGAAAAGTGAAAACGGGGTTCACCGTTTGGTTCGCGTTTCTCCGTTCAACGCTCAGGGAAAACGTATGACCTCATTTACTTCAGTCTTTGTGGTTCCTTTGGTGGACGATACCATCGAAATCGAAGTCAATCCGGCTAATCTTAGCTGGGATACCTTCCGTTCGAGTGGTGCCGGTGGACAGAACGTAAACAAGGTGGAAACCGGCGTGCGTTTGCACTATAAGTTCAAGAACCCGGTAACCGGAGAAATGGATGAAATTGTAATCGAAAATACCGAAAGCCGTTCTCAGTTTGGGAACAAGGACAACGCCATGCGTTTGTTGAAGTCACAGTTGTATGAACTGGAACTCGAGAAACGCCGTGCCGAATCGGCCAAGGTGGAAGCCGGAAAGAAGAAGATAGAGTGGGGATCACAGATCCGAAGCTATGTGTTCGACGACCGTCGCGTAAAAGATCACCGGACAAACTATCAGACCTCGAATGTAGGCGCTGTAATGGATGGTGATATCGATGCCTTTATCAAAGCTTACCTGATGGAATTCGGGGGAGAATAGTTCTCAATGAGTTAATTGGTTAATATGCCAATACGCCAATTGATCCTGAAACAGCAGGTTTCAATAGTAAATTGTAAATTATTAAATCGTAAATAAAATAGGTATTATGAGTAAGAAAGCTATGCTGATGATCCTCGATGGCTGGGGAATCGGCAACAAATCAAAAGCCGACGTTATCTCTGAAACGCCGACTCCATACTGGGATTATTTAGTATCAACCTATCCTAACTCGCAATTGCAGGCATCAGGCGAAAACGTTGGTTTGCCCGACGGTCAGATGGGTAACTCCGAAGTGGGTCACCTTAATATTGGTGCCGGCCGCGTGGTATATCAGGATTTGGTAAAAATCAATATCGCCTGCCGCGACAACTCGATTCTTCAGAATCCTGAAATCGTAAAGGCATACGAATATGCTAAAGCTAACGACAAGAAAATCCACTTGTTGGGCTTGGTTTCTGACGGTGGTGTACACAGTTCGTTGGATCACTTGTTTAAACTGACTGACATTTCGAAGCACTACGGCATTGATAAAACGTATGTTCACTGCTTTATGGATGGTCGTGATACCGACCCACGCAGCGGGAAAGGTTTTATTGAAGCGCTCGACAACCATCTGAAAACTTCTACCGGTAAAATCGCATCTATCATTGGTCGTTACTATGCAATGGATCGTGACAAACGTTGGGAACGTGTGAAAGAATCGTACGACCTGATGGTGGAAGGTAAAGGAACTCCGGCTACCGATGCGGTTGCTGCAGTACAAGCTTCGTACGACAACGGCGTTACCGACGAATTTATCAAACCGGTCGTGTTGACTGATGCTGCCGGTGCTCCGTTGGCAAAAATCGAAAGCGGTGACGTGGTGATTTTCTTCAACTTCCGTAACGACCGTGCCAAAGAGTTGACCATTGTATTGACTCAACAGGACATGCCCGAAGTTGGAATGCACACCATTCCATTGCACTACTGCACGATGACTCCGTACGATGCCAAATTCCAGGGGTTGCACATTTTGTTCGACAAAGACAATGTTCAAAATACCTTGGGTGAAATCGTGGCAAAAGAGGGTTTGAAGCAGTTACGTATTGCCGAAACCGAAAAATATGCTCACGTTACCTTCTTTTTCTCTGGTGGTCGCGAAGCCGAATTTGACGGCGAAGAACGTATCCTGATTCCTTCCCCGAAGGTGGCAACATACGATTTGCAGCCTGAAATGAGTGCATTCAAAGTAGCCGACGCGTTGGAAGAAGCTATTAATACTCAGAAATTCAACTTTATTGCTGTAAACTTTGCCAATGGCGATATGGTTGGCCATACCGGTTTTTACGAAGCAATAGAAACTGCTGTAAAGGCCGTTGACAAATGTCTGAACCAGGTGGTTGAAGCTGCTAAAAAGAATGGTTACGAAGTTATCATCATAGCCGACCACGGAAATGCTGACAACGCTGTAAATGCTGATGGCTCGCCTAATACGGCTCACTCGTTGAATCCTGTTCCTTTTGTGTATGTAACAGAGAAGAAAGATGCAAAAGTTGAAAACGGAATTCTTGCAGACGTTGCTCCTTCACTTTGTGGTTTGTTGGGTATTGCTCAACCTTCAGAGATGACAGGAAAGAACCTGATTCATTAATTTGATCCGATATATTGCTCCCTTCTTTGATTATTTCAGGGAAGGGAGTTTTTTATTGCAATTTTTCGCGTATAATTGCGTTATAATATCAAAGAGATTTACCAATGAGGCGAATTCTGTTAATAATAAGCTGTTGGCTGTTAGTAGGTAGTTTGTTTGCTGAAGAAGATTTTCATGAGGCGGATCAACGAACCTGGCATTACGGCTTTACGTTGGGAATGAATTCGTATGGTTTTGCAGTAACACCCAGAGATCCAAAACTGGTTGGTGCTCAGGTATCGTCTTTCACTCCGGGCTTTACGGTAGGTATTATAGGTGATTTGAGATTGAATAATTTTTTCAACCTGCGCTTTACTCCTTCTCTCAATTTTACTCAACGGACTTTATTGTATCACGATTTTACTTCGACTACAAGTTCGTGGGAGGGGCAATATGTTCAGTCTACGTTTGTTACTTTGCCACTCTACATCAAGTATCGCGCTGTCTGGTATAAGCGCTCTCGTCCTTATTTAATTGCTGGAGGAGGTATTGACTGCGATTTGCAACGCGGAAAAGATGTGAATGTCTACCTGAAAACCTACAGCCCTTTTATCGCTTTTGGAATGGGCTGCGACATCTATTTCGATTTCTTCCGCTTGTCGCCGGAGTTTAAATTTTGTCTCGGAATGAGTGATGTGCTGACTCCATTATCTTCGAGAGATACCGGCACATTCACATCTGACCAGAAACGATATACTGATGTTATTTCTCGTCTTACTTCAAAAGCGTTCGTGCTGACATTCAATTTTGAATGACCTTATGCCGATAGGAATTTTCCGATAGTTTCTTCTGTTTTCGCAATCGCTTCTTCCAGTTGATCGTTGATTATAACAACGTCAAATTTCGGAGCAAACTCAAGTTCCCATTCTGCTTTATTGATGCGCTGTTCGATCACCTCGGTTGCATCGGTCCCGCGTCCGTGTAGTCGTTTGCGAAGCTCTTCCACCGATGGAGGCTGAACAAACACAGCTAATGCTCTGTTGCCGAAATATTTCTTGATATTCACTCCGCCTACCACGTCCACATCGAAAATCAGGTTTTTGCCTTCGGCCAGACAGCGTTCCACTTCGCTTTTCAAAGTTCCATAGAATTTATCGGGATAAACCTCTTCGAATTCAATGAATTCATCGTTAGCAATCTTCTGACGGAAGATTTCGGGTGTCAGAAAGAAATATTCCACGCCGTCTTTTTCCTCTCCCCGGGGAGCACGGCTGGTTGCCGAAACGGAAAAACCGAGATTGAAGTTCTGTTGAAGAAGATGTTGTATCAGTGTGCTCTTGCCCGAACCGGATGGAGCTGAAAAGATGATTACTTTACCGGACATAAATATCGTTAGCTGTTGTTTCTCGCAAAGGCGCTAAGACGCAAATAAATCTGCATCGAATTCTTTTTATTGCCTATTGGAGATATGGTTATAAATTGTTTGCAATTCTTGTTGAGACTTTATTCTTGCGAATTCGTTTTCGGTTATATACAACCAGATTTGTTTATTGCGTCTTAGCGCCTTTGCGAGAAACTGCTTTTATAGCACATTTAGCACCTGCTCCTTAATTTGTTCCAGTTCGTCTTTCATTAGGACGACAATTTTCTGGAGCTCGGCATGGTTGGCTTTTGAACCTAGTGTATTGATTTCGCGACCCATTTCCTGAGCGATAAAGCCGAGCTTTTTGCCGGGGTTATGCTCTTTTTTCATTGTTTCGCGGAAGTAATTCAGGTGATTTTGCAAACGCGATTTTTCTTCGTTCACATCCAGTTTCTCAATATAGAAAATCAGTTCCTGTTCAAAACGGTCGGCATTGTAGTTTTCGCTCACGTTTTGCAGGCCATCGCGCAGACGAGTTTTAACACGTTCTATTCGTTCGGCTTCATATTGGCCGACAGTACTAAGCAATCTCTCAATA
>JAUZOL010000067.1 GCA_030706455.1 Bacteroidota bacterium
CCGTAACCGGGAATCACTGAAACCAATGGACTGGCCGACCGCAGAAGGCTTGCTGTTGCGTCATTGAAGGCTTTGTTTCCTGCCTGATTGACTCCGATGTAGTAGCTGTAAGCGATGGTTTGAGATGGCAACGTATACGAAAACGACATTTTATTGCTTTTGGTGGATAGTAGTGCATGAATATTTACCACTTTGTCGGTGAGATTTGAAATTAAGGTGTCGGTAACAAGAGTCGTTTCCGTTTCGTTCTTACATCCGATAGTGTCTTTGGTAGTTTTCCAGTAAACGGTGGTGTTGAATTTTGCGGGTGCGTCACTTCCCGGAATTCGTTGAACTGAATATCGGCAGATTTTATCTTTCGGATCATTGTTTGTGAAACGAAACAGATAGATGCCGGTGTGAGGTATCGATATTGTTTTTTGCTTTATTTTGGATGTCTTGTAGTCGGCAAATTGTGAAGATAACGGATATTCAAGAATTTCTACGCGGTCTATTTTTCCTCCTTTTTCGGACTCAAACGAAAAAACCAGTTGGTCACCTTCTGCTAATCCGCACAAGTATTCATGCGTTGTCTGTTTTTCAACCTTGACTGTCGATTCATACACATTGATCGGATTTTGCCCCATAATAAATGACACCATTGTCATCATCACCATAAAGATACCGCAACGTAGTTTCATTTGTATATAAATATTTTTTTGCCAAATGGAATTCCATGTTGCTGCAAACGGTGTTCATATCCATTAGTGTTGTGAAGCAACATGTTCATTTCATTCTTTCCTTTTTTTGTTGCAAAATTACGCTTTTCCATCCATACGACTGGCTTTTGCATCCTGAAAAACGACATTTGAGTCAGGTTTAGACTCATCGTGTCGCGTACTTTTGTGGGGATTCACGAATCGTATTGTTCAATTATTTTGTGGGAATTAATACAATTCGCTTGTTTTTAATTTATCTTTCGAAGATATTCGATGGACAAGTCACTCCTCGTGACTCCCCTATAAACAGGGACTTGAAGCGAATTGTTATTTCTAATACTGCATTTATGGGAACACTCAATGCTACCGAAGTTATAGAATGGGCGAAACAGTTTCTGTCGCAAGCAGAACAGGAACTGACTGTTGAAGAAAAAAAAGAGCAGGAAAAGTATGCTATCCTGATTCAAAATCCGAAAGATAAATTTTTGCTGTCGAAATTACTTGACGAATCGTCGCAAATACGAAGTAATAAACGGCTGGCACGTAGGATGAAAACTCTTTTCGATCGTTATGGAGTTCCTTCTTTTTTCGATAAAACAGATGCTTTTCTTATTAAGGTATTTGCCTATTTTGGGTATCTGTTTGATTTTATTGCAGTTCCTGTCTTCAAAAAACGACTTCGTTCTGATACCTCCAAGGTGATAATAAACGAAGAAGCCTCCGTGTTGAATCGTCATCTAAACGAGCGGAAACGACAACATATCGGGCAAAATGTGAATTTGTTAGGAGAGGTGGTGCTAGGTGACGGAGAGGCAGATCATCGTTACCGACATTATCTGGAAGCCCTGAAAGATCCCCGCATTAATTATATCTCAATCAAAATTTCGGGTATTTATGCTCAGATCAATCCGCTGAATTACGAGCAGAATAAAAAAGATCTGTGTGAAAGACTCTCTCGTCTTTATCAACGGGCAATAGATCATCCTTTTGTGGGTGACGATGGACTGTCGAAAGCCAAATTTGTAAACCTCGACATGGAAGAGTACAAGGATACGGAACTTACGCTCGATGTTTTTCTTACCGTATTAAGTCAGCCGCAGTTTAAAAATTATTATGCCGGCATTGTGGTCCAGGCGTATCTTCCTGATGCATGGGGATTTCAAACCCGGTTGCTCGAATTTGCTAAAAAACGGGTTGCCGAAGGTGGTGCTCCTATCAAAATGCGTTTGGTAAAGGGTGCTAACCTGCAAATGGAAAGCATTATTTCCTCGCTTAAGGGCTGGGAGAATCCGGTATACGATTCGAAAGTGAAAGTGGATGCCAATCATTTGCATGTGCTGGAGCGTGCTTTGGAACCCGACAATGCAAGAGCGGTTCATGTTGGCGTGGCGACGCATAATTTCTTCAGTATTGCGTACGCTTACCTGCTGAGTCGTACCAATGGCGTCGATGAATATGTCACCTTCGAAATGCTTGAAGGAATGGCTAATCATTTGCCTCGCGTTATGCGCAAACTGGGGCGACAGATTATTTTGTACACTCCGGTGGTAAGTGATGAGCATTTTCTGAATGCCGTTTCTTATCTGGTTCGCCGTCTGGATGAAAACACGGGGAAAGATAATTTTCTTAGTTATTCCTTTAATCTGAAAGTGGACAGCGACCAATGGAGGTTTCTCGAAGCTCAGTTTTTGCAGGCCTACGCGATGAAAGACAGTCTGGATATTACTCCTTTAAGACGGCAGGACAGAACAAAGGAAGGATCGACAATACAAGCTGATTTGGCTTGTTTTAGAAATGAGCCCGACACCAACTTTGATCTGAAAGCAAATAAAATATGGGCAGATTCTATCCGTCGTGCCTGGATGAGGCATAAGGAAGATAAACCGTATGAGATACCGGTTCAGATTGGAGCCAGGCACTCGTTGTCAGAGAGGAAGAGATTATATTTAGATCGAAGCCAAAACGATGAAGTGTGTGTGTGCAAGGTGAATATGGCAAGCCATTCGCAGGTGAGGGATATTGTAATGCTTGCTGAGAAAGATGTATCGGAGTGGAGAAAGAGTTCGTTGGATAAAAGAAATCGTATTTTGCACAAAGTAGCAGATAATCTTGCTGCAAAAAGAGGACACCTGATCGGATGTATGTCTGCAATTACGGGCAAAACATTTAATGAAGGGGATGTGGAGGTGTCGGAGGCAATTGATTTTTGCCGATACTATCCTATTTCGATGAGTCGGTTTGAAGCGCTTGAAACAATAAAAATCACACCTAAAGGTATCGTGTTGGTCATTCCTCCCTGGAATTTTCCGCTGGCAATTCCCGTAGGAGGTATAGCGGCGGCACTTTCAGGAGGGAATAGTGTGATTCTGAAGCCGGCGACGGTTGCTTATCCGGTGGCATGGGAGTTTGCGCAATGTTTTTGGGATGCAGGAGTGCCAAAAGATGCGTTGCAGATTGTTTGCCCCGATAGTCGCGAATCTTTAGGTTACCTTACGACTCATCCTGCTATCAGCCATGTTATCCTCACCGGAGGAACTGAAACGGCTTTTCGTCTGTTGGAATGCAATCCCACATGCCCCTTGTCGGCAGAAACGGGAGGGAAAAATGCTATCATTCTGACTTCAAGCGGAGACCGGGATCATGCAATCCAAAACATTATGACCTCGGCCTTCAGTAATGCAGGACAGAAATGTTCGGCATGTTCATTGCTTATCCTCGATAAGTCGATCTATAATGATACAGACTTCAAATTAAAGCTTATTGATGCAGTAACAAGCCTTCGCACAGGTAGTGTTTGGGAGGGAGGAACGGTTGTGGGGCCTATGATTACCTCTGAAAACGAGAAGTTGCTTTATGCGATCAATCATCTCGAAGACGGTGAATGGTGGTTGGTAGAACCAGAGTTTGCCGATGAAAAACATTATATGTTGAAGCCGTGTGTGAAGTGGGGCGTAAAACCGGGGAGCTATACCTTTACTACTGAATTGTTTGCTCCGTTGCTGGCAGTGGTATGTATGGATGATCTGGAGCATGGCGTTGCATTGGCAAACAGTTCGGATTATGGTTTGACCTCCGGCTTGCAAAGTCTCGACGAAACGGAGCATGCTTTGTGGAAAGAGAAGATAGAGGCGGGTAATTTATATATTAATCGGGGGATCACCGGAGCGATTGTGAGCAGACAGCCGTTTGGCGGAATGAAGCTGTCGGCTTTTGGGGGAGGAATTAAAGCCGGCGGCCCAAATTATGTCTCTTGTTTTGTGAATGTTGAAGAAGCTTCTCTTCATGATTCGAAAGACGTAGCCGAATACAGTTCATTATTACAATTGTTAAAAGAAGAAGAACGACCCCGTTTTGCGGCTGCTGTTGACAGTTATCAGCGAAACTACAGAGAAGAATTTGCTGTGGCCCGGGATATTCATCAGTTGTACGGAGAACAAAATCTTTTTCGTTACTTGCCGTTGAAAAAGATGATTTTCAGAATACAGCCGGAAGACAAACTTTGCGATATGCTAATGGTGTATGTGGCAGCTCAGATTGCAAAGACCCCGATGGTGTTAAGTCTGAATCCGGGAGATGAGGTGAAATTGAAAAAACTTGCCTCTGTTGTTCGCGATGGAGAACTTGTTATTCAGTCGGATCTTGAATTTCAGGATGATTTAGGTCTATATGATCGTGTGAGAAGTTGTAGTTGTGCCTTGCCATTAGATGTCTTCAAAAGAGCGGCGTCTCTTGGGAAATATATTGCTACAGCAAAACCTTTGTCTGAAGGTCGCCTTGAATTGTTGCACTATTTGAAAGAGCAAAGCATAACATACGAATATCATCGTTACGGTAGTATCTCTGAAATTCCGGAATGATTTTTGCCGCTTTTTTATGACCGAAATTGTGAAGGTCCGGGGAATATATTTTTTTTCTAAAAATGAAAATTTCGGTTGATTTTGGGCGTAAATGTGTGTAACTTAGTGGAATTAAAAGAGCGTATTGTCGTACCCGCTAAAATCTAAAGTTATGAATGATCATGTAATAAGGTACAATCATAAAATTTTGAAAGATAAAAGATTGGTTCTTGAAGTGTTGCAGGGCGATTTTAGTATTAATTCGCTAAGGTTGAGCCGTAATATCTTGTATTCCGACAGATTATACAATCCGCATTTTGATTTGTTGCATGATATGCGGGAGGCACGAATGAATTTTACGCTGGAAGAACATACGACATATCTTCATTATTTAGGGAAAGAAGCTAAGGTTTTTACGCAGCGTAAGGCTGCAATTTTGACCAGTGAATCGACCCTTGCTAAATACTCCGAGTGGTTTGGAACTTTTAACGGGAAATACGATGTCGAGTTCAGAGTGTTTAGTTCTCTCGGTAAATGTTTAGAATGGATTAATCCGGATATACCTGAAATGGAAATTGCCGGCGAACTCGAAACACTCAGAACGGCTTCGTGTTCTCAGTGTTTCAAAGAACCTAATGCTTTCATGGGTTTCTAATTAGTTGCATCATGGTATCTTACTATGTGAACCAGAAATCTTTGCTAACAGGCGAGCATGAAGTGCATCGTTCGGACTGTGAGCATTTACCCAATATAAAAAGTCTGTATTGTTTGGGTAGCCTTGACTCTGCCGAAGAAGCAATTCTGGAAGCGGAAAAATACTTTGTGAAAGTGAAGGGTTGCGAATTTTGTTGTAATGTTGATGCCATAACATAAAAGGTGTGCTTTAACCTTTGCAAAAAAAAAAATAGCCGGAAGAGAGGTCGCTCTCTTTCGGCTGTTTTGTTTTTAGTGCCTGTAATTATTGACGAACCTTCGCGATAATCACCACATAATTTTTGCCATATTTCTTTGCACACTTGGGACAGGTAGTGTACCACATATACATTTTCTCAAGCTCCATGCCTTTTTCTTTTATGTGTTGGGTAAAATCCGCACACCATTTGTCTGTTTCTCGGAAGTGTCCCTCGTAAACGCGACTGTAAAACGTGCCCGATATCTCGACGTTTGAAGCCATGAAAATTTCTTTGTCAACTGCGGCGTAAATATTCATGTTCCACTTGGAGGTGTGATCCGAAAGGCACATCCAATCCTCCATTTTTCCATCTGAATCTTCAATCAGGTGTATCAATCGGGTAATTCTCTTCCCAAAATTGACAGGGTAATAGAACAATGTGAGCACACGGTCTTTTACAAAACGCTTTTTCTCCCATTGGAAAAGCTTGTCGTCCCAAGGTGTCGGATCGAAGGGCGGGCAGCATTCGAAATTGTCAGATTGTGGTTTCATAGTGACTTGTTTGTTTGGAGTTGTGCTTTGTTTCAATACAAAGGTACTTCAAATAGAAAGGTTGTAGACAAATGATCAGGATAATTTTATACAATCTTAAATCTGCTTGTTTTTTGACTTTCTCAGATTGCAATTGTATACGCAGTCTCTTTTTTGCTTGTTTATATGGATGTTGTTTTGTGTAAATATAATTAATTATAATTAACACATAAATTGGGGTTGTATTTAAATTAATGAGCTATTTTTATCCGCTAAGTTTTAATTTGTCAAATACATATTTTATATTGTCAATATTATAAAACAAATATTCGCTCAATTGTCTTTTAATTATTGCGGAAACGTTGAGCTTGGGCTTTTGATTCTGTGCGAATGAAATGAACATGTTGCTTTGTATGGTTAATCGTGATGAGTAAAAACTGTAGCAACAAGAAAACATATTTGATCAGTTAAGAAAATATTTTGCACAAATTAGAACGATGTCGTTTTGGCATAATAGTTGTTGCGCTGTGCAACTGTTTGTAATCCGTCCCTCTCCTTTATCGGAGGCTCTCTGCATTTGAAATAACGGTGGTTTTTTGTTCTCATTCCTTTTTTTACTACTTCATGAATACATGTGTTGTTTGTTTTTGGCTCGTGTTTTTTGCCCTTCTGGCAGTCTATGTTTATCTCGATTTGAAACACGACTTATTGCGTGATCAGAGTACTGCAAGCCGCAAGCCATGGAGTTTTGCTCGTACTCAGTTGGCTTGGTGGACTTTAATTATTATGTCGGCTTTTGTGGCTGTTTTGATTAAGTGCAATACGGCTCCTCATCTTACCTCTTCAGCTTTAATTTTATTGGGCATAAGTGCAGCAACGGCAACCGGAGCACGGTTGATTGATGTATCGGATATGAAACAGGATGATATTGCTGCCCGGCACCAGAATATTGCCAGTGAGGGATTTCTCATTGACCTTATTTCCAGTCAAAACGGGGCGAGCATTCATCGTCTGCAGGCTTTGATTTTTAATCTTGTTTATGGAGTGTGGATGATTGTCGAAGTGGTAAATAACCTGAATAACGGAGTCGCTTGCGATTTGATTATTCCGAACATGGACGCAAATGCCTTGATATTGCTCGGGATAAGTTCGGGTACGTATGCGGTTTTGAAAACTCCAGAAAACAAAGTGGCTCAAAGTGCAGTTTCTTCGGCTAAACCTGCGTCGGGTCAACCCGATCAACCTGTTCCTCCAAGTGTATGAATGGAGGTTTTTCAGTCTTGTGTTTGAACAAGCAGATTTAATATTACTTTCTCGTCAATTTATACATAGAGATGATTATGAAACTCCCGAAATATTTGTTATTCCTGTTGTTTTTCTTTGTAAGTCAGAGTGTGCTCACGGCTCAATCTCCATACATTATCAAGTATAAAGGAGCATCGTATGTGTTTACGGTGACAGCAAAAACCGACTATTTTGTGATACGTTATCAGTCTAAAGCCGATTCCCTTTCGTCTCTCTATAAATCGGATGACCTGCGAGCGGTTGTTGCGCAGTTGACTCAGTCGGCGGAGTATGAAAAGCTTACGGATAGTCTTAAAATGGTTGTCGCGTCGGTGAGTGATAAGTTACAGGATTCTTACTTTACCTTGCAAAATATCCATTCGTTACAATCACATGTTGCTAACCTTGAGTCGGATAAAGAATCGAATATTGCTTTGCTAAAATTGAAGAAGACAACTGCCAATGCTTATTTGCTCAGGAAAACAGAGCGCATCGCAAGTCGTAATAATGCGCCGCCCTTATCTGACAATAAGAAGAAAAGCTATGATATTGCTAGTGACTCAACAAAGAAATGGAGAAGAACTGTGTTTGTACAGTCTGTTGATATTGCATTTGAAAACGGAGTGATCAAAGATTTGTTGGTAAGAGCTTTGGATTCGGCGGATAACAGGCAATGTTATTTCTCTAACATGGAATATATACCAATAAGAAATGGATTTGATGTAGATCGTTTGGCAACAAAGAACCGGCATTTTGTAACTTTTCAATATGATCGGGTGCAGACATTGGCTCTCGATTTGTCCGATGTTTTGGATTATAATCGACAAATAACCAGTACGTCGGGGACTTATATACCAAAAGATACTACAGTGTCATTTGATGGAACGCAAACGGCAACGGTTAAACTGTATAAGCCTTCTATTGCGCAGTCATTTGATATTCGCCTGTTTACCGATGCTCTTGGTTACAGCGGGAAAACCCCAAATGGCATTGTTCAACTCGAAGCACAACTGAACTTTTATCTCAATCAGGGGAAAAAATTCAGGAGCCTGAACGAGATTCGAACCGAAAATAATCCATATAAATATAGATCTCAGCAGGTTTGGCTGAACCGGATTTCTCCTTATTTCAGACTTTCTAAGCTCGAGGATACCAGGAAAAGTCTAAATGTTTCCGATCTTGCTGATAATAAGTTGATGTTGGAATTGTATAAGTATGCCAATCTTGATTTTGGAACAGATCTTAATCTGCTTACGTGCCGCACTGATAGTAAATTGTTTACTTTTAATATGGCAGCAGGCTTTTTGCGTACATCAATCGGGAAGGATTCTGTTGGTGCCTCTTCTGTATATGTACATCCATATGTCGATTTGAAATTTTTCGATTCAAACAAAATAGATTTTAATTTAGGTGTGGGAGGGTATCTGGCCTGGAGAATATCTTCTGTTGATCCCATTCATATTCAACAAACATTCCATAACGGATTGATCCGTTTCTTCTGTAATCATTCGTGGTTGAACCTCAGCCAAAGTGTCAATCTTCATCCGAATGGAAACAAACAAAGTTCGGTGTTTATTCGTGCAACGCAGTATGTAGGTGTCTATAACAACTATTTTACTTTTCAAATCGGATATTCCACATCTATAAGTAACCTGTTGAATTTTTGATTCTTGTGATGCTGCGGGTGATACGGACTGGCTTTAAGTATCGATGATATGGTGTTTTTGTTAACTTCTTAATATATTGAAAATGGCTAAAATTACTACTGTTTCGGATCAATGTCTTCAGCTGATAGAGCAGTTTGAATGTGGAGGTAACGTGGAAAAGTATCTTGCTGCGTACAAATGTCCTGCCGGTGTATGGACTATCGGTATCGGTACGACGGTTTATCCTAACGGTCAGAAAGTTAAAGCGGGCGATGTTGCTACTAAAGAGCAGGCATATGAATATTTGCAGCATGATTTGAAGACGACGGAAGTGTCGGTAGACTCTTTTACTACCGACAAAATTAATCAGCACCAATTTGACGCTTTGGTTAGTTTTGCCTACAATGTCGGTACCGGGGCGTTGAAGGGATCTACTTTACTGAAGAAAGTTAATGTCAATCCGTTCGATTCCACAATTCGTGCTGAGTTTAATAAATGGGTTAATGGTGGCGGGAAGGTTTTGCCAGGGCTTATAAAGCGAAGGGCAGCCGAGGCAGATTTGTATTTTAGTTAAAAGGCTAGATGATAAATGGTTGCTTTCATACAGGGAATGTCGAAAAAGTCAGGATTGAATCCGTCTTGACTATCTTCTGAACATGGTCTCTTTTTCTCATTTTACATAAGGCCTCATAGCTTTCTCAGAAGATGTCTTCTTTGCTTTATAGCCTTCTCTCAAATGGATGGAACTTGTGTTCTTTTGAAAAGGACGCAAATCGGACAATAAAAAAGATATTTAGTCTGCAATGCCAAAGCATGAATGGGGAATGTAATATGGAAATGACTTTTGTGTAATTAATTAATTTAAATTTAGTTTTCATGGTGATTGTTTTATTAAAATAAATATTGTATGTTTGCGTAGTGAAAATTTATTGAAAAATAAATTAAGTGTGTTTTTGTTAGAATAGTTAGTCTGACAACAGAGAAATCCAAAAGAGAGAGATAATCAAGAGGGTAGATTTTTCGAAGTTTTGAATATTCAGAAAGGCATCGTTACGATGATACCGTTCTGATCTCAGGGCTCCACCATACAGCAATCAATGCCATGTATGCATTAACCGCGTTGAAATAAACTATTTTGGCGTGTTTATGTTGCATGAGAACAATTATATAAATGGATCAAACCTCTGATATCTCAATTGTACGAAATGCAGTTCGGAATCTTCTGGATTGTGCCGATGATTTTCTTATCATGAAACAATCGGTTGATGCGCTTTATAACGTCTTCAGTCGTATCACCGGCGTTTCCCCTGCGCAAATTAGCGTAGACAAAGACATCATGCTGCCTTCGGGTAAGGCCATTTCTCCGTCGGCCGCTGCTCATTGCCTGCTTGAAATGAAACGGACTGCTGTTTTTCTGCGCGGCATTCATCAGGCTGTATTACAAAAACTAAACAACCGGGCAGACAAGCCCGTCCACATACTCTATGCCGGCACAGGTCCTTACGGAACGCTGGTAATTCCGCTTCTGCACCTTTTTACACCTGACAGAATTCAAGTCGACTTGCTAGATATCAATCCATTCTCGCTTGAAGCTCTTCAAAAGCTAATCGCCGAACTACAGCTTAACGATTATATCGGGTATGTGTTTTGCGAAGATGCCACCACTTTTAAGTTAAGTTGTCACTACAATATTGTCATTTCTGAAACGATGCTGGCCTGCCTCAAAAACGAACCGCAGGTTGCCGTTATGCAAAACATTATTCCGCAGTTGCACCCCGAAGCCATTTTTATACCTGAAGAAATAAGCATAGATGCAGCCCTTACCAATCCGAAAATGGAACAGGACAGGTTGCTCTATTATGAGGATGAACCGCCTCCTTTTCAACGAATAGCATTAGGCAATGTATTTACTGTAAACAAGCAGAACCTCGACATTGCCCGTATGCAGAAGACTTTTGAGATTCCCGATGAAAAAGATTTTCCGGTACTCAAACTTTTCACTACGGTAAAAGTGTTCGGCGACGAACTATTGAGTGAAAACGACTCGAGTATTACGCTTCCTGTTAATTTCTACGATTTGCGCAAACAACCGGCTCAGCACATTGCTTTTTGGTATGTACAGGGCGAAAAACCGCACATCGAAAGCCGGGTGATTTGCAAACCAGCCCTTTATCAAACAGAGATTATGAACTCCTTATAATCATTAATTAACTTCAGTATTAACTTTTTTAATTTTTAAAATTATGGATGAAGCTTTTATGGGTACAATTTTCGCCTGGTCTATCGGCTGGTGCCCGAGGTCTTTTGCTTATTGCAATGGTGCGAAATTAACTATTGCACAAAATCAGGCACTCTATTCATTAATTGGTTTAAATTTTGGAGGGGATAATGCGACCTACTTCAATCTGCCTAATTTACAAGGAAGAACAATTGTTGGGTCAACCACTATGGGAGGTACAATCCCTTCAGGCGTTAATATTCCTTCTGCTTATGTTTTTGCTTCTTATGGAGGAACTGATACAGTAACATTAACAGCAGCACAAGCGCCACTCATGTCGCATAGCCATCCAGCTGTCATTGCTGGTACAGCTACAGCAACATTAACAGGACTTACCGCGACCGGAGCCTTAAAAGCAACAGCTCAGGCTGGTACTACCAATACTCCGGGAAGCACTGTTAGTCCTGCTAAAGTTCCTGATACAGGTTCCGGAGATTCTATTCAGGCTTATGGTGCTCCTGATAACAGCACAACCATGCCCGTTACCGTTACTGTAACCCCGCCTTCCGCAGGACTACCTGTCGACCTATCGAAGGCAACAGTTGCCGTTGGATCTACTCCTGCAACACCTATTGTAACTCAAGCTCACACCAATATGCAACCTTATCTTGCGCTTAGTTACATTATCGCAATGGAAGGTCTTTATCCGCAACGTCCATAACAAAGGAGACAACAAATACGTGGCACTTTATCGTGCCACGTATTGAATAGTTTAATAAACATATTTTATCATGTCACCAATAAAAATCGGCCTTTTAGCTTATAATTCTTCGGTTTATCCATATGCCCATCACGATTTTGTAAATGGCTTTTATACTGCTTTTCCCTCTCGGATAGCCCGTGAATATTTTCAATTTATACCTGAATTTATTAAAGCACCAACAGTTGCACATGTAAAAGAATCGGTTCAAAAACTGTTGGGATTCGATCAGGTTGATATTCTCTCTGGACTCATTAGCTATAAAGCCGTACCGGACATTGTACCGCTGGTAGAACGCCAGAAAAAAATGGCTTTTTTTTATGATATGGGCGAGCTGATCCCTTACACCCAACATATCTCTGATCATTTTTTCTTTAACAGTTTCCAGTACTGGCAATCGGAATATGCCCTGGGCTATTGGGCATTTAAGGAATTTGGCGATAAAGGTTCGGTGGTTATGTCGCTTTACGATGCCGGATACCATTTGCAGAGTGCATTCCGACAAGGGGCTATTGCCGCTGGCTCGCAGGAGATCGATTATTGTGTATTGCACGATAATCCTACACAATCGCAGGTAAAAAATAATGCCAGACTACTCTTTGAAAAGTTCAAGACCACACTTCCTTCGTTTATCCATGCTATTTTTTGCGGATCGGAAGTGTTCGAGTTCCTCGAAGAATTTAACCAATCGGGCTTAAAAGGAAAGATTCCCCTGCTGGTTACAGCCCACATGGCTTCCGAAGAAATAGTGTCTCAGGTGACCAACATGGGCATTACCATGTATGCAGCCTCAATGTATAACTATTACTCCCCCGATAAACTAAACCTGCAATTTAAACAGGCCTTCGAAACACTTACTGGCCAAAAAGCCAATGCTATTGCCCTGATGGGTTACGAAATGGGTTTAGCTATGGCACATTTGCTCCCTGAGCTGCAGAAAAGGGACTGGCCAACCATCATTAAACTTCTCAAAAAAGAAACTGTACGAAGCCCACGTGGCGAACGAAACTTTTACCTCGATTCCGATTATGCCATCCCTACCATCGACATTGAGAAAATTGAGGTAAAAAAACAACTTGTCAATAAAATGATTTTAGCTCAGGGTAAAGCCCTTAAATACAATCATTACATCTTCGAAGAAATACACCGTGAAAACGTAACAGGCTGGCAAAATCCCTACCTCTGCGTTTAAACTTAATTATTGTCAATAGCTAAAAAACAATTATGAAACGAACATGTTGCTTCACTATACCCAAGGGTTCCCGATAGCGATCGGGAAATAATTTCAGCACCATGGAGTTCCATACTACCTTAAACGAAAAAAAATTACAGTATGAAAAAGTTTTTTACACTTATCTTCTTTCTGGCCCTATCGAGCCGGACATTGTTTGCGTTTAGCGGAGGTGATGGATCTGCCTCGACACCTTTCCTAATTACAAATGCTTCAGATTTAAATGATGTTCGTAATTATTTAGGAAGTTCTGCTGTTTGCTTTAAACAGACAGCCGATATTGATTTAAGCAGCTATAATCCTTGGACACCACTTGGCACGAGTAGCGGTACATCAACAAAGTTTTGTGGCGTTTACGACGGCGATAATCACAAAATTACAGGATTAACAATAAATTCGACTTCGTTAGCTAATCCAGGTACTGGTTTATTTGGATATGTATATGGAGGAACTATTAAAAACTTAGGAATTGAGGGAGCATCAGTCTCATATTATTACGCAACGAATAGTGGTTATACGGGAATACTTGTGGGAAGTCTTGTTAGTTCTAGCCTAATACAAAACTGTTACACTACAGGGAATTGTACTGGGAATGGCACTGTCGGTGGATTAGTTGGATTATGTAATTCTTCAACTATACAAAATAGTTATTCAACTGCTGATGTAAATAATTCTAATGTAAATGCCACGTCCTACTCTGGAGGATTTCTGGGATCTGCAATAATTTCAATTATTCAGAATTGCTTTTGTACTGGGAAAATATCAGGGAATAGCACATTGTCAGGCTCAGCTGGATTAGGAAGCTTTGTGGGAAACGTTCAAACAGGAACGAATATATCTTATTGCTATGCAAGTGGAAAAATAACAAATTCTGGCACAAGCACTAATTTGGGAGGATTTGCAGGTAGAATATATAGTTTTACCGGAACATTTACCAGTTGTTTTTGGAATAATGAAATAAATAGCAGTATTACAAATGGTGCTGGAAATGGAACTGCCTATGGCGGAATAATAGGAGCAAATACTTCAACCATGAAAACTTCATCAACGTATACCAATGCAGGTTGGGATTTTGTTGGAGAAACGACTAATGGATTGAATAATTATTGGAACATAGGAACCGGTTATCCATACTTAAACTGGTGTACAGCACCCGGAGCCCCAACAATTGGAACTGCAACTGCAGGTAATGCCCAGGCATCAGTAACCTTCACAGCACCTTCTGCAAATGGTGGTAATGCCATCACTGGCTATACTGTAACTTCTAACCCTGGTGGTTTAACAGGTACAGGAACTAGCAGTCCTATTACAGTTTCGGGATTAACTAATGGTACAACCTATACTTTTACCGTTACCGCTACAAATGGAATCGGTACTGGTACGGCTTCAACTCCATCAAACGCGGTGACTCCATCTGTTGCTACCGGCATTGACGATGCTCAGTTAGACGGTGTGACGATTTATCCGAATCCGGTTGATGATCGCTTGTACATCAAAGGTGTTGATGAAGGTGAAATAGCTGTTTATGATATGGGAGGTTGCAAGGTGATTGCAGCGATACTTGCAAATGCTCAAGCCGTGGATGTTTCAGGC
>JAUZOL010000068.1 GCA_030706455.1 Bacteroidota bacterium
CAGAAAGCAGCTACCGTTATTGCGGATGCTAAAGCCAAAACTTACGGGGATGACAATCCATCTTTGACCGCCGTAGTAAGCGGCACCGTCAACGGAGATAATCTGAATTACACGTTGGGTACAATCGCCGAGAAGTTCTCAAATGTAGGTGCTTATCCTATATCAATTACTTTAGGGTCGAATCCAAACTATATCGTAACTCCGACCGATGCATTATTGACTGTTGGACCGAAAGCTATTTCTGTAACTGTGGATGACGGACAGACCAAACTTTATGGGAATAATGATCCTGTATTAACTTATCAGATTACCTCTGGTAGTCTGGTGAATGGAGATGCTTTGAATGGTCAGTTAGGTAGAGACGGTGGAGAAAATGTTGGAAGTTATCCTATTAATCAGGGGGCATTGGCAAATAGCAACTACAACATTACGTTTACAAAAGCAAACTTTACAATTACGCCTCGTTCGGTTATGGTTACTCCAAATTCAGGGCAGAGCAAAAAATATGGTTCTTCAGATCCTGTATTATTGTATGGTACAAATCCTGCATCATTGCCAAATGGAAGTACTGTCAACCTGAATGGATCATTGATACGTAGTTCTGGTGAGAATGTAGGTAACTATTCCATTTTGCAGAATAATATTGTAACTGCAAATAATCCAAACTATATTATCACATTTACCGATGGAATCATGTTTGCAATTACTCCGTCTTCTGTGACTGCTACAGTTACTATGAATAAAGATTCTGTCCAATATAGCGATGTCGCTGTTTTTACTGCTACGATAGCTGGTGGCGCTCCGTTATTGAGCGGTGGACCTCAGGCAGCAACCTCTGCAACGTTCTATGTGGGAACACAGTCTATGGGTCCTGCTAATCTGACTGTGAATGGGAAAGATCTGGTAGCCACACTGTCAGCAACGTTGCTGGAAACAATAGCAGACCAGATGATGCCTGGAAGTAAAACTCTGAGGGTGAACTTCAACGGCATTAATAGCAATTATGATGTTCCTGCTTCGGTAACGTCTAATGTGATGCTTGCTCGTGAAAATGCGATTGTTAACTATTCTGGAGTACAGTTTGCTTCAACTTCCGGCATTTCAAGTTCTACGGCCATAGTGACATTGGCTGCTACTATTCAGGATATTACGGCGATTATTGACAATCCGAAGTATGATGCGTATCCGGGTGATATTCGGAAAGCAAAAGTAAGATTCATGAATATGGATTCCAATACTCCGATTACGGATTGGTTACCAGTTGCACTAATAAATAGTACAGATTTAAAAACAGGTACAGTGATGTTTGATTGGACCACTAATATAGGAAGTAATGATGCGTTGCAGTTTACACTAGGGGTTCAGGTGGATGGCTATTATGTAGGAACATCAGACAATACTATCGTAACTGTTGCTAAACCTTTGGATAATTTTGTTACCGGTGGTGGTAATTTGCTTTTGACGAATGCAGTTTCAGGAACAAAAGACGGAGATATAGGTTCTAAATTGAACTTTGGTTTTAATGTAAAATACGATGCGGCGAAGAATGAACTGAAGGGTCATTTTAATGCGATTATTTTCAGAACTGAAGATCAATGGGGACATAAATGTATGCCAAATCATGGGATGTTACACCAATTTAAAATTGACGGTGATGACATGATTTCGCTTGCCGTAGTTCCAGCAACAGCAACAAGTCCTGCGACGGCAACTTTTACGGGTAAACTTGATGTCAGAGATAATCAACATTCGAATATCTTGTTTGCAAATGGAGCTACAGTTATGGTTACCATGACTGATTATGGACAACCTGGTAAAAATGACAGACTTGGAATTACTGTATGGAACACAGATGGCAGCTTGTTGTTTTCATCTAACTGGGGACTGATACGTACTGCTGAACAAAAATTGAACGATGGAAATCTTGAAATTCACAGCAAGGTCGTATTCAAGACAGGGTCTATTCAGCCAACTGTAACTTTGCTAGCTACACCTACATCAGGAGTGAAAGGGACTCCGATAACATTTAATGTTACTGTCAAAGGAAGCAAAAATATGCCAACAGGATCTGTTACGTTCAAAGACAATACAACAGGAACTGTCTTGACTACTGTTTTGCTTAGTAATGGCACAGCTACATTTACAACTTCGAGTTTAGGAGTAGGGACTCATAATGTAGATGCTTATTATGGTGGCAATAATACATATTCAAGTGCAGATGATGATGCGATGATTGAAATTACTATGCCGTTAAACTCTTCGGCTCTCAATTCAGAACATCCAGATCCAATTGAGTTAAATGTTTATCCGAATCCATTTGGATCTCATCTGTTCTTTAAATTACAAACGCCTGAAGATGCTCATGTATTATTGGAAATATTTGATATCAGCGGACGAAAAATTGCAGTAGCATTTGATCAGGTTGTCAGTGGAAATCAGCTGTATGCCATTGATTATGCTCCTGCAGGTAATGTGGCTCCGGGTCTGTTGATCTACCGGTTAACTGTCGGGCAGAAGATTGATATGGGGAAGGTTATTTACCAACCCCGGTAGAGAATAAATAATCAAACTAAGCAGGTTTAGTCTTATACGGTCTGAACCTGATAATTGGAGAGTCTGCATATTGTTATGCGGACTCTCTGCTTTTTGGGTTAGGTCTGCCAATTGGATTTTTTCTGAGTAATGTTGCAAGGAGTTTTGAGTTCTTCTCGGTCGTTTTGTCATCGTTTGCAATTTGGTACTATCAGATTTGCGGAAATGGCCGAAGAAAACAAAGATTGTAAGTGAAATTTGGCTGATTGGGGAAGAAACTTAAAGTGTTGTGTACTGATTTTTTCGCCTTGCTTCGATGTGAAATCCGGAGTTAGAGATTTTGTTTTGAGGTTATTAATGTTCTGAGTAGCGACTGTCATGTGTATCACTATATGGTTGTTTCTGTACAAAACAGGATGCGTTTAAAAACAGGAAGTCCGACAATTGCCGGACTTCCCTGATGATTGAATTTTGATTGCTATTACCAGTTTTTGAGCTCTTCTGCGGCATTCGATTGGTCTATTACCTTTACATCAAAGGCCATCTCTTTTTCGTAAGGAAGCTTCATGATTGCGTTGTACATGTTTTCGACGGAATAGTAGCCCATGCCATGGAAATCCTGCTTCATGGTAGCGCAGTTCGGATGATCTTTGATGTATTTCAATAATGGTTTCGATGTGTCAAAGAAAACGGCAATTCCTCCTTTTTTCATGAAATTTGACAGGGCGGGAATGCTGTCAATACCTCTCAGTGCCGGAAGTCCCCAAATCATCTGGACTGCGTCTATGTTTTTATTCTTCTTTAGGTTCATGGTTAGGAGTTCTTCTCCGTATCCTTCCATCTCGAAAGTATAAATGACGTTGCTGATTTTGTCATTGCCCATTTCCATCTGGAATCCGCTAAAACGTTCTTTCATGTTGCTGGCGTTGACTCCGCCGCTTAGCACCAGAATGTGTTGTGGTTTTTTCTTTGCTTTGTCAAAAAGCTGGAACATGGTTTGTCCGCAAACTTTGCCTGCTTTGATGTTGTTCGATCCGACATAGAATAAACGGTCACTTTTTGCACAGTCAGAGTCGAAAGTGCCGACCTTAATACCTGCTTTTATAGCTTTGTTGATGGGCTCTCTCAGCATTTCTTCGTCATTACAACTGATAATAATACCATCTACCTTGTATTTTATCAGGTTTTCAATCAATTCTTTTTGTTTTGCCCCATCGTTCGAAGTAGGAGCTTCCCATGTGACGGTAATGCCAAGCTTTTTCCCTGCCTGCATGGCGCTCTCCTTTACCTGATTGAAAATTTCATTATCAACTTTAGGAATAACTGCGATAATGATATTTTCTTTCTTCTTCATGCCGTGTGAGCAAGAGTAAAATACGCTTGCCAACAGACAAACTACCGGAATTAATAGCCAATACTTTTTCATAATATCCAAATTTAAAAGTTTGAGAATTGAAAAATATGTCGACAGAATACGTAATCAGCTAATTGATGGTTGTTTCGGTGTTCTTATAATTGAATTAGTTATGAGTGATTTATAAATGGGGTGCAGGCTTGCAAAACGCAAAGTAGTCTTTCGTTTAATGGTAAAATAGAGAGGTTAAGGACAACTCAGAGATAATAAATTTCAGCGTCTTTATTACAAAGATAAAGCATAAAATAGCGATGTAAATATGCAGTGTAAAAAAAATATAAAATATTTTTGGTTAGCCATATATAGGTCAATAACGTAATTGTTTTTGGATAAGATTGTTTTGTTTATGTTGTTGATTTGTAAATGATAATGGCAATTTAACGATTTGAATATCAGAAAAGATACCAGAGAACATAAACAAGAAGTGCGTGGTAATGGTAATGGGAGGGACAGGTTGAAGCAGAAATAGCATTTTGCGAAAGTACTAAAAACAACAAACCCCATCAATTGATGGGGTTTGTTGTTCTGTAATTATTTGTTTTCAATCCATTTGCGGGCATTGACAAATGCTTCGATCCATGGAGTGATTTCGTCGTCTGCTTTGCGGTCGAGTGGGTAATGAGGCCATTGCCACGGGAAGATGGCTCTTTCCAGATGAGGCATCATTGCCAGGTGGCGACCGTTGTCGGAGCAGATACCGGCTGCGGCAAAATCGGAACCGTTAGGGTTGCCGGGATATTCGCCGTAGTTGTATTTAGCCACGATGTTGTACTTGTTTTCAGCATAAGGGAATTTGAACTTTCCTTCTCCGTGAGCTACCCAGATACCCAGGCTGCTTCCTGCCATTGAGCTGAAAAGGACCGAATCGTTCTTTGGAATGTTCACACCAACAAAACAAGATTCGAATTTGTGCGAATCGTTGTGCAACATGTGCGGGCGTTTGGCATGATCCGGGTGTAGCAAATTTAATTCCACCATTAACTGGCAACCGTTGCAGATACCGAGACTCAATGTGTCGGGGCGGGCATAGAAATTGTCGATAGCCGCTTTTGCTTTTTCGTTGAACAGCAAGCCGCCGGCCCATCCTTTGGCAGAACCCAGAACGTCGGAGTTGGAGAAACCTCCACAGAAAACAACGAAGTTTACATCTTCCAGCGTTTCGCGTCCTGTAGCAAGGTCGGTAGCATGAACGTCTTTTACGTCAAATCCGGCAAGGTAGAGCGCATACGCCATTTCGCGTTCGCCATTGGTCCCTTTTTCGCGGATGATGGCAGCCTTGATGCCCGACGGTTTGCGGTCGGGAGATATGCCATACTGGCTCATTTTTCCGCTGAAATCGCTGTTGAAACTGTATTGGAGCGGTTGGTCTTTGTAATTGTTGAAACGGGCTTCGGCACAAGCTTCTCCACTTTGTCTGCGGTCGAGCAGGTACGATGGTTTGTACCAAAGATAGCGCAGACGATCGACGTCGAATTTGAATTTGAAGTCGTTGTATTCTACCGAAACATATCTTTCTTCCACCGGTTTTGCAATAGCCGCATAATAAATGCTGCTTTCGTTCAATACGGCTTCTACAGCTTTTGTGTCTTTCACCTGAACCAATACGGCAGGGTTTTCTGCAAAAAGCAGTTCAACTTCGCCGATGATTTTTTCGGAAACGTTGTTCAGGTTAACCTGTAAACCACCTTTGGTGTTCGCAAAGCACATTTCGAGCAGTGCAGTGAGAAGACCGCCGGCAGAAATGTCGTGTCCGGCCAGAACCAAGCCCTTGTTGATCAGGGTTTGAACGGCGTTGAATGCCCGGCTGAAATAAGCAGCGCTGCTTACATTTGGTGTTTCATCGCCAAGCAAATTCAATGTTTGTGCCAATGCCGAACCTCCCAATTGTAAATCGGTATTCGAAAAATCAATCAGGTAAAGAGCCGAGTCGGGATCATTGATCAGTACCGGTGAAATCGTTTTGCGGATATCGCTCACTTCGCCTGCGGCAGAGATGATGACGGTACCCGGTGATAACACTTTCTCGTCTCCGTATTTCTGTGTCATCGAGAGACTATCTTTCCCTGTTGGAATGTTGATGCCTAATTCGCAGGCAAAACGGCTGCAAGCTTCAACTGCGCGATACAAACGTGAATCTTCGCCTGGGTTTTTGCAAGGCCACATCCAGTTGGCGCTGAGTGAAACGCCCTTCAATCCGTCGGTGAGCGGAGCCCAAACTAAATTGGTCAGCGATTCGGCAATTGCAAGAACAGAACCGGCTTCCGGGTCAACCAGTGCGGCCATCGAAGCATGACCGATAGAGGTTGCGATACCTGCTTTGCCACGGTAGTCGAGAGCAACTACAGCAACATCATTCAACGGTAATTGAATTTCACCGGCTGTCTGTTGTTTCGCGATTTTACCGGTTACCGAACGGTCAACTTTATTGGTGAGCCAGTCTTTGCAGGCAACACTTTCCAGTTGCAGTACGTTTTCAATGTATTTGTAAACCTGAGTAGCGTCAGCGGCTACCGGTGCATATTTGTCGTCGTTGGTTGTGTCGGTAATGATGGTGCGTGGCGGTTTTCCGATCATGTAGTCCAATCGCAGGTCGATAGGACGTTCGCCGTCTTTTTGTTCGAAAACAAATTGCATATCGCCGGTTGTTTCGCCAACCACGTAAAGCGGTGCGCGTTCGCGTTCGGCAATTTTGCGGATGTGTTCAATTTCTTTTTCTTCAACCAACAAACCCATGCGTTCCTGACTTTCGTTACCAATAATTTCTTTGGCCGAAAGGGTAGGGTCGCCTACAGGAAGTTGGCTCATGTCGATTTTGCCACCGGTAGCTTCCACCAATTCTGAGAGACAGTTCAGGTGTCCACCTGCACCATGGTCGTGGATAGAAACAATAGGTGTTTCATCAGCTTCTGCCAGTGCACGGATTACGTTGGCAACGCGCTTTTGCATTTCCGGATTGGCACGTTGAACAGCGTTTAATTCGATAGAATTGTCATATTGTCCTGTGTCTACGGATGATACAGCACCACCGCCCATGCCGATACGGTAGTTGTCACCACCCATCACAATTACTTTCTGACCGGGTTGAGGATCACCTTTGAGGCAATCTTTCTTTTTGGCATAACCTACACCACCGGCCTGCATAATCACTTTGTCGTAGCCATATTCTTTGCCGTTTTCGGTGTGTTCAAAAGTCAGCAAAGATCCGCAGATAAGAGGTTGTCCGAATTTATTTCCGAAATCGCTGGCACCGTTTGAAGCCTTGATAAGAATTTGTTCCGGAGTTTGGTACAGCCATTTGCGGGCTGGAATGTTTTGTTCCCATGCACGTGAAGCGTCATTGCGGGCGTAAGAGGTCATGTAAACCGCGGTACCAGCAATGGGTAAGCTTGCTTTACCACCACCGAGACGGTCGCGGATTTCTCCTCCGGTTCCGGTTGCGGCTCCGTTGAAAGGTTCTACAGTGGTTGGGAAATTATGTGTTTCGGCTTTCAGAGAAATAACCGATTCAAAAGGTTTTGTTTCAAAAAATCCCGGTTTTTCGCTTTCGTTCGGTGCAAATTGTTCAACAACAGGGCCTTCGCTGAAAGCAACGTTGTCTTTGTAGGCCGAAACCAGTTTGTTGGGATTAGTGGTCGATGTTTTTTTGATCAGTTGGAAAAGAGTAGAAGGTTTTTCTTCTCCGTCGATAATATATTGACCGTTGAATATTTTATGACGACAGTGTTCCGAATTTACCTGAGAAAATCCGAAAACTTCGCTGTCAGTCAGTTTGCGACCGATTTTTTCACTTACGCCGTTCAGGTATTCAATTTCATCGTCATTCAGGGCAAGACCTTCGCTTTTGTTATAAGAAGCGATATCGTCGATGTAACGGATAGGATCCGGAGTTTTGCTGATGGTGAAAATATCCTGTGTTAAGCGTGCATAAACACGTTGCAACATCGGGTCATGGTCATCCTGTGCATCGGCTGGGAAGAACTCTTCTATACGCAAAATGCCGTCAATTCCCATGTTCTGAGTAATTTCGACGGCATTTGTACTCCACGGCGTTATCATTTCGCGGCGTGGGCCTATGAAAGTGCCAATGATTTCATCTTCTTGCACAACGGTGGCATTCTCGAATAACCAGGTTAATTTCTCAAGGTCAGACGAGGTGAAAGCCTCTTTTGATTGGACAGCAATTATATGACTGTCAGGGGATTTGAAAAATGTTATCATGTGAGGGGTTGAAATGATTTTCAATCCTGCAAATTTAGCAAAAAAACAAATACTGTCCAATTCAAACCGTATGGAATATAGGGCAAAATACAGAATATGATTCCGTGAATATTTTACGGTTGAACAGCGTTATTAAAGTATTGATAAATTACGGCAAAGATTGCAGGAACTTATTCAAAAGAAGTACATTTGTAAGTCGTTTGAAAAGTACGATCGTATCTCTTTTGATTAAGAATGAAATTTATGAAGAAAATACTGTTATTTGCTTTTTTGTTGTTTGATGTATGCCTCGTTGGCGCGCTGAATCCGGGAGTAAAACATTTTGTGGAAGCTCCTAATTTTAAGGGGGGTAATCTGGCTGTTTTGGTAAAAGACATTAAGAGTGGAAAAGTTGTGCTGGATTATCGCAGCGAAAAAAGTCTGATGCCGGCATCCAATATGAAACTGATAACTACGGCCACAGCTCTTGAACTGCTTGGCTCTGATTTTAGGTTTGAAACTCCACTCGAATATGACGGAACTGTCGATGCGCAGGGTGTTCTTCATGGAAATATTTATATTGTCGGTAGCGGCGATCCGACTATCGGTTCGGAAGTTTTTAATGATCATGACTTTATCAAACGTTGGGTGGATGCCGTGCAGAAAGCCGGCATTAAAACTGTGTTGGGACATGTCGTTGCTAACGTTTCTGCATTCGACAAGGAAGTAACACCGCCTGACTGGACATGGGAGAATATGGGAAACTACTTTGCGGCAGGGGTTTTTGGCCTTTCGGTTTATGATAATATGTATGCCATTCATTTCAAAACAGGAGCCCCGGGCACAACGCCTCAAATTTTAGGAACAACTCCTCCTATGTATGAAATGGTATTTCATAATATGTTGAAGGCTGGTAAAACAGGAGAAGATGATGACGATGGCTATTTGCATGGTGCTCCTTTTAGTAACGAGCGCTATATAACAGGTACAATCCCTTCCAACAGGGAACAGTTTAGTATTCATGGAGACATGCCTAATCCACCGCTTAAGTTAGCAAATTTGTTTACGGAAAAGTTGAACGAAGCCGGTATAGCTGTGTCTGGTGCACCTTTGGATGAAATGAAGAACAGTGATAATCATACGCGTTTCTTTGTTCACCAGTCGCCCACGCTTGCAGAAATCGTAAAAGAGACCAACATGCAGAGTAATAACCTGTACGCGGAGCATGTATTCAAACGGTTGGCGCTGATTAATAATGCTGTCGCAACAAGAGATGAGGCAACCCGGATTGTGCGTGATTTCTGGAAACAGCATGGAGCCGATGTCTCAACACTGTTTCAACACGATGGTTGCGGTATGTCCCCAATGAATGGCGTTTCGCCCCGTTTTTTTGTTGAATTGCTTTCATATATGCGTGCTCAGAGTAAATATAAAGAGGCGTTTTTTAAATCTCTCCCTGTTGCGGGGCAAAGCGGAACACTCAAAAAACTACTTGATGGTACTCCTCTTGCCGGAAAGGTGATGGCAAAAAGCGGTTCTATCAGGAGAGTGCTTTGCTACTCCGGTTATATGGAGTTGGGCAATAAAGAGTACGCATTCTCTGTTATGGTAAATAATTATACCGGAAGCTCTACCGAAGCCCGAAAGGTAATAGAACAGTTGCTTTTGAGTGTGCGATGAGTAATGATGATAAATGATTGATGATGATTAATATAACTCGATATTGTTTCGTGTTGGCGTGTGCCGGGATTTCGCTGACTCTTTTTGCGCAGAAAACTAACGCATTATTTCCATCCAAAGTGAAATTGCCCAATGGCTGGACAATCACTCCTGTAGGAAAAAATATTACCTTGGGTGATTTGCCGTTGAATATGGCAGTGAGTCATAACAAGCGTTGGATAGCGGTGACAAACAATGGACAAAGTACTCAAACGATTGACCTGATTGATGTTGCTAAACAAGAAAAGATTGCATCAATGCCGATTGCAAAGGCCTGGTGTGGATTGACTTTTAGTCCGGATAATCGTAGCTTGTTTGTTTCGGGTGGAAATGATAATGCGATTTACCGTTATCAGGTTTCGGGAAGTGGATTGCAGGCCGGAGATACAATTCGGTTGGGCAAACCATGGCCACAAAAAATTTCGCCGTCCGGAATGGCGCTTGATAGCAAACACAACCATCTTTACGTTGTTACTCGAGAAAATAATTCACTTTATGTAGTTAACCCGGATTCCAAAGCCGTGTTGAATGTGTTATCTTTAGGCAATGAAGCTTATACTTGTTTGTTGTCGGCGGACAATAAAAAACTATATATCAGTGTGTGGGGTGGACGTAAAGTGATAGTTTATGATTGCGAGCAAAATAAGATTACGGCAGAAATTCCGGTAGGCAGTAATCCCAACGAGATGTGCCTGACCAAAAACGGACATTTTCTGTTTGTGGCAAATGCCAATGATAATACGGTTTCTGTAATTGATACAAGGAAAAATGAAGTGGTGGAAATTCTGAATGCCGCTTTGTATCCCAACGCTCCGAGTGGCTCTACAACAAATGGACTAGCCCTTAGCGAAAACGGAAAGACGCTTTATATTGCCAATGCCGATAACAATTGTCTGGCAGTGTTTGATGTCTCCAAAACTCCGGAGAGCAAGGCGAAAGGTTTTATTCCGGTAGGGTGGTATCCCTCTAATGTAAAGGTGGTGGGCAAAAATATCTTTGTGACGAATGCCAAAGGCTTGACCTCTTTGCCAAATCCGCAGGGACCAAATCCGACGATGAAAAAAGAAACAGTGACCTATCAGCAGGGAGATAGTTCAAAGCCTGTTAAAGTTCAGTATATTGCGGGTCTGTTAACCGGTTCGATGAGTATTTTGAAAGAGCCATCGGCAAATTTGTTAAGTCTGTATTCTCAACAGGTATATCAAAATACGCCTTATTCGAAAGAAAAGGAAATGAATGCTCCGGGCGAGGTTGGCAATCCGATTCCCATGAAGGTGGGTGATGTGTCGCCAATTAAATATGTGTTTTACGTGATAAAGGAAAATCGAACCTACGATCAGGTACTTGGCGACGTGAAAGCCGGAAATGGAGATACGACGCTGGTGCTGTTTGGTAAGAAAATCACACCGAACCAACACGATTTGGTGAACAGGTTTGTGTTGCTGGATAATTTTTATGTGGATGCAGAGGTAAGCGCCGATGGACACAACTGGAGTACAGGGGCTTATGCAACTGATTATCTTGAAAAAACATGGCCTACTTATTACGGCGGAAGAGGCGGGCGCTATGATGCGGAAGGTAATCGGGCTATCGCCAATAATCGCGATGGATTTATCTGGGATTTGTGCAAAAGGCATAATGTGACTTATCGTACGTATGGGGAGTTTGCCGATAATTACAAGCCGAATATTCCGGTACTAAAAGGACATGTTGCTCATTTTACGGGCTTTGATCTGGCGGTGCGCGATACGACCCGTTTCAATCAATGGAAAATGGATTTCGATTCATTGGTTGCAAAAAATGCCTTGCCTCGCTTTTCGACGGTTCGTTTTGTTTGCGATCATACGGAAGGCATGCGTGCGGGAGAACCGACACCCTATGCGTTCGTTGCGGACAATGACCTGGCTGTAGGATTATTTGTCGAGCATATATCGAAGAGTACGGTGTGGAAAGAGTCGGCTATCTTTATAGTGGAAGATGATGCTCAAAACGGGCCTGATCATGTGGATGCGCACAGAAGTCCGGCTTATGTTGTCAGTCCTTATGTTAGACGACACTTTGTGGATCATACCATGTATTCCACCAGTGGTATTTTGCGTACCATGGAGCTGATTTTAGGATTGCCACCCATGACACAATACGATGCAGCTGCAACTCCTTTGTGGCGCTGCTTTACATCCACGCCTGATTTTGCTTTGTATGAGCATTTACCTTCGAATATCAATCTTGATGATAAGAATCCATTTGATAAAAAACTATCGGCGCTTTCAGATAAATTCAACTGGACAAAAGAAGATCAGGTGCCCGATCTTGTCTTCAATGAAATATTGTGGCAGGGTCTCAAAAAGGCCAAAGCTCCCGCACCGATGAGGTCGGCATTTCTGAATGTTCAGCAAAAAGATAAGGATGATGATTAGTGTATGATAATATATCAACCCTTTAATAATGAAGCCTTATGACACAAGAATCAGATTTAGATCCTGTTGAGGTTTTTGCGGGAACTTCATGGGAAGCCGGTATGTTAGTCAGTTTGCTGGCCGATAATGACATTGAAGCATATTTTAATGATGAAATTCTGGGTAGGGTGGCTCCATGGGTGGCCGAGCCCGGTGGCGTGGGTGCAATAAAAGTGATAGTAGCTGCGAAGGATTACGAACAGGCAATGGAAGTGGTTAAGGAATTTAGCAAGACATTGCAATAAAAGAGGAAGTAAATAAAGAAGCGTATGTTTGAGGATATAAAAAGAATTTCGTTTAGGCATAAAAACAATAAACCCTGGTATTATTTGAGAAATAATTTGAGGAGATTTTATCCGTCCTGCATTTTTCAATATCGGTTGAATGGAAAACTGATTGATTTTGGAGGTCTTGATGGAGAGTATATAAAGCAACGAGTGGATTATTATAACAGGCTGGTGGAGAAAACTGGTTTGTCATCCGATGCACCTACATTGTCTCAATTTAAATTAGGGGAAAAGCAAAAAACCTATTTTTTTGATTCTTTCGAATATACGCGTTATTTTTCTCAAAAACTGAAAGTGCGATTTCTGTTTGGAGATATTACGGAGGTGCCTGCTGAACCATCTATTGTAAAGAGCAGGCCGATAGAGGGCGATGTTGCCAATTCCGTTGTGCTGAATCTGGATAAGATTCGTCATTTTCTTTTTGTGAAAGATAAAAAAACTTTTGCCGAGAAAAAAGATATGCTGGTGGGACGCTCAAAAGCCCGTCAGCAACATCGTTTGCGCTTTCTGGAAATGTATTTCAATCATCCCATGTGTAATATTGGACAGGTAAACCGTGATGTGAATCTGCAGTTTCTGGCAAACCGGATGACTATAGGAGAACATCTCGACTATAAATTTATTCTTTGTCTTGAAGGAAATGATGTTGCCAGTAACCTCAAGTGGGTAATGTCTTCCAATTCTCTGGCAATTATGCCAAAACCAAAATACGAGACATGGTTCATGGAAGGAACACTGATTCCTGATTATCATTATGTTTTAATCAAAGATGATTATTCCGATTTGGAAGAACGAATGAAATACTATATTGAGCATCAGGACGAAGCGCTTCGGATTATTGAAAATGCACACCAATATATCCGGCAGTTTCAGAACAAGCGCGAAGAAGATATTATCTCATTATTGGTGCTGAAAAAATATTTTGAAATGACGAATCAAAAGATATAAATGAAGAAAGCCTCAATTTATCTGTATTCCGGATAAATTGAGGCTTTTAATATTACACCGGTATGTTATTTCTTTTTTTGCGGGTACTTTCTGAAAAAGCTTTTTAGTTTTAGTGATAGTACACCGAAGAATGCTTCCCCAAAAATACCACCGTTCATCTTTGATACGCCTAAAACTCTGTTTGAGAATACAATGGGAACTTCAATGATGTTAAATCCGCATTTAAATGCTGTGAATTTCATTTCAATCTGGAAGGCATATCCTTTGAAGCGGATTTTGTCCAGCTCTATAGTTTCGAGGACCTCGCGACGATAACATTTGAATCCGGCTGTTGTGTCGAATATTTTCAGTCCGGTAACGATTCGTACATAAGTAGATGCGAAATAGGACATAACAACCCGTCCGATGGGCCAGTTGATGACATTTACGACATGACCGACATAGCGGGAACCGATCGCGACATCGCCACCGCCGATTGTGCAGGCTTCATACAAACGGAGCAGGTCTTTCGGGTCGTGCGAAAAATCCGCATCCATTTCAAAGATAAAATCGTATTTATGTTCAATTGACCAGCGGAAACCTGCTATGTAGGCAGTTCCCAATCCTAGTTTTCCTTTGCGTTCAACAATGTGCAGCGACTCCGGAAATTCACCCTGCAATCTTTTTACGATG
>JAUZOL010000069.1 GCA_030706455.1 Bacteroidota bacterium
ATACCTTGCAATTCCTGAGTTTCCTGCTTTCAAAGCAAATGAACTGAAGAAAGATTCAACTTACAAAATGGTGAAATATTACGCTGCTATTGCATCTATCAATGCAGGTGACACTGTAGGTTCTATCAAACGTCTTGAAAGCCTGATGAGTGACAATTACGAAACAAAGAATGTTTATGAACTTCTTTACCAACAATATTTTGCAAAGAAAGATACGGTAAAATATATGACTGTTTTGAAAGAAGGCTTTGATAAATATCCTGCCGAACCTTTCTTCCTGCAAAACCTTATCAACAATTTTATCTACTCAGGTAAAAACAAAGAAGCTCTGGAATATCTGAACCAGGCAATTGCTAAAGAACCTAATGTTGCTCAGTATCACTTTGTAAGTGGTCGTTTGAAAGAAGAAAGTAAAGACTACGAAGGCGCTAAAGCTGCTTTTGAAAAAGCTATCCAGTTGAAACCGGACTACGCAGAAGCAGAAAATGCCATTGCTCGTATGTACTACAATAAAGCTGCTGCTATTTTGCAGGAATCTAATGATATTAAAGATATGGTAGTGGTAAAGAAAAAACAGGACGAAGCTCAAGGCTTGTTCAAAGAATCATTGCCGTATTTCAAAAAGGCCTATGAAATGAATCCTAAAGATGCCGAATTGAAAGGTGATTTGAAACGTATTTACTATCGTTTGCAAATGAACGCTGAATATGAAGCATTGAACAAAGAATAACAACTATTACTTTTTCAACTTGAAGGCCGGTTCTCATGAACCGGCCTTTTTTCATTCTCCGCTTTGTTTACTATCTTTGCAAGAATAAACACTAGGAATGGTCAAAGAAACACTATTGGGGAAAACCCTTGAACAATTGAAAGAGGTCGCTTCTGCCAATGGAATGCCCGCTTTTACAGCTAAACAAATGGCTGATTGGTTATATGTAAAGAAGGTGACAGATATTCAGCAAATGACTAATTTGTCTGTTGCAAAACGTGATGCGCTTTCTCTTAAATACGAAGTTGGGAGAAAAGAGGCTGCAGAAGTGTCAATTTCTCAGGATGGTACAAAGAAGTACCTGTTTGAAACATCAAGCGGTAATTTTATTGAGAGTGTTTTTATTCCGGATGACGACCGGGCAACTTTGTGTGTTTCTTCGCAGGTAGGTTGTAAAATGAATTGTCTCTTTTGCCAAACAGGAAAGCAGGGCTTTTCGGGGAATCTTTCAGCAAACGAAATTTTGAATCAGATATTCTCTATTCCGGAGAGCGATCAATTAACCAATCTCGTTTTTATGGGAATGGGTGAGCCGTTTGATAATACGTTGGAAGTGCTGAAAGCTCTTGAAATTCTGACTGCTCCCTGGGGGTATGCATGGAGTCCCCGCAGGATTACGGTTTCTACCATTGGTCTGATTCCCGGGATGAAACAATTTTTGGAACATTCGCAGTGTCACCTGGCCATTAGTTTGCATTCGCCTTTTGACAAGGAACGACTCGAATTGATGCCTGCTCAGAAAGCCTATCCAATTGAAAAGGTGCTGGAGGTAGTCAAACAATATGATTTCAAGCATCAGCGCCGTGTTTCTTTTGAATATATTGTTTTTGACCATCTGAATGACTCAATGCGTCATGCGCGTGAATTGGTTCGTATCCTGAAGGGAATTCCTTGTCGGGTGAACCTGATACGTTTTCATGCTATCCCAAATGTAGACTTAAAAGGTGCTGATAATGAACGGATGGTGTTCTTGCGTGATTATCTGACCGAAAATGGTATTACAACAACGATACGTCGATCACGGGGAGAAGATATTCTTGCTGCATGTGGAATGTTATCCAGTAGCAAACAGTCTCCGGAAAATGAGATTTAGCGGATTCCGATTTTTTGAACTTGAATTTGAAACTTTGAACTTGATATACAATGGAAGAAAAAAAGATGATTATCGGGATAACACATGGCGATATTAACGGTATCGGCTACGAAGTTATTCTTAAGACCTTACTTGAAAACCATGTTTTCGAATTTTGCACACCGGTAATTTATGGTTCGCCGAAAGTGGCATCCTATTACCGTAAAACATTAAATATAGAACACCTTGGCCTGACAACAATCAGCGATGTGAAAGATGCTGTCGGGCGTAAAGTGTATATCATAAATTGTTGCTCGGAAGATATAAAAGTGGAGCTTGGGCGTTCAACGGAAATGGCAGGTCAGGCAGCATTTGCTGCTTTGGAAGCTGCTACACGCGACTTGGCAGCCGGAAAAATTGATGCTATTGTCACTGCTCCAATCAATAAAAGTAACATACAATCGGCTCAGTTTTCTTTCCCAGGGCATACGGAATATCTCGAAAAAACCTTTATCAACCAAGGAAAAGCACTGATGTTGCTCGTAAGTGAGATTGCTCGTGTGGCTGTTGTGACGGGGCATATTCCTATCTCAAAAGTACCCGCTGCAATAACACAAGAACTGATTATCGAGAAACTCCGGGTGTTGAATCAAAGTCTGAAAGAAGATTTTGGCATTACACGTCCCCGTATTGCTGTTTTGGGACTTAATCCCCATTCGGGCGATAATGGCGTAATTGGAACAGAAGAACAGGATGTAATTATACCGGCACTTAAAAAATGTGCCGATAAGGGTATTGTTTGTGTGGGTCCTCTTTCTGCCGATGGATTGTATGGTTCAGGAGCTTTCAGAAACTATGATGCCGTTCTTGCTATGTACCACGATCAGGGGCTAGCTCCTTTCAAGACACTTGCAATGGAAAATGGTGTGAACTTTACAGCAGGTTTGCCTGTTATACGTACATCGCCGGCACACGGCACCGCTTACGAAATTGCAGGGCAAAATATTGCTTCTGAATCGTCTTTCCGTCACGCTTTATTCCTTGCATATGATGTTTACAAAAATAGAAAAAGCTATCAGGAGGCATTTGCTAATCCGCTGAAAAAGCAGGATGTAGAGCAAAATGGCTATTCCGAATGATTATATTTGAGAATTTGAGAGGCCTGATGGAATGTTAATTTTAAAGGGTTGATTCTGAAATAGCTACTTGTTTTTACGACATAAAATGTAGAAAAAAGGTTTCGCTTGTTTGGCAAACTGGCAAAAATTTGTACCTTTGCAGCGGGTAAGTCCTATACGACCAGCTCCCTTTGAATCCCCCAGGGCTTGATCGCAGCAAGGGTATTTGGTTGTAGCGGTGCGATGTAGTTAGCTTACCCACCTGCCTCTTTAGCTCAGTTGGCCAGAGCACGTGATTTGTAATCTCGGGGTCGTTGGTTCGAATCCGACAAGAGGCTCAAAATAATAAAAAGCCGTTCGTAATGAACGGCTTTTTTTTGTGATAAAGCAGCTAAATAGCAAGGATGAAATGATATTTGCTTTCTGAAGATCAATTTTATTAGAAATTAGGCTGATTATCTGCATTCTTTACTCTTTCTCCTTTGCTCTGCAAATAATAAAAAAGTATCTTTGCATCATTAAATAAAAAACCATTTGTAAGGTTCAAAAAACATGATTAATATCACATTTCCCGATGGTTCGGTTCGCCAGTTTGAAAAAGGCATAACCGGACAACAATTAGCTGAAAGTATCAGCTCTCGTTTGGCTCAAGAGATGTTGGCCATTAGTGTAAACGAACAAATTTGGGATCTCACCCGTCCTATTGAAGCGGATGCTTCTATTAAATTGCATAAGTGGGATGATGAAGAGGGTAAACACGCTTTCTGGCACTCTTCCGCTCACTTGATGGCAGAAGCTTTGCAGGCTCTTTATCCCGGCATTAAGTTCGGAATAGGTCCGGCTATCGAAAATGGTTTCTACTATGACGTTGATCCGGGTGAAACAGTTATTAAAGAAAATGATCTTCCTGCTATTGAAGCAAAAATGATTGAATTGGCAGCTAAAAAAGAGGCTATCGTTCGTAAAGATATTTCTAAAGATGCTGCTCTTCAACTTTTCAATGACAAAGGAGACGAGTATAAAACAGAACTTATCAGCGATCTGGCTGATGGTACTATCACGTTGTATTCTCAGGGCGATTTTACCGATTTGTGCCGTGGTCCGCACTTGCCAAATACAGGTGAAATTAAAGCTATTAAGTTGCTTAGTGTTGCCGGTGCATACTGGCGTGGAGACGAAAAACGCAAGCAATTGACTCGTATATACGGTATTACATTTCCGAAAAAGAAAATGCTGGATGAATATCTGGTTCTTTTGGAAGAAGCTAAAAAGCGCGATCACCGTAAAATTGGTAAGGAACTTGAATTATTCATGTTCTCAGAAACAGTAGGAAAAGGTTTGCCTCTCTGGTTACCACGCGGTACAGCTTTGCGCCTTCGTTTGGAAGACTTTTTGAAGCAAATTCAACGTCGTTTCGATTACCAACAGGTTATTACTCCGCATATCGGTAACAAGCAGTTGTATGTTACGTCTGGTCACTACGCAAAATATGGAAAAGATTCATTTCAACCCATACATACTCCGGAAGAAGGAGAAGAGTATCTGTTGAAGCCGATGAACTGTCCTCACCACTGTGAAGTTTACAAGTTCAAACCGCGTTCTTATAAAGATCTTCCTTTGCGTTTTGCTGAATTCGGTACCGTATATCGTTACGAACAAAGCGGTGAATTACATGGCCTTACCCGTGTGCGCAGTTTTACTCAGGATGATGCTCACCTTTTCTGTCGTCCCGATCAGTTGAAAGACGAATTTTTGAAAGTAATGGATATTATTTTCATCATTTTCAATGCTTTGGATTTCAAGAACTTTGAGGCTCAGATCTCGTTACGCGATCCGAACAACAGAGAAAAATATATTGGTTCAGACGAAAATTGGGACAAAGCGGAACGTGCTATTATTGAGGCTTGCGAAGAAAAAGGATTGAAGGCTAAAGTGGAACTTGGAGAAGCGGCTTTCTACGGTCCCAAACTGGACTTTATGGTGAAAGATGCTATCGGTCGTCGTTGGCAGTTAGGAACCATTCAGGTGGATTACAACCTGCCGGAACGTTTTGAACTGGAATATACGGGAGAAGATAACCAAAAGCATCGTCCTGTGATGATACACCGTGCACCGTTCGGTTCTATGGAGCGTTTTGTTGCTGTGTTGATTGAACATACAGCCGGTAAATTCCCGTTGTGGTTGACTCCTGATCAGGTGGTGGTATTGCCGATCAGTGAAAAATTCAACGATTATGCCCGCAAAGTTGCGAAAGAACTCTTCTTGCAGGATGTTCGCGTAACGGTAGATGACCGAAATGAAAAAATCGGACGTAAAATTCGTGATAACGAGTTGAAACGTATTCCTTATTTGTTAGTCGTTGGCGAGAAAGAAATGGAAGCCGGAGTGGTTGCCGTTCGTAAACAAGGTGAAGGTGATAAGGGTACAATGACACCCGAAGAATTTGCGGCAATGATTAATACCGAAGTTGCTAAAATGATGAATGTATTTTAATTTATACTGAAAGATAACAGAATAAGCGTCGTGACTGCAATAATTGTAGGTTGCGACGCTTTTTTGTTGAATTTAGGGCTCATAATCAGTGAAATAAAGTTATATATTTGTGGTGATTTATGCGGGCACAACTTAACGTCTTCTCGAAATGAAAAAACTACCCGGAGATATTTTTAGGTATATTGCGCTTTTAGGTATTGTATTGACAAGTAGTGCTATTGCAAACTCTCAGGCCGAGATGGGCAGGTGGCGTGCTTACTTTGCATATAATGCAACCAACCAGCTTGCATTGACTCCGCAAAAAGTTTTTGCCATTAGTTCAGGTGCCCTGTTTTCTGTTAACAAAGCAGATCAAAGTATTGAAGAGTATTCCAAAATTACAGGCCTTAGCGATAATGGCATCAGTGCGATAGCGTATGACAAATCGCATAATCAACTTTTGATTGTTTATTCGGATGCCAATATTGATCTGTATTCCGAAAATGGGATTGCCAATATTCCTGAGTTTTATGAAAAACTGACTTCTATCGATAAAACGCTGAATAGCATTTCTTTCAATGGAGATTATGCATATCTGTCGTGCAAATTCGGAATTTTGGTAGTCAATTTAGTGAAAAAAGAGATTGCAGATAATTATGTTATAGGTTCAAATGGAAGTAATGTATCGGTGTTGGCCACTGCTGTATTTGGCGGTAAGATATATGCACTCACAGCTTCCGGATTAATGCAGGCCAACGCTAACAACCATAATCTTGCCAATTATCAGGCCTGGAGTAATGTGTCTACAATCCCCACGGGAACAAACAATAATCTGATAGCATTTTCAAATGCATTATGGTTGCTGCAAAATGGGGCTGTATATAAGTCCGTTGATGGGGCAGTATGGAGCGCTGTAGGTTCTCTTTCCGGTGTTTCTCGCATGCAGACAGATGGCACGAAACTTTATTTTATTTCAGATGCGGTATCCACAACTTACATGTACGATGATAACCTTGCATTGTCGACACTGGGAAGCTTTGCCCCAAAAATGATTGCTTATGATCCGGCCTCAAAAAAATATTGGTATGTAAATGGAGATTCGGACGGCATTATAGAAGCGGATGCGGCGGGGGTGGCTGCTAATAAATTCAAACCGGCCGGGCCTTTTGATAATAATGCATGGAAAATGACATTTGCGGGAGATAAATTGTTTGTTATTCCGGGTGGTGGATGGGCATCACAATATAAGCATCCGGCATCAGTAATGATGTCCGAAAATAACAAATGGAGCTATATTTCAGGAACTTCGATTGCATCTCAAACAAATGTGCCGACCTTGCCGGTGTATGATTTTATTTCGATTGCAGTAGATCCGAAAGATAATACCCATTTCTTTACATCATCCTACGGAATGGGATTGTATGAATTCAGGGATAATAAGTTCTACAAATGGTACAATAGTAAGAATAGCGCTATCGAATCAATTTTCCCCGGACAAAGTCTGGAATTGTATTATCAGCGTTTGGATGGCCTTGCTTTTGATAAAGCAGGAAATCTTTGGTTTACAAATTCTCTTGTGAACAATAGTGTTAAGTATCTGACACCTGCGGGGATTATAAAATCATATCCGTTTGATCTTATTTCTAACAAAACCAATGTACAAGGGATATTGGTTGATAACCTGAATCCAAACAGGAAATGGGGTAATATTGCCCGAATCAACCAGGGCGTTTTTGTTTTCGACGATAATGGAACGTTGGATGATACATCGGATGATAAAAAAGCATTTTATACCTCTTTCGTTGATCAGGATGGCAACGCTTTTACTTCGGATTACTACAGATGTCTTGTGCAGGATAAAAACAACAAGATATGGATTGGCACAGGAAAGGGACCCATTATAATTTCCAATCCTGATAAAGCTTTTTCTCCCAATTTTACTATTTCCCGCATTAAGATTCCAAGGAATGATGGGACAAATAATGCCGATTATCTGCTGGATACAGAGCAGGTAACTTCTATTGTAGTCGATGGCGCAAACCGCAAATGGATTGGAACTGTGACATCGGGTCTTTATTTGGTTTCGGAAGATGGAACGGCGACTATTGCTCATTTTACGTCTGCAAATAGTCCGCTTTTGTCTGATAATATAATTTCATTAGAATTAAATCAAGCAACCGGAGAACTGTTTATAGGTACAGATCAGGGGTTGATATCATATCAGACGGACGCCAATAAAGGCAGTTCTGTATTTGATACAATGTACGCATATCCAAATCCGGTAAGAGAAACGTATGACGGTTTGATTACGATTACCGGATTGATTACTGGTTCTGTCGTCAAAATAACAGATGTTGCGGGTAATCTTGTTTATGAGACTACTTCGAACGGAGGAATCGCTACCTGGAACGGAAAACGTGCAGGTGGCAAACGCGTAAGTACAGGTGTATATCTTGTTTTGGCAGTCTCTCCTGACGGCAGCCAGTCAGGCACGACGAAAATATTGGTTATTCATTAAATAAACCCGGCAAAATAACAAGGGAGGGCTTGATGATTGAAATCAAGCCCTCCCTTGTTATTTTTATTGCCGGCTTATCTTTGCCGGTATTGTCTTGTTTTACTGTGTTTGCGACTATATGTGAAATAGATGATGAACCCAATAGCCATCCATCCAAACAAACGATACCAGGTGTCTTTGGGTAAGGATGCCATTTGAACAAAACAAACTAATGCTCCCAAAATTGGGATGACAGGTACCCATGGTGTTTTGAATGCGCGGGGGGCATCCGGTTCTGTTTTGCGCAGTATGATAATCCCGATGCATACGATTACAAAAGCAAGGAGCGTGCCTATTGAAACCAGCTCTCCTAACAACCCAATAGGGAAAAGCCCGGCAAAAAAAGCAGCAAAACAGCCGGTGACAATAGTTGTTATATAAGGAGTTTTAAATTTGGGATGAACTTTGGCAAAGCTTTTCCACAGTAACCCGTCGCTTGCCATCGAGAAAAATACTCTTGATTGTCCCAGCAGCAAGACCAATACAACCGAACTTAAGCCTGCAATGGCACCGATTTTGATGATTGGACGAAGCCATGCAAGACCTTGTCCTGCCGTATCTATCGCAAGAGCAATAGGCGCCGGTACATTTAATTCTTTATAATTGACAATGCCTGTCAATGTGAGGCTTACGGCGATGTAGAGAATGGTACACACTATGAGAGATGCTAAAATGCCGATTGGCATATCTCGTTTCGGGTTGATTGCTTCCTGTGATGTGGTCGATACGGCATCGAAGCCGATATATGCAAAGAAAACCACTCCGGCTCCGGTTAAAATACCAGACCATCCAAATTCACCCGGACCTGTGCTTGCAGGAATGAACGGACTCCAGTTGTGCGTGTCTATGTATGCAATGCCAAATCCTATAAAGAGCAGAATGACCACTACCTTAATCATTACAATGATGTTGTTGAACTTTGCTGATTCTTTAATGCCTACTACCAATAGGGTGGTCATTAATGCTACAATAAACACGGCAGGAAAGTTTATGATAGCTCCGGTGGTGTGCCATCCTTCTGCATCAAAAACAAACGGGCTTTGGCATATCGCGCTAGGAAGATGAAGTCCTACATCGGCTAAAAGACTGCTTACATAGCCGGACCAACCTACGGCAACAGTAGCGGAGCCGAAAAGGTATTCTAGAATCAAGTCCCATCCGATAATCCAGGCGATAAATTCACCCATGGTGGCATAACCATAGGTATATGCGCTACCAGAAACGGGAATCATTGAAGCAAATTCGGCATAACACAAACCAGCCAAAAGACATCCGAAAGCAGAGATAATAAACGATAAGGCAATAGCCGGCCCTGCGTGTAATGCAGCAGCTGTACCGGTAAGCACAAATATTCCGGCTCCAATCACGCAGCCAATTCCCAATAATGTGAGATTGACGGGACCCAGATGACGGCGAAGCTCATTGTGTTTGCTGTCAGCTTGTTCATCAAGCTGTGCTAAGGTCTTTTTAATGAACAGATCTTTTATCATAATTGTATTGTTATCGGGAGTAAAAACTACACTTTGCTAATAAAATGGGTGTTGAAATGAATAAATAGATACAAATTGCTTGCAAAAATAACCATTTTAATTCATTATATTGATGCTTGCGGTTATCTTTTTTGTCTTGAGAAAAATTGGAATATACTTATCTTATACCCTGTTTTAGGCAAATTGAAAACGATGAATGCTCGTCGTATTTATATGGTAAATCCCAAAAAAGTGATACCTTTGCATGTATACGAAGCCATTACGGGGATGTTTGATGCAAATGTTTGATAATCATTTTCTTGTTTTTTTAGTCCTGGAAATTTTTATCTGATTTTTCTTTGAAATACCCTTGCTTTTGGCTCGTTTGTTTATCTTCAATTTTAACCCGGATAAGTTCCTGGACAAATGTGCCAACTTATCAAGTTTATACTCAAATTATTGACAAATGAGAGATTTTAACGCGTTGTTTAAAGAATATACCTGCAATTTGAACGATGATCAGGTAAAAGAATCAGTATCGAAATTGTTGTCAGAAAAAGCTACAGCAAATGCTACAACAGAAGTGTATAAGACTTGCTTTAATCTGATTGACCTGACATCACTCAATACCTCAGATAGTACATCTTCTATAGAAGCCTTTGTAGACAAAGTAAATGCGTTTCCCAGCGAATTTCCAGAGATGCCTTCTGTGGCCGCAATTTGCGTTTATCCGCCGTTTGCAAAAACTGTAAAAGAACGATTGAAATTCCCATTGGGTATAGCGGCTGTTTCGGCTGGTTTCCCTTCTTCTCAGACTTTTCTTGAAGTCAAAATTGCAGAAACCGCTATGGCTGTGAGTGATGGCGCTTCTGAAATTGATGTGGTGATTTCGGTTGGTAAATTTCTGGAAGGCAATTATGAAGAATTGTACGAAGAGCTGGAGGAACTGAAAGCAACTTGTCGTGATGCTCACTTGAAAGTTATTCTGGAAACGGGTGCTTTGGTGTCTGCCGAAAACATTAAGAAAGCATCGTTAATTGCCATGGCAGCCGGAGCTGACTTTATAAAAACGTCGACCGGTAAGATGTCTCCTGCGGCCACCTTAGAAGCTGCTTACGTAATGTGCGGAGCTATTAAACAATTCTATAATAAAACAGGACAGAAGGTCGGTTTCAAACCGGCAGGAGGTATTTCCACGACTGAAGAGGCTGTGAAATATTATACCATTGTCAAAGAGGTTCTTGGTGAAGAATGGCTGAATAATAAACTGTTCCGTTTTGGAGCTAGTCGTCTGGCCAACAATTTGCTGTCGGATATTTACGGTAAAACAGTTTCGTATTTCTAAATATAAAACTCTGATGATCAAAAAGACTGTAAGCTTGTTGTTGTTATGTGTTTCCATCACATTTTTATCTGCTCAGGTAAATGGGTCGTTACCATTTTTTATTGGAACATATACTGGAGAGGGGAGTGAAGGAGTATATCGTTGCTGGCTGGATACTGTTTCTGGAAAACTATCCACTCCGGAAATAGCGGCACGTCTTGATAATCCGAGTTATTTAGCAGTTTCTGCCGACAACCGATTTTTGTGGACAGTGGGAGAAATGAATAAAACCTATTGTTTGTCGGCTTTCTCCATAGATAAATCAATGTCGCTGAACTTTATTAACAGTCAAAGTGGCGAGGGAAGTTATAGCTGTTATATCGCCGAACTTGAGGCTGGTAAATGGCTTGGAGCTGCGAGCTATGGAAGTGGATTGGTGACATTTTATCCTCTGAATAATGATGGTAGCATTGGTGCATTGGCAACCGTTGATAAACATTGGGGCAAAGTGACCCGTGCACACTGCATTCTGCCTGATCCCAAAGGAAAATATATCTATTCGGCCGATTTAGGACTAGATAAGGTGTTGGTTTATTCTATTGAGGAAGGCAAACTGATGCCGTTTGCAGAGGTGAATCTTCCCAAAGGGATGGGGCCGCGTCATATTGATTTTGATGCTTCCGGCAAATGGATGGCGGTGGCTAATGAATTAGCAAATAAAGTGACAATTATCAAAAGGGATTCCGCACAAATTTTTACCAATGTAGTGTCTCATACCACTATGTTACCTTCCGGCTTCACCATGAAAACTTCAGCTGCGGATATTCATTTTTCTCCGGATGGCCGTTTCTTGTACGCTTCTAATCGCGGACACAACAGTATCGTGATTTATTCTTTTGATAACGCTTCAGGAACATTAAAGACTCTTGGGTGGGCAACTCAGGGTATAAATCGACCTCGTAATTTTGTCATTGATCCAACCGGCAAGTTTTTACTCGTAGCTAATCAGGATGGCAATGATATTGTTGTATTCAAAAGAAATAAGCAAACGGGGATGTTATCACCTTTAAATGAAAAAGTATCGGTTTCCCATCCCGTGTGTATGAAATTTATAAACATAAAACATTGATTTCTGAAAATAAGGCAATATGATTCAGTTACATCAGATTACAAAGAGTTTTGGTTCCCTGCAAGTATTAAAAGGTGTTGACCTGCATGTCAGTAAAGGCGAAATTGTTTCGATTGTAGGGCCAAGTGGAGCCGGAAAAACTACGCTGTTGCAGATTGTAGGCACGCTCTATCGCCCGGATGACGGATCCGTTGTAATTGATGGGACGGATGTCTTTTCGTTGAAACAAAGGGAATTGTCTCTTTTTCGAAATCAACATATAGGCTTCGTTTTTCAGTTTCATCAGCTTTTGCCTGAGTTTACAGCATTGGAAAATGTAATGCTTCCAGCACTGATTGCCAAGAAGAACTTCCGGACAACTGAGAATGAGGCAAAAGAACTTCTCGATTTTCTGGGATTGAATGATCGGCTTACTCATAAGCCAAATGAGCTTTCCGGAGGTGAAAAACAGAGGGTTGCCGTGGCCAGAGCGCTGATGAACCATCCGTCGGTAATTCTGGCCGATGAACCATCGGGAAGCTTGGATTCAAAGAACAGAGAAGAGCTGCATCGCCTCTTTTTTGATGTCCGCAATCAGTTCAACCTCACTATTGTCATTGTAACTCATGACAAAGAACTATCTGCACTTTCAGACCGTATTATTACAATGAAAGACGGTTTGGTTCACGATTCCTGATATGCGTGTATTGGTAACGGGAGCAACCGGTTTTATGGGTGGTAATCTGTTGCGCATGTTGTGCGACGATGGCCATTACGTTCGCTATTTGAGCCGACAGGGAAGAGTAGCACTGGCTGCTTTAGACTATCCACAGGCAGAGTGCTTTGAAGGTGATATGAATGATTCATTATCGCTAGAGAGGGCTTGTAAAGATATTGATTGGATATTTCATGCAGCCGCAATTGTTTCTTCACTTGAAAAAGACCGGTGTCAAATGGAGCTGGTGAACGTGGATGGAACCAAATCTTTATTCGAAGCCGCATGTAAAGCAGGAGTGAAACGTTTTGTTCATATCAGTTCGGTAGATACAATCGGTATTGAAGAAAAAAGCGCTATTGCGAATGAGGATGTTCAGTATGATTTTGCAGCTCTTCGCAATCCATATCCGGATACAAAATTAGCTGCTGAAAATTTTTTGTTTCAAAATAAAAGTGCTGATATACAGATTGTTATTATTAATCCAGGCTTCATGATCGGGGCATACGATACCCATGGGACGTCATCGCGAATAGTGTATGAAATATTAAGAAATAAAGGTCTATTCGCACCGTCGGGAGGTAACAGCTTTGTTGATGTGAAAGACGTGTGTCGGGGGGCAATTTTGGCTGCCGAAAAGGGACGTAGTGGCGAACGCTATATTTTGGCTGGTCATAATCTTACGTATCGGGCGTTTTTCAACAAGGTAGCGGTTCTGTGTCATCGTCCAAAACCACTGGCAGTACTACCGGATTTTGTTACATTGTCGGCAGCGTCTGCCCTGGAAAAGCTGTCGTTGATATGTGGTAAAAAGCCGATAGTAACTAAGAATGATGCTGTTTTTAGTTTGCTACCACACTATTATAGCTCGCAAAAAGCAGAAAAAGAATTAGGATATGTGATTCATCCTATCGAACCTGCAATTGTTGACGCTATCACGTGGTTCAGCACCGCAAAAAAATAAAAATAATCTTACTTCTTTTGGGTAATCCAGATACTTTTCAACAATCGCAAACCTTCTTTTGAGCGATGCTTAATTTTTTTTATCTTTGCATGATGCTAAAAAAACTGTTTGATGTAATTGGTTGATTAAATGGATGTTTGGCTATAATTGAACAAATGAAAAAAATCGCATTTATTATAAATCCCAAGTCGGGTACAGGTAGGAAAACAAAGTATCCGGATCTGATTCATAAGTATTTTTCAGAAGCTCTTTTTGAAGTGGACATACATTTCACCGAATATGCCAATGATGGTTTTCTGAGAGCAAAAGAATATGTTGCTGAAGGATATGACGCCGTTGTTGCTATTGGAGGCGATGGCACTGTTAATGAAATCGCACGTGCCGTGATGAATTCCAATACAGCATTAGGAATTGTTCCCTGTGGATCCGGTAACGGGTTGGCTTTACACCTGAAATTGCCTTTGCAGGCGTCTGCCGCATTAAGGAGAATCAGTAAAATGCGTGTGAATAACATTGATGCAGGACTGCTCAACAATCAACCATTCTTTTGTACTGCCGGCATTGGCTA
>JAUZOL010000007.1 GCA_030706455.1 Bacteroidota bacterium
CAAATGAATCGTCCAAACTAAATTAACATATTGATCCAATTGTATATATTCAAATTTGATCGATTATTTACCGCTACGACTTTGCTCTTCGCTTGATGCCGTAGAACGGTTGGCACGGGTCTTGAAAGAATCTTTCCCGAAACGATAAGTGAATGACACATTGACCGTACGGCTGTCCCAGTGGTTATTTACATTGAAATCAACGTTCCCGTATTTTGCAAAACCACCGCCCTTATTGGTATTGAAAATATCGTCCACCGACACCTTCAGAGTTCCTTTTTTGTCGAAAAGACTCTTCTGTACTCCAAAATCGACAGAGTATTGTTGATAGATAGTAAAGTTACCCCAGAGTTGTTTTGAGCGATAACGTCCGGCCAGTTCCATGCTGATGTCGCAAGGCAGAGTAAAACTTTGGGTAGAATTTGCATTAAAGCTCCAGCGTTTGAATTTATCGGCAGTCGCATCGTTAGATGTCACCGATTTATACATTACGATTGCCGAAGCATTGAAGTGCCACCATTTAGTAACGTCGAGCTGAACGGTCTGCGAAGCATTCAGGTCTATTGACTTGCTCAGATTATCTTTGGTTTGATACATCACTTTGGTAATATCATTTTGTCTGATTACATCGGTAAACAAGTCATTGGTACGGTTCATCCCCAATGAGGTAATGAATTTACTTTTGTAGGTATAATTCAAACCAAGAGAGTGTGTAAACTGCGGACGAATAAACGGATTTCCCTGATTATAGGTAAATTGATCAAGCAACCACATGAACGGATTTAGTATCTGATAACTAGGACGTCCAATGCGATAGCTGTAGGTCAATCCCAGTTGATTATTTTCATTCAGGTCACGTTTAACAAACAGAGACGGAAACAAATCTGTATAATGTTTCGTATCCACACGATTCATCGATTTCGAATCGCCTTTCGAGTTGGTATTCTCCACACGCAGACCCAGTTGTACTGATGTTTTACCGAATTGTCCCCTGGCGCTGACGTAAGCCGCATTAATATTCTCTGTGTAAATAAACTGGTCGTACGGTTTCAGTCCGGTATTCCACACCACATTTGTCGGGTCGTTTACCGTAAACTCAGACTGGCTGTTTGTTTTCACAAAACTGGTTTTCAAACCGCCTTCGATTGAGAATTTTTTCCCGATAGGATGCACGTAGTCGGTTTTTGCCGTAAAAATATTGATGATACGAGGCTGATAGCCAAGTATTGTAGAATTGAGATTCATATCATTCCCGGTTCCATCCACATAATTTCCGTGCTGATCGGTAGAAGAATGGTATTTGAAGCGTGCATAATCGGCATCGAATGTCAATGAAGTTCCGGCACTGTCAATATCCCATTTATAATTCCCATTGAATGTTATATTGCTCCAGTGTTCGTTTTCGCCCGATTTGGTATGAAGTGCAGAATCGAGCTTCATTGTATTGTTAAAGAAAGACGTTACCGAGTTTGTTTTACCGTTACTATGTCCGTCTGAACCTCGAACCATGAAACTAATTACCTGATTTTTTGCGATATAATAATCGGATCCGATTTTATAATTATGTCCGTTACCATTATAGTCACTACGGTTATATATCTGTTGAACGGCTCCCACATAAGGTCCTGTAACATAATTCCGGACAGCATCCATCGTATTCCAGCCACTCCATCCGTTGAACGAATAGTTACCGTAAACATTCAGTTTGCCGAAATTCATATTCAGGTCTAAACCAATATTTTCTCCAAACTTGCCGCTATATCCTCCACCGGTATAAAAACTACCGTTAAAACCAGTACGCTTGTTGTGCTTTGTTTTGATATTGATAATGCCCGAGTTTCCTTCGGCATCATAACGTGAAGACGGATTTTCAATTACTTCGATTCGTTCGATATCTTTTCCCTGCATACCTTTCAGCAACGTAGCCAACTGATCGGCCGAAACATATGTCGGCTTATCGTCGATCATCACCTTCACACCTTCTTTGCCTTTCAAACTAATATTATTATTGTTGTCAACAGTGACGCCCGGAGTCTTTTTCAAAATATCCAGCACGTTTTCCGATGCTGTTGTAATGGAAGCTTCAGGATTGATCACCATTTTATCAGCCTGTTGTTCGATAAACTTACGTTTGGCCACCACAGTAGCTTCTTTCAACATCTGCGTATTCTCCTGTAAAACCACATCTTTCTGAACATCTTTTTTACCATTAAACGCAAACTGTTCGGTTTCAAACTTCTTATAGCCCACCATTGTCACCGACAAAATATAAGTTCCTTCGTGCACTTTATCGATAACGAAGTCGCCGGTACTGTTACTTTCGCTGCCTTTTATCGGCAGTTTGGTTTTTGCATTGATAAGAGCTGCGGTTGCAAATTCAACCGGACGATGATTCTGATCAAGGATCCGACCTTTTACGGTTCCGTCTGCTTTTGCGATTCCGATACAAAGCATCGCCATAAGCATCAAACTAGCTATTCGTTGCAAACAAGTCTTTGTTGCCATAAAATTTTACTGATTTTTTTTGTGTGTTTCGTTTGTGATAAAATGAAGGAGTAGCGGATCCATTTCTACTCCTTCGTTCTGTTTTTTGTAAGTTAGACGTTCGCGGTTATGCGTTTGGATGAATGTTATGTTTTTTTTAGAATTCAATTTAACCCAGCAATTTCATCAACTCATATCTCACTGTATCACAGACGATAGAATAAATATCCAAAAATAGATTATCATACAACCTGAAAAGAAAAGTGACTATTCGGGTTTAACTGCACCGGTACCATGCTTGCTCAGATGTTTTACCACCGGATTACCTCTGTAGGTTATATTGCCTGTACCACTGGCATCTATAGAGATTTCTTTACCGGCAAACAAAGTCACATTGCCGACTCCTGAGAGATGAACATCCAAAACATCCGCTCTAAAATCACCGGCGCGAACATTGCCCGTGGCTGAATTATGAATTTCAGCATGAGCAGCACTGCCCGACAGATTTACGTTACCTATCGCTGAAAAGTCGGCGTTCAATTGTGTACAATTCAGGTCGAAGTTTATATTACCGGCAGCATTCACCGTCAACTGAAGCATTTTCCCTTGAAGTGTATTCTTGGTTTGAATATTTCCTACTGCTTTAAAATAAGCATTTGTCAGATTACGAACTGTGATATAAATATCCATTTTTCCGTGCCAGTTATGGAGCCCCTTGGTTGTAACAGTGAGCTTATTTCCACTGTTCTTCACCACAATATAGTCGGACACATCTTTACTTGACTCAATCCTAACAGATTCTTTACTACCCTGAATAAGGTAAACATTACCAACTGTGCGTACATCCAGTTCAGAAAATGCGCCAACCGAGATTTCCTGAATAACATTAGCTGCCCGAAGGCTAAACGGGACGATCAGCAAACAGATCATTCCCAACAACATTTTTTTCATAACAATTTGTTTTTTAGATGTTTATTTTTATCCCGCTTTTACTGTTCCAATACCATCTTTATGAATATCGGTGAAACGAGGATGGCCTCTGTAAATGACCTTACCGATACCACTTGCGTTAACCGTTATCTTTTCTTTTGCATACACATCCACGTTACCAACACCTTTAAAGCTCACAACAGCCTCATTCGCAATCAGGTCGCTCATTTGTACATTTCCAACACCTTTTGCATCAAGAGACAGCCTGTCTGTCGTGCCTTTAACCACAAAACTTCCAACACCGGCAAACTGCACATTCAATTGCTTACATTGCAAGTTGATGGATACTTTACCGGCAGAGGTCATTGAAAAATTAAGCGTATCGGTTTTCAATTCGTTGGTACTTGTCACTGCGCCCACATCCTTAAACTGAACTTTTTGCAAATGGACGACAGTGATATAAATGTTCATTTGAGCTTTAGCTGCGTGCTTAAAATCAATGGTTGAGCTTATCGTTAATTTGTTTTCTTCATTTTCGAGTTCCACCGTACTCATAGTAGTGGTATCTGTTTCAATTCTCACGCTTTCCCGATCACCCTGAGTAATGAAAATATTTCCTAAGCCCCGTAATTCCACTTCGTTGAACGAACGAACCGGAAAATCTCTTGACACCAGATCTTTTGCAAACACATTGTTGTTGATTAACAGGAAGAACAGTACCCCTGCGACAGTTTTTACAGGATTGAATTGCATTGTGATTAAGTTTTAAATGATTTATTTCTCTTTTTGCCTGCTTTGTAAAGCCACGAACATATACATGACGAAGCCAAAACAAAAACATAACATCGGTTTTAATTTTTATTTTTGCTTTAAAATCAGGGAGCGAATTATTTCATATCTTTGCAGCAGCAAAAAAGCATCAATTTCGTCTGAGATAAGCGATGCTTAACCGTCACAAAGCAATAGGTGGTTATATGGGTAAAAGATTGTCGGCTGTACGTCTCTTTATTCTGATTCTCTTTTCTGCAGGAATCAACCATCCACTTTCTGCCCAAAAGTTACAGGAGACAACCATCCTCGAAGGTCGTGTAGTTGATGCACAAACCAACGAGGGAGTTTCTTATGCCACATTGATGACTGTCCGTACTGGGGAAGGAACCATAACTGACGAAAACGGTAGGTTTGCCCTCAAAATCACCCGTTCTACAGGAAAAATAAAGTTGTCATGCGTCGGCTACAAAACAGACACCGTACCTTACCTCAAAGGTGGAACAACTCCATTTGTCATAAAGCTCAAACCTAAAATTCAGCAACTCCGGGAAATTGTAATAAAACCGGCAAAAAAACGGTATAAAAACAAGGGCAATCCGGCAGTTGAACTGATTGAAAAAGTAATTGCTCACAAAAAGGACAATCACCAGGGCAACTGGCAGTATCTGGAAAATACCAAATATGAAAAGATCATATTCGGACTGAGCAATTATACCTCTAAATTTCGTCCAGACAACACTCCAAAGAGCTTTCATTTCCTTTTTAATCATACCGACACGTCCTCTATGAAAGGAAAGAAGTTGCTCCCGCTGTATATTCAGGAAAAGCTATCGGACAACTATTTCAGCAAGTCGCCTGCACACGAAAAAGAGGTGGTAAAAGCAACAAAAACGGTGGATTACGGTAAATATTTCAGCATGGAGGGCATTTCCGTTTATCTGAAAAACATCTACGAATCCATAGACTTGTATGAGAACAATATCAGTTTTCTTACCAACCAGTTCGTGAGTCCTATCGCTAATGCAGCTCCGACGTTCTATAAGTATTTCATTATGGACACGGTAAAGCTGGATAATATCTCTTGCGTGCGCCTCTACTTTTCCCCCCGCAACAAAACAGACATGCTTTTTCAGGGCGATCTATATATCACCCTCGACAGCTGCTATGCGGTGAGACAAGCCGATTTCAGCGTCAACAGAGACATTAATCTGAACTGGGTAAAAGAGGCCAACATCAACCTGACTTACAGTAAGAATCAAAAGAACGAATGGCTATTGGAATCGGATCATGTCGGAATTGACTTCGGGCTACCCAAAACCGAACTGGGTGTGTACGGGCAACGTACAACAACTTACAACAACTACCAAACCGACACTCCGCGCGATGACGCATTTTACAAAAAACCAGCAGTAGAGACCGACAGTATCGCTCTGCACTCCGACAACTATTGGGCAGCAAACCGACCCCAACCACTTTCAACGGCAGAGGCCGGCATCTACACGATGATTGACAGCCTGAAACAGGTACCCACCTTCAAACGTTCAATGGACTTAGTGTATCTTTTATTGTACGGATATAAATCGGTTGGACCATTTGCTATCGGGTCACTCTATAATTTCGTGGGGTATAATCCGGTGGAAGGCTATCGGGTTCAATTCGGAGGAAAAACCACCAGCCAATTCAGCGAGCATTTCTATCTTTCAGGCTACGGAGCCTATGGATTCCACGACAAAACATGGAAATATTCGTTTACGGGAGCTATCGGAATGGATTCGAAAAGCATCTTTCGATTTCCGGCTCATTACCTAAAGCTCAGTTACCAGTACGACGCCAAGACTCCGGGTAACGAGATGTCGCTCAGTCAGAGTTACAACTTCATAGCTGCGTTGGTGTGGGGCAATTACAACAAATTTTTCTACAACCGGATTTTCCAGGCCGAGTATCTCCACGAATTCAAAAGTCATTTTTCATATACTGCCGGCTTTCAATATGTTCGCGAGACTCCCCGCGGGATGCTCTATTTCAACCATTCGGATTACAGCCTGCAAACAAACGACAAGGCATACCTGCCCATTGCTGAGCTATACGGGAAACTCCGGTATGCTCCGCACGAAAAATTCTATCAGGAACAATTGAGTCGCTTCACCATGCCAACCAGTTATCCGATTTTCGAGCTGGAATACCGCATCGGGAACAAAGCTTTTGGGAACAGTTATAACTATCAAAAAATCAGACTATCGGCTTTCAAACGGTTCAAATTGTCGGTATTGGGATATTCGGATGTAGCTCTGGAAGGTGGAAAATTATTCGGTACGGTGTCATATCCCTTACTATTTATACATCCGGCAACGCAAAACTACCTGTTCGACGACACCAAATACAACCTGATAAACTTTCTTGAATTCGTCAGCGACCGTTATGCTTCAATAAGTATCGATCACAATTTCAACGGTTTTTTTCTCAACAAGATTCCTTTGTTCAAAAAACTGAACTGGCGTGAGGCCGTCACCTGCAAGGTGTTGTACGGAGATATCGGTTCCCGCAACAATCCGGCATACAACGATCAGCTCTTTCGCTTTCCCGAAAACAGCGACGGAAGCGCCGCAACTCACAAACTAGGACGCACACCTTATGTAGAGGTTAGTGCCGGCATCGGTAACATTTTGCGTATCTTTCGGATCGATTTCGTCAAACGACTAACCTATCTCAACAATCCGGATATTTCCAACTTTGGAATACGAGCCAGCATGAAAATGGATTTTTAGTACACAGCTCACAGTATGCAGTACTCAGAATATCAGAATATTGATTCGAATATCAGCGAAGCTAAACTTCAAATTTCGGACCTTAAGCTTAGCATGTCTTCGTCATCTTTGGTCTTTACTCTTTGCTCTTTGCTCTAAATATGAAACATCAAAAGACAAACGCGGCACGAATTCTGGACCGCATGGGAATTACATACGAACTGGTTGCCTACGAAGTAGACGAAAGCGACCTGAGCGCAGTGCATGTTGCCGCGCAACTCGGACAAAACGTGGAACAGGTATTCAAAACCATTCTTCTGAGAGGTGACCGAAACGGCGTTTTCGTTTGTATTGTGCCTGGTGCCGAAGAGGTAAATCTAAAACTGGCGGCTTCTGTTTCGGGCAATAAAAAAGCAGAAACAGTCGCCATGAAGGAACTGCTTCCGCTTACAGGTTATATCCGGGGTGGCTGCTCTCCGCTCGGGATGAAAAAACCTTACCCCATCTTTTTACACTCGTCGGCCACTCAATTTCCGTTTATCTATATCAGTGCCGGACAGCGTGGGTTGCAACTAAAGCTTGCTCCTGCTGATCTGATCAAGGCAGTAAATGCGACAGTAGCCGAACTTATTTAGTTCAAAACGACCGTTTTCACTCTGCCATTTGACAGGTAAACTGTAATTGTTTTACAGTTTTGATCTACGTCCACCCGCGTCACCTGATTCAACTGTTGGGTAGTCCATTTTTCGTTTGAATTTTTCCACAGCATCAGTGTAACGTAAACCTTTTTGGCACCGTTGGCCGGATCGAAATTATCAAAAGCATCTATCACGGCACTTTCGTTGGCTACCGGATTCAAGCCTTTCGTCCGCACCACTTCGGTACCCTGCCATCCTTTGAGAGGAATCATTGCTAACTGGTATTTTCCGTTATCGATAATACGAACCGTCTTTCCCTGAATTTTACGAATCTCATCCTTGACAGAAGCTCCAATTTGCGGCAATGAATAGTGCCCCAGACGAACATCGGACATCTCCGTTCCGGTCAGCATATCCACACGCAAAATACCATCGGGCAATGTAATATCAGCCAGTTTGAAAGAGACACTCTTATTGAATTCCATCTCCACATCACGATAATAGATGCCGTTTTCATAGCGGTTGAAGTTATAGAGATGCAAAGGCTCCCACTTGTTTGCCGAAGCTGTTTTTACAACATAATTCATTGCCACCTCGCCATTTTTACCATCGGCCTGCCACGGGAAAGCGCTATTGTATGCCAAGCGGTTGTACGATTCTTCAGCACGGAATGGTTCGGATGCTTTATTCATCTTCACATTGCACCACGCTCTTAGTTCTGCTGCACCAATATTAGGATAGTCGGTGATAAGAATGTGCGGACCTTTCAGAAATTTATTGACCACAGTACCTTTCGCCAGTTCACCGGTTGTCCACGGCCCTTCGTTTTCTTTGGCACTCCAGTATGGATTACTTTCAGGCAAAAGCAGTCCGAGAAAAGCCTTTGCACACCAATAAACACTTCCACGACAGCTGTACGACTGCACGGCAGCATCGAAAGGCCCGTAAAAGCCTAAAGTCGGCACATTATCTTGCAGAAAATCGGGATTCTGAAGGAATTGAAGTAAAGCTCCCGATGCAATACGGCGCATCCAACCGTAGTTTGTAGAAGGATCGGCTTCAAAACCCATAAAAGGGAACGGCGCCGTAGCTCCGAAACGATAAGTAATGCTACGTCCCCACATAATCATATCGCCATTGCGACCAAACATGTAGGGATAGTTCGATTTCATTGGCTTGAAATTTTCGGCAAATCTGGCTGCGTATTCCGGATAATTCTTTTTGCCAAAATATTCAGACCAAAACATTCCGTACATCTGAAATGCCCACATACTGTAATAATCATAAGCCGGACGGTCGTTATACCAACCGTCGCCATCGTAATGAGCAAGCGCTTTTTGGACATACTCGTTGAGCAAAGGCTCGTTTACTTTATAACCCTGACTTTTGAAAAAGCTCAGAATGAAAATATTGAAAAACTTCCAGTTTTGAGCAATAGTAGGACCGTCACCATAACTCACCATTGTGGCTTCAAGTGCATCTTTTTGTTGTTGTGTCAACGGATTCCACAAAATTTCGGGAATGGCAAACAAAGAGACAGATAAACCTCCGAATTCCACCAGGTTCTGATGAGGTCCCATTTCCGGAGAACGGGGTTTAATATAGGTAGGGCTTGCCGGATCAAGTAATTTGAGTATCTGATGACGATAATAGTCGGCCACCCTGATGCCGTTAATTTCCAGTTGTGGATTTTCTTTCAGCAAAGGAGCCGCCATAAACAAGGTACGACACAATCCTTCCAGCTTCGCCGTCGGAATTTGGCCATCATTGCGGGGATAGCTCTTACCCTCCTGCTTGGGAAAGTACATCGGATCGTCCAGTGTTTTCACATAACTGAAAGCGCCTTTCAACAAATAAAGAGCAGCCTCTTTCCAGTGCTCGCGGGTCATTCCCGAATAAGGGCTCTGTTTAAAATCAGGATTTTCGACCTTAAACACATTAGACCGGGTCTCTTGCGTTTGAGCAAACGTTGACAGCCCAATGCTAGCAAACAACAAACAGGGCAGAATAAACTTAAAACACGGATTAAATCTCATGGCATGTTTTCTATAATTTTTGATACTCAAAGGTATTCCGAAACCTTGAAAACAAGGAACAAAATCACTTCAATTTTGGACGTAATATGTTCAAACCCTACGCCGGCTGATGCGAATCTCGGTACTCACGAGGAGTCATTTCAAATTCAGACTTGAAACAACTACTAAAATATTTAGGATTATTGAATCCTAGTGCATACGCAATTTCAGAAATAGGATCATTGGTACTTACCAGCATTTCGCAGGCATGTTTCAACCTCACATTACGGATAAATTCACCGGGAGAGAGGTCGGTCAATGCTTTCAGTTTGCGGTGTAGGGTCGATTTGGAGCTATTCATTGTTTCGGCAAAGCGGTCGAAATCGAAATTGAAATCGGACATATGTTGTTCCACCACCAGCACGGCCTTTTTCATAAACTCTTCATCCAGTGAGCCGTAATGCATGGCCGAAATATTGACCTCCTTATTTTTCCTGAAGTCTCTGACATTCTGTTTCTTTCGATTGATAAGATTATTGACCCTGGCTTCCAGCACCTTCAGATCGAACGGTTTGGGCATATAAGCATCTGCTCCGGCATTGAAATAATCAACCTGATCGTCGGCCGAATTTTTCGCAGTAAGCAGCAAAATATCAATATGGCTTGTCGCCAGATCCGATTTCACAGTCCGGCACAGTGCCAGTCCGTCCATTTCAGGCATCATTACATCCGAAATAATCAGGTCGATAGGATATTCTTTAATGATATTCAACGCATGCAATCCATTGGTAGCACTGTGTACTGTAAATCGGTCGCATAAATGATCGACGATAATCTGATTGAGTTCTTTATTATCTTCCACCACCAGAATATTGTAGGACGCGTGCTCTGGTTGCACCATCGTTGCCACCTCATTCACATCGGCCGACGCTTCATAAGCCGGATTTTGCTGTGAAATCTCGCTATCCTCCGTAGCAAATTCTTCTTCGTCAAAGGCGTCCTCCGACACCGGAATTTCAAATGTAAAAGTAGTTCCCGTATGCAGTTTACTCACCACACTGATCTCGCCCTTGTGAATTTGTAACAGATCGCGTACCAGCGAGAGGCCAATACCATTGCTCTGACTTTGATCGGATGAATTGCTGATATAGAAACGAGAGAAAATATGGGGTAAATCTTTTTCGTGTATTCCTTCTCCGGTATCACTTACCGACAATTGCAAGAATGTAAGCCCTTCCTGCACCGGAAAACTCATTTTTACAATAATACTGCCTCCAGAAGGTGTGAATTTGAAAGCATTGGATAACAGATTATAAAGCACTTTATCCAGTTTATCGGGATCAAACCAGGCAATAAAGTTATCGAACGGAGCCTCCACAGCAAACGAAATATTCTTTTCTTTAATTAACGGCTGAAAGTTGGTGTAGCACACTTCACGCACAAAAGACACAACATCGCCCTTCTTTACTTTCAGTTTCATATTGCCGGTATCGATCTTCCGGAAAGCCAGAATTTGCTTAATCAAGCGACGTAAACGATTCACATTGTTTCGTATCAACTCGATCTGATTTTTATCCGAGGATGATTTCAATTGCAACTCGTCTGTGAGCAATGAAATAATGGTCAAAGGAGTCAACAAATCATGAGATATGTTTGTAAAATAGCGCAATTTTGTCTGTGCCAATTCTTCTGACTTTTCCTTTTCGATGCGGGAGATTCGTAATTCGTTCCGAAGCCGTACCCTGTTGAATAAAAACCATGCTATGCCACCGGCTATAATCAAATAGAAAAGATAGGCCCACCAGGTCTGATAAAAAGGCGGTTTTTTTATAATTACAAGAGATGTAATCTGATCGCCCCATTGTCCATTCTCATCGGTAGCCTTCACCTCGAATGTATACCGGCCGGGAGATAAATTTGCATAGTTCACAAAATGACGGTTATTTCCAATGTAAATCCAGTCTTTACTTACCCCAATCAAACGATAAGCATATTGTATTTTATCTGCTGCAGTAAAGTTCAGTGCAGAAAATTCCAGACTCACATCATCATCAGTATTTCTTAGGACAAGTGTATTATCATTTGGCCTGTAATGATTGTCATTGTCATTATCAAAAATCGATTGGTTTTTCACCTCTATATCCGTTATAACAACGCGTTGACGCGAATTGCTTTTCGCAAAAGAACTGACCGGTGAAAAAGAGCAAAGTCCTTTGTTTCCACCAAACATCATTGTCCCGTTTTGCAGTTTAATGCAGGCATCCTTTGCAAACGAACTCACCAAGATACCATCCGTTTGCGTATAATAAGTAGTTACGTGGTTAGCCGGATTGAAACGAATAATCTTTTTGATAGTTGATATCCATAGATTTCCAACTCCATCCTCAAGCATGTCAAGAACCGACTCCTCGGTAATTCCATACAAACGGCTCACATCCTGCATGGTGTTCGTATGTTCGTCATAAAAATAGATACTTCCCACGCGTGTTCCTAAACATACGTCTCCATTTCGGCGACAGCAAATCGACTGAATGGAATTGCTTTGTAGATTTCCATTCTTTTTACTGAAACTAACAGCCTCCCCAAATGGCACTTTCCCCTTTCGTTGCAGTTTGATAGCTCCCAGTTTATCACTTCCAACCCATATATTCCCTTTGGTATCTTCCCGAATAACCGTAACATTGGTAATGTTGCCATTAAATAACTCTATTGCATCGCTATCAATGCGCTTACGATACAGACCGTTATCTGCTCCTATCCACACATTCCCCTGACGATCTTCACAAAAGCTCGTCATGTTTACTGCTCTTGAACCTGGCATCGTATATCGTTTTATTTCAGGCGCAGTCGTCGATTGATCGCTGAGTACATAAACGAACGGTTTTCCTTCCTGGCTTATCCAAATTTCGTGCAATCGTTCCATTCGCCTGATGGCACTCACGCTTTGGATGGCTCTTATAGAAGGTTGGAAAACAGGAGAAATATCCCCTGTTTTAGGGTTTAACACGTAAAGACCTCTGCGATTGATATTAACATACACCATTCCGTCAGCTGTTTCGCAAAAGCCAACCACAATAGGAGGAAAGCCCATAAGTGCTTTCAACTTACCCAAAGCATTAGTTTGTATGGATGTATTATTAAAATTCAGGCTAAAAATCCCATCACCGACAGAACCCAGCCACAAATTACCTTTCCGATCCTGTATAATTTCATGAAAAAGCTTATAATAAGGTTCGGGAAACATATTTTCCGATTCAATCAGGTTATAGGTATTCGCATCTATCCGTTCCATTACCAACAGACCGGTAAATGTCACCACCCAAACATAACCTACCTTATTGTCTTTTACTATACTATAACTAATATCGCTCACCTGAGCCGTCTTTCCATTTTTCAGGATGTTCAGTTTTTTAAAAGGATTTCCGGGCAGTGCTTTCAAATCCATCGAGTACATACCATCACCCCAGGTACAAATCAGGAAATGACCGGGAGAATCTTCTATCATTCTGAATGGATTATTTGTCTCCCCCAGCGGAGGCAATGAATAGAACGAACAAGAGCGTTCATCATACAATGCAATTCCATCATTTTGTATCAATGCCCATATTCTGCCTTTAGAATCTTCATAAACACATCGGACATTATTCCCTTTCATATAATATTTTTCATTCCGGTAATTACCGAAACGCATAGATTTTCCGTCAGGATAAATTTTCACCAATCCACTATTACTGGTTGCAATCCACATACAACCTTTCCTATCTTTTAAGATGGAATTGATCCGATCTTTTCCTACAAACTGATTATCGAGAGGTTTGATAGAATAATCTTTTTTATCGAGGATATTGACACCTTCCATGGTTCCGATCCAAATTCTGTTTTTATCATCCTCAGTTATATATTGGATACTGTTATTGGTAAGCCTGTTGGGATTTGTAGAACTCGACCGGAATACTTTGATGCTATAACCGTCGAAACGGCATAGTCCATCTTTACTTCCAAACCACATATAACCTTCTTTATCGTTATAGAGGCGATTGATAGAGTTGGAGGGTAATTGGTCTATATAGGGAAAGTGTTGGAAACTAAGACTGGTGGTTCGGCCATAAGAATTGGACGCAAAACACACGCAAATAATGGTTAGAATCTTGGTTAGTTGGTATTTCATCAGTACAAATTTGAACATTCAATATTACCAAAGAATAAGCACGTACAGGTCTAAAATATGTTCACAAATGTAAGTCAAATAAACCAAAAATAGTATTCATTAAGAGTTGAACACCTATTTGACCTTTTTGAACGGATAATTGACCTAAAAAAATTTAGACCTGTTTATATTTGCATCTATGATTTTTGCAATTATTCACCCTTAAAACGATAATCAATGAATTTCACATCAAGTTAGCACCTTCTATTTTCAATCAATGAATCATTAACAACGATCAATTGTTCAACTAAACAAGAAACCTAATTTTAAAAACTAAAACCATGAATGTAAAAAGAAAATTCTTCTTCATTATGGCTTTAATGGCGTTTTGCTTACCGTCATTTCAAGCCATCGACAATGGTATTTCAGCTCAAACCTCTCAACAAAAATCCGGCACTATTACGGGAATAGTTAAGGATTCGAAAGGAGAACCTGTAATCGGGGCTAGCGTCCGAGTAAAAGGGTCTTCAATCGGAACCATTACAGATGTAAATGGAAATTTCAACCTCTCAAGCATTCACCCTAACGCAACATTAGTTGTATCTTATATAGGTATGACGAGTCAGGAAATTGCGCTTGACAACAAAAAAACAATCAACGTCACATTACAGGAATCTGCTGTCGGCATGAATGAAGTCGTAGTAGTCGGTTATGGAACAATGCGCAAGAAAGACCTGACTGGTTCTGTTGTTCAAATCAACCCCAGCAAGATTGCCGACCAAAATCCGGGATCTGTTCAGGATATTCTTCGTGGAACTCCGGGTCTGCAAATTGGCTATGACGCATCGGCTAAGGGTAGCGATGCATCCATTCTGTTGCGTGGACAGAACTCATTAGGCACTAAATCGGCTCCTCTTATTGTTCTGGATGGGATGGCGTTTTACGGAGAACTTTCAGAGATCAATCCCGATGACATTGCTCAGATCGACGTTCTGAAAGATGCTTCCTCTGCTGCCATTTATGGAGCAAAAGCAGCTGCCGGGGTCATCATCATCACTACAAAAAAAGGAAAAGTAGGTAAACCGGTCATCAATGTAAGCGCCAACCTTGCAGTCAACAACAAGTCTGCTTATCGCGACTATTTTAATGCAAGCGATTATATGCGCTATCGCGAAGATTGGTATATGATGAACTATACTTACGGCAAGGGCGCCGACGGACTTTACGGCTATTACAAAGCAGTTGACTCGAGCACCGGTCTGTTGTCTTACCCCGCCGGTTATTTTAACAACCCAAGCAACCTTAGCACCGCAGATCAGGCCACATGGGCCAGCACTACAGGGAAGAGTGGATTCGGACCTTCAACAGGCGAATCCATGCTGAGCTTGTATGCCCGTCGTTTGGAGTTGAATAATTCCAAACTCGTATATGACAATTTTCTGGCCGGAAAGACTTACGACTGGAATGATGCTACTTTCCGCACGGGTCTTAACCAGGATTATAATGCCAGCATTTCAGGTGCAACCGATCGCGTGAACTATTATATGTCGTTTGGTTACATGAACAACCAGGGTGCAGTGCAAGGAAACAACTATCATGCTTTCCGTTCCAACCTTAAAGTGAACGCCAAAGTTACCAACTGGCTTGAATTGGGAGCCAATGTTAACTTCCAGGATCGTTCCGACGGTGACATTGAAGTGTCACTTGGCAGTAATTATTGGGATGCCAATATGCTCCGCAATTCACCCTATGCTTCGATGTACACCGCAGATGGCGGCTACCAGCAATACCCTATGGGGGGTCAAACCACTAAAGGCGGTTACAACTATTACTTCGATCGTCAATTTTATGACCTTGAGAAGGGGTACACCGTATTGAATACCATCTTTAATGCCAAGGTCACACTGCCGTTAGGATTCACCTATCAGTTCAATATCACTCCGCGTTACCAATGGTTTTACGACCGTTACTTTATGTCGGCTGAGTTGCCCGACGCTTCTGCTTCATCACGCGGTGTTAACCGTGGAAATAACAAGAACTTCGATTTGAACCTGAATAACACTCTTATTTGGGACAAGACCTTCAATGATGTTCACCACTTTACCGTTACTATGGTTCAGGAAGCTGAAGACCATCGCACCTGGAGCGATTACATTTATGCCCGCAACCTTGCCCCAACCGATGTTCTCGGATTCCACTATACAGATAGTGGCAACAAGCAGCAAAGTTCGTTTAAGACCTACGACAGCCACTACACCGCAGCTTCGTATCTGGGACGTGCATTCTACAGTTATAACGACCGTTACATGTTCACGGGAACTTTCCGCCGTGATGGCTATTCAGGCTTTGGGGTCAACAATCCTTGGGGTAACTTTGGTTCAGTCGGACTCGGTTGGACATTCACGAATGAGAAATTCATGGATGCAACTAAAAAATGGTTAGATATGGGTAAACTGCGTCTATCATGGGGTACTAATGGTAACCGTGAATTCGGCGACGTATACAAAACTCTTGCCAATCTTTCTTTAGGCAGTCCAATGGTTTATTACAATAATGGAACCTCCACTGTGGTTAACTCTTTGAATATGGATCGTCTGGCAGCTCCTAATCTTGAATGGGAAAAGACCAACGCTTTTAACGTCGGTTTGGACTTCTCGATATTTAATCGTCTCCTGACGGGTACTGTCGACTACTACTTTAAGAAAACAAAGGGCATGATCATGTCTCAACGCCTGCCAAGTTTCACCGGATTCAGCTCTATCACGACCAACCTCGGTGAAGTTCAGAACCAGGGTTTTGAAATTTCTTTGACATCGAACAACATCCAAAAGAAAGACTTCACCTGGAGTACCAGTGCCGGTTTCTCGTTGAACCGAAACCGCATTAATCACATCTATTATACCTACGATGCGAATGGTAAAGAATTGGATGATACCTCAAATAAATGGTATATTGGCAAACCGGTCGGCGAAATCTGGGATTATCAAACAGATGGCATTTGGCAAAACAATGCAAAAGATATTGCAGCAGCAGCCCTTGTAGGACAGAGACCGGGCGATATTAAAGTTAAAAATCTTTATACGGCGGATGACAAAATCCTTGCAGACGGAACCCATGTCCCTGTTTACAACGATAAAGACAAAGCTTATCTGGGTACAACTGCTCCTCCCATTTATTGGAATATACGTAACGACTTCACTCTTTGGAAAGATTTGTCATTCTCATTCTCTCTGTATTCCTACATGGGACATAAGAGCCTTGAAGGCTACTGGTTGAATCAGGACAACGGAGGTTCGGTAGTAACCAATGCATATAATGTTCCGGCAAAAGAATATTGGACGCCCGACAATCCTACCAATAAATATGCCCGTTTGAATGCGGTAGGTCCTAATACCGGTTTATCAGGAGGTGTAAGCAAGCTTTACAATCGTAGTTTCGCCCGTCTTGATGACATTTCCGTAGGTTACACCTTACCTCAAAAGTGGACTCATAAATATCAGATCGATAAGATTCGTGTAACTGCCAGCTGCCACAACATATGTACCTTCTCAAGCTGGGAATATGGCGATCCTGAAACTGGAGGTTTGGCTACCCGCACCTTCAATCTGGGCCTAAACATTACCCTTTAAGTTCTGAAATTCAAAATGAAAAACCATATAAAGAAATTCAAAATGAAAAAGAATATAAATAAATTGTTCAAGGGTTGCATGGCATTTGTTTCATTAGCCATGCTGACAAGCTGTGCCGACAGTTTCCTTAAGCAAGATCCACTGTCGTTCTATGAACCCAAGACGACTTATGCAACCGAAGCCGGATTGCAAGCCGCTCTTGCGATGTGTGACTTGCATTATAAAACCATGCTTATGGATGGCAATGGTAATGTACTCCCCATTGCGTCGGTTTACTTTATGAGCGATATTGGCCTTTATGCAAAAACGGATGCCGGAGGCGGTATCATGGACGACTTTGCCAACAAGATTACTCCAACGTCAGGTATGGCCAGTGGTGGTGATTCTAACGCCATGCTACGGTTCTGGGATGAAGCATGGAACGGAATCAAGTATGCCAACACGGTTCTTTCTTACGTAGACCAGGTTAAGGGGCTTGACGCAGCCACACGTGATGCCTACAAAGGTCGTGCTTACTTTCACCGGGCATACAAATATTATCATCAGGCACTTCTGTTCGGCGACATACCTTTGGTTACAAAAATCATAGAAGTACCCAAGCAGAATTATAAATCAACCAGCAAAGAAGCCATTTTTAAAATGTTGATTCACGATCTGGAATTTGCAGTCGCCCACGTTCCTGCTCAAAAGAGCATGCCTTATCTCGGCGCTGTGAATCAGGAAGCTTGTATGCAACTTTTGATTAAATGTTACCTGATTAACGGCGATTTCAAGAAAGCCGAAGACATGGCTACCGATCTGATTCAAAATCATGGACTTGCTCTTATGACTGCACCCTTCGGGACGAATGTACCTTCGGGGAATCCCGACACCTGGCCTGTTCAACGCAATGTACTTTGGGATTTGCATCGCGGAGAAAACATTGCTGCGGCTGCCAACAAAGAAACCATATTGCCTATCCTGAACTATAACGATCAGAACTTTACACAATATCTGACCATGCGTGCTTTGGGTGTTCACTGGTCTAACGGCGATATTATGGATCCCAGTGGCATAAGCTCCCCCACCTACAATTGGGCTCGCAACAATGCCTCCTACAATTCTCAACTTGACTGGTTGCGTGTATTGGGTCGCGGCATCGGATGCTTCCGCACCTCTTATCACTATAACAAGACTATCTGGAAGTATGATGGTGAAGTAGACAATCAGGATCTGCGCCACAACCATACTATGGGTAATTGGGTAGAAATGGAAGATATCAAATACAACAGACCCAATTCTCCTTTTGTGGGCAAAAACATGCAGTTATATGCTACAGAAGACTATAAAGATGCCAGTGGCAAAGTAATCATTGCCAAGGGGACTCTTTTATGTAAGGACACAATCCGTAGCTGGTTCCCTATACCTCTGTATAAAATGTACATTCTCGACGTAGCTGCTGAGGAAAACAAGGGTGCCAATCAATTCAACGGAGCGACCAAAGGCACTTATTGCTCTAACGGAAATATGTACCTCTTCCGCCTTGCTGAAACTTATTTACTCCGTGCAGAAGCGAGGTTCTATCAGGGAAATGCCACAGGTGCAGCTCTGGATGTGAATGTCATTCGTAGTCGTGCCAATGCCAAGAAGATGTTTACCACTGTCACAATTGGAGATATCTGCGATGAACGTGCTCGTGAACTCTACATGGAAGAATGGCGTCAACCCGAGCTTACCCGTATTTCATGGTGTCTTGCCAAGAGCGGAAAAGCCGACGAATGGGGCAATACTTACGACATAAACACATGGGACAAACAAAGCGGCACAGACCTCAATGGCGGTAGCTATTGGTTCAAACGCCTCACCCGCTATAGCATTTTCAACCATGGCACTATTCTGTCCAAGGTTAATTTGAACTATCAGGTTGACAAGCGCAATCTCTTCTGGCCCATTCCTAATTCTGCCATTACAGCCAACATTGGCGCCAAACTTAGCCAAAATTACGGCTATGACGGCTATGATGCCAGTACAGCCAAATGGGCAACATGGGAAGAAGCTGTAGCCGACGAAGACAAGACAAACTAAGTATTCTTGAGAGATTATCCGGCACTTAACGGTAACCGGATAATCCCTCTTTACAGAAAACAAAATTTTATATAAAGTATTAGTATTAGCAAAAAAGATTGTGTTTCTTCGCATTTTTATATGCGAACTGATTCTTGACGGCGGAAATGCATGCCATGTTCCGCTCCCTTCATAGTGATTGATTTGCAGAAAAAAGCTCAACCACAGAACCATATTTAGACAATGATATTGAACAGACCCTACAGCATTCTCCTTTTTTTCGTATGCCTTGTAGCTGTTGCTACTGCCCAGCAACACTCCGTATCAAAAAAAGAAGTCATTAACATCATCAAAAACGTAAATAATTACTGGCAAAGTGCTCATCCTCAACCGACAAGTGCATCATGGGATGAGGCAGCATACCATACCGGCAACATAGAAGCCTACAAAACCACCGGCATTGAAGCTTTTCGCAAATATTCAGAAGAATGGGCCGCCCATAACCAATGGAAAGGGGCAAAATCCGACGATGTTTCAAAGTGGAAATATACCTATGGCGAAACGGATGATTATGTACTGTTCGGCGATTGGCAGGTCTGCTTTCAGGTGTACTGCGACTTGTACAATATGGCTCCCGACAAAGATAAAATTGCCCGTGCCCGTCAGGTGATGGAGTATCAGATGAGCACTTCGAATAAGGACTACTGGTGGTGGGTGGATGGCTTGTATATGGTAATGCCGGTAATGACGAAGTTGTATAAGATTACTCACAACCCGCTTTACCTCGATAAATTGCATGACTATTTCGTATATGCCGACAGCCTGATGTTCGATCCGGAAGCAAAGTTGTATTATCGGGATGCCCGCTACGTATTCCCTATGCACAAAACAGTAAATAGCAAAAAAGATTTCTGGTCGCGCGGAGATGGTTGGGTATTTGCCGGCCTGGCAAGAATTATCAACGACATGCCAAAAGATTACAAGTACAAAGCTATTTTTATCAGTCGTTACAAACAATTGGCTCAATCCATTATCAATTGTCAGCAAAAAGAAGGCTACTGGACCCGCAGCCTGCTCGATCCGCAACAAGCCCCGGGGTATGAAACCAGCGGCACGGCCTTCTTCACCTACGGATTGCTTTGGGGAATCAACAATGGTTACCTGAAAGATAAAAAATATACTGCCGCAGCTTTGAGCGGCTGGCACTACCTTACCAAGGTTGCACTTCAGCCGTCAGGTAAAATCGGATACGTACAACCCATCGGCGACAAAGCTATTGCCGGACAGGTTCTAAACGAAGATTCAACTTCAAATTTTGGAGTAGGAGCGTTTCTTTTAGCAGCTTCGGAAATAGTGAAATTTGCCAGGTAATAACCCGCGGTATCACGCAAAGATATATTAAGCAAACGCCCTAAAAGTTCAATAAACTTTTGGGGCGTTTGCTTAATATTCTCGTCAAAATAAATTAATTATACGAGTAAAACATCAGACTAAATCTTTATTCTATACGTAACGCCTTATTTTCTTCCCTAATCCGTATCACCAACATCATCATATTGAGTATTGTAAATGTCACCGCAGTGAAATATAAATGAAAAACAAGAGGAATCACAGCAATTTCGGCAATTACAATTATATAATTCGGATGAGCCAGATAGGCATATAATCCTTTCTTTTTTAATGGCACTCCCGGTATACGATAGATTCTAGTATTCCAGAACCTTCCCAACGATGACACTATCCATATTTTCAATGCAATGAGCACAAAATAAAAGATCAGAAAAAACTGACTGTAGCCTACCGGTCGTTGAATATAGTATTCGACAATCAATGAGATTATAAAAAGAAAATGCAACGCTACCATAAACGGGTAGTGCTTATGTCCATATTCAATCGCTCCATTTTGCAATAACCATTTTGCGTTATTATGCGAAAGCAAGAGCTCTCCAAGTCGCAAACAGATAATGAATGTAATAAATAGAAGAAATGCCATACTAATCTTTTTTCATTTGAAGTAAAACCATTTCGCTTGAGAATCCAGGTCCCATTGCCAACATTAAGCCGTAACCGTCTGTAAATCCTTTCGAAAAGCATCGTTCTAATACATACATGACGGTTGCACTTGACATGTTGCCATAATCTTTCATCACCTTCCGCGTATTTTTCAGGCAATTAACGTCTAAAGAAAGTGCTTCTTCATAAGCCGTTAAAACCTTCGTTCCTCCGGGATGAAAAATAAAATTTTTAATATCAGACAGTTGTAATTTATGCTTTGACAAGAAAGAATCAACATCGTTCTTTATATTTTGAGAAATGAGGTCCGGAATACTTTTCGAGAACAAAACTTTCATTCCTTTGTCAAGAAATTCCCATCCCATCACGTCAAGCGAATCGTAGTATAAATTACTTTGAGAAGCAAGAAATCTAATGTCATTTTTGGTTTTGTTTATCCTATTATCGCCAGTAATTATACAAGCGGCAATGCCGTCCGAAAATAAACTTGATCCGACAAAATTACTTTTACTGAAATCACTTTGCAAAAACGTCAACGAACACAACTCAACCGCGACAAGTAATACCACAGCATCAGGATTTGCTTTCGCGGCAAGGCTTGCTTTTGCAAATCCAGAGACGCCCCCCCCACATCCCAATCCGAAAACGGGAGTGCGATTGACATTTCGGTTAAGTCTCATTTCATTGATGATCAGAGCATCCAAACTCGGAGTAGACAGTCCTGTAGTAGACACAAAAATCAAATCCGTAATTTCTTCTTTGGCTATTTGCGCAGAGGCAATACAAGCTTCGATTGCTTTCACAGAATAATCCAGCGACATACGAATATATTCTGCATTTTGTTCTTCAAAGGTGTGAGGACAGGAGTAATAGAGAAATGGTTTGCACAAATTTCTGAGATTTATTTCCGTGTGATCAAAAATACTCAATAGTTTGTCCATGTGAGGAAAAGAGGGCGCAAACACTTCTTTGGCAAATTGTTTGACTTCCTGTTGCTTTATCCGGAATGGAAATCTGGTTTTCGATATGGCTGCTAGTGTTGGCATGTTGTAAGTATTTATGAATATTGCAAATACGTTTCAGGTTCTAAATATTTTAAATCCTAATATATTTCTTCGAAAGAATTCTTTGACATTTCTATCATTTACATCTTATTTCTGATTTGCATCTCTATATTCACTCGGACTCGTATTGAATTCCGCCTTAAAACTCCGGCTAAAATATTTAGGATCGTTAAAACCAAGGACATAAGCAATTTCCGAAATAGGATTGGTTGTTGTCACCAACATCCGGCATGCATGTTTCAAACGAATGCTCCTGATGAACTCTCCGGGAGCAAGATCTGTCAGTGCTTTAAGTTTGCGGTGCAACGTAGATTTCGAACTATTCATCACTTCTGCAAACTTATCAAAATCGAAATTGACATCTCCCATATTAGCTTCTACCATTTCTATCGCTTTCTTCAAGAACTCCTCATCCAATGAACCGTAATTCATAGACGAGACCTCAACATCCCTGTTCTCCTTAAAATAAGAAATTGATTGTTCTCTTCGTTTTATCAGATTGGTTACCCTTGCTTCAAGAACCTTCAAATCAAAAGGTTTTGGCATGTAGGCATCGGCCCCGGCATTGAAATAGTCAATCTGATCGTCAGATGAAATTTTTGCTGTCAATAACAACACCGCTATATGACTGGTAGACACATCTGTTTTGAGCGTCTTACAAAGTTCCAAACCATCCATAACGGGCATCATCACGTCCGAGATAACCAACTCGACCGGATTCTCTTTGATCAACTGCAACGCTTCCATGCCATCGTTCGCAGAAAATACTTTAAAGAGTGGTGAAAAATGAGCTACAATAATCTGATTAAGCTCTTTATTGTCTTCTACTACAAGTATGGAAAAATCTGCCTGTTCCGCGGATACATTCTCTGACATTTGATCCCCGTCAATATTTTCTGCCACCAGAACGGATTGGATCGCCTCTCCTACTCCATTGTCCAGAAACAGCTCTTCCGGCAAATAAGCTTCTTTAGAGATAGGAATCTGCAATGTGAAGGTTGTTCCCTTATTCAACTCGCTGATTACATTCACTTCTCCATTATGAATTTCAACCAGTTCTTTAACGAGGGACAAGCCAATACCATTGCTCTTACTCTGATCTGAAGTATTACTGATAAAGAACCGGGAAAAAACATGAGGCAAATCTTCCGGACTTATACCAATGCCTGTGTCATTTACTGACAACGAAAGATAAGAGACACCCTCTTTTTCCGAAAAGTCAAGCCCAACTATAATAGTACCTCCAGACGGTGTAAATTTGAAAGCATTTGACAAAAGATTATATAAAATCTTATCCAGCTTATCCTTATCAAACCATGCATTATATCTATCGTATTCACTCTGAATACTGAAATTAATATTTTTTTCGGCAATAAGAGGCTGAAAATTAGAATAAGAAAGTTCCCTTACAAAATTTACAACATCAGCTTCCTGCACTTTGAGTTTCAGATTACCTGTTTCTATTTTTCTGAATGCCAGAATTTGATGTATCAATCTTTTCAAACGATTCACATTCGATTTCACCAACTCTGCCTTGGGCTTATCCGACATCATTAATTTTTTCTCTATTTCGTCCGCCAACAAAGCAATGATTGTAAGTGGAGTCAACAAATCATGCGAAATATTGGTAAAATAGCGCAACTTGGTTTGAGCCAGTTCTTCTGATTTTTCTTTTTCAATGCGGGATATTTTCAGCTCATTACGCAAACGCAATCTGTTAATGATAAACCAAGCTATTCCCGAAATGAAAATCAGGTAAAGCAAATAAGCCCACCAAGTCGAATAAAATGGTGGCCGCTTGATGATAGTGAGAGTTGACACCTGGTTGCTCCACTGCCCGTTTTCATCTGTTGCTTTCACTTCAAAGACATACTTTCCGGAAGGCAGATTGGTATAATTCACATATCGTCGGCTACTACCGGGATACACCCAATCTTTATCAACTCCAATAAGTCGGTAAGCATACTGAATTTTGTCCGCTGCAGAATAATTCAACGATGAAAATTCAAGGCTTAAATTATCATCATTGGGTTTTAATACTATCTTGTTATTTTTAAAATCGAAACGCGAACTATCCGCAATGTCAAATATCGACTGGTCATTAATATCTATGTTTGTAATCTTCACTTTCGCAGTCGATGCCAAATATCGGTTTGCAGGTGTTGGAGTGAATAAGCAGAAACCTTTATTACCGCCAAACAATATCTGCCCGTTTTGAAGTTTTATAGCCGCACTTTTCGAAAACGAACTAACCAAAATACCATCAGTGGATGTATAATACATCGAAACATGGTTCAGCGGATTATACCGAACAATTTTCTTGGTTGTTGAAATCCATAGCAAGCCATAATTATCTTCGATAATATCCAGAATGGCATCTTCGGTAATACCATATTTATAGCTTATATCAACGATTTCTCCTGTTGATTGAGTACATTGATAAATACTTCCCTCCCGGCTACCCAGATAAACATTTCCTGACTTACTGCAACAAACAACCTGAATAGAATTGCTTTGCAGATTTCCTGCTTTCTCACTAAAATTATCTATTCTGACCGAAGAATGTTTCGACTCATTTATCCGGACACGAAAAGCACCCTGTCGCTCTGTTCCTACCCAAATATTTCCTTTATTATCTCCGGTCAAACTTATTATATTGAGAATTTTGTTACTAACAAGCGTGACTTTCCCATCGGGAGAGCGCTTATATAGCCCCTGATCAAATCCTACCCAAACATTACCAAAAACATCTTCAAACAAACAATTGATTGTTGAGCTATTGTTCTTATCAATTGTAACAGTCTGAATGTGATTTTGGTTAACACCATGGCCGTCAGGCAAAATGTAAAAATCATGACTCCCTTCTTTCAAGAACCATACCGCATGCTGACTCTTAACATAATACATGACCTGAATATTTTCATTGCCTGAAAAAAACGGGATAGAAACCTTGTCGAGCACACCAGTTATTTTATTCAACCGATAGACTCCAAGCCGATCAATTACCAGATAAAGAATATTGGCATCGGCTTCGCATACATGATATACATTGGGAGGATAACCCAGTTTGCTTGTTAAGACTGCCAGATCATTTGTCTGAAAATTATTGTTATTGAAATCCAGTTTATATATACCTTCACCTACCGAGCCCAGCCACAAACTGCCATGCAAATCATCAATTATTTCATGAAAGAGTTTGTTGGAAGGGTCTCTAAACAATGTATTCCGGGTTATGATATTAAACGTTGTATTGTTTACCTGAGATAAAACATCCAGACCCGAGAAAGAGATAATCCAGAAATTGCAAGATTTAGAATCCTGTATCATTCTGTATATTATATTATTTACTTTAACTGGCTTCCCATCTCTGTAGAATGACACAGAGGTATATGGGTGTTGTATGTTTTTCGGCTCAAAAGCATACATGCCATCTCCCCAGGTAAACACCCAGTAATGATGATTTTTATCTTCAAGTATTTTAAAGGGATTATTCGCATTACCAACAGGAGGATATGCTTTAAAAACGTCCTTATCTGGCTGATACCGGGCCAGTCCTCCACTCCAAAAGGTAGCCCAGATGTTACCTTCCGAATCCTGAGAGATCGTCATCGTACTGTTGGATGGTGTTTTTGAGATTGAAGATCCACTCTGATATAAATGAATACGATGGCCTGAATCTATTCTAACAATTCCTTTGGAACCTGTTGCAATCCAGATATTACCTTTTTTATCCATGCATAAATCCGAGATTCTGTCGCGACCAAATACAGGATGATTGAAAGGTTTAATCGAATAAGTCTGCTTATCCAAGATATTGATCCCTTCATTGGTTCCTATCCACAAACGATGTTGATTATCTTCTACCAAGCAACGGATATTGTTATTTGTCAACTTATTATGATTGGCTGTATTTGACCGAAAAATTGTAATCCGGTAACCATCGAAACGGCACAAGCCATCTCGGGTTCCAAACCACATAAATCCTTCTTTGTCCTTATAAATACACTGAACGGAATTAGAGGGGAGCTGATCATTGTACTGAAATTGTTTGAATTGAGAACCCGGTTCTCTACCTGTAACATGATTGGGCACAAACAATAACGTAACAAGAAAAGCAATGTGGAAGTGTATTTTCATCCGTAAATAATTTGTTTTTTAATGGTCGGATGGAACTCGTCCCGACTTTCGGGACTCGTTTCATGTGTTCAAATTTATTTATCAAGGTCACCCAGAATCAAAATCAGCAAACAGAACAACGTTCACCGAACGTTAATAACATTCTGTTTTAATCACTCCAACAGGCGACAACAAGCGTAAAATTACATTTTGAGGCATGATGCATTGTTGAAAATTACAAATTTTTAGTTGCAGTGACACACAATCAATAATGCGGCCGCACCTTGAAACCAATGCTTAACGTGCACTGGCTTATTGTAATTTAATACATCGCAAATATACGACAAAAAGACTACAGGGGAGGGCAGAACTAAGAGTAACTTCCCAAAGATAACTTAAGCATATCTTATTTGGGTCTTTGCTTGTATTGGCTGGGGGTTAATGAGATTTGCTTCTTAAATACTTTGGAAAAATAAAAAGGATCATTATATCCTAGTTTATATGCAATATCCTTTATACTTAAATCCGTATGATCAAGAAACTGACATGCTTTTTGTATTTTTAATTGCGTAAAATATTCAAGCAGGCTATAAGAGGTACTTTGAGAGAACAAGAGGGACAAATGCGATATAGAATAGTGAGCATTGTTTGCAATTTCTTCAACAGATAAAATCCGCTCAATATTTTCTTTCATAAACAGAATGGTTTGTTGAATTACATTAACCTGTTGAGAATTGCTAATAACTCTAAATTGTTGAATATATCGAAAAGATGCCAACAAATGCCAAAGGCACATACTCACATAGTTCAAATTTTCAGGACTATACCCCAATTCAAGATTTTGATAAATCTCTTCAAAAATTGACAAGCGTTGTTGAATTCTATGACCTGCAATTGGCGCAATATCATTCACCTGATTAAAAACAGATGAAAACAACCGGGATTTTTCTCCTGCAAAGTGCAACCAATAAATACTCCATGGCTTATCTTCATCAGCTCCGTATTCATGCTTCAGACCTGGCTGAATTATGCAAAACTGATTTTCCGACAATGTGTATCTTTTATCATTAAAGCGTATCCATCCTTTCCCCTCTATGCAGTAAATAAGAATGCACTCTTTCGCTCCTTCCGGACGAGATCGATAATGTCCTCTTGCCTTTGGATAGTATCCGATATCTGTAATAAAAAGATCACAAGTCATCTCGTTTTTCTTTAATTCCTCTCTAATAGGCTGAGGCAGCACTATCGAACGTTCGCCTCTAAACCCTTCTGCCTTTTTTTGAATATCGTGATTCATAAAATCAGAAAATATTACAGGTTATTGATTGAATTTTCCATGTATTATGCTATTCGGCTTTAATATCTTTGCAAAGTAAATAAATGTCTATTATATTACCTGAGAAATTTACACTTTCACAACACACAATCACAAAACAATTTACATGTTAATTACTTAAATATTTCACAAAGACAGGCATCAAATCAAATGCCAGTAATTCTCCTTTATAATTCCAGACAAAAATAAGCACATTTTCTTGGCAGCAGCTATTACAATCTTAAAACAAATACAATGACAAACGAAAGATACCATACGTTATTCCTACTCAGAATCTCTCTCATATCTGCAATGGGGGGATTGCTCTTTGGATATGACTGGGTCGTAATTGGTGGAGCAAAACCATTTTACGAACAATATTTCAATATTGCAAATTCTGCTTTTATGCAGGGATGGGCTATGGCCTGTGCCTTGTTGGGATGTTTGGTTGGAGCTACACTTTCAGGCATGATGAGTGAAAAATATGGACGCAAAAAATTACTTCTTGCATCTGCAGCTATGTTCTTCATATCGTCTTTTATAACCGGAGCGTCAGAAAATTTCATTGTATTTATACTGGCTCGTTTAATGGGAGGCGTCGGCATTGGTGTAGCCTCTAATCTTTCTCCGATATATATAGCTGAAATATCGCCTACGCGAATGAGAGGACGTTTGGTATCTCTCAACCAGTTGACAATAGTCATTGGTATTCTGGCGGCACAAGTCTGCAATTGGCAGATTGCAGAACCCATTCCAAGCAACAGCACAGGAATTGACATTTTAAATTCTTGGAATGGTCAAATGGGATGGCGCTGGATGTTCTGGGCAGTTTGTATTCCCTCGTTCTTCTTCTTTTTACTGACCATATTTATACCGGAAAGCCCGCGTTGGCTGGCGATTCGCAATAAAGAAGATAAAGCCCGGAAAATACTCAGCCGCATCGGTGGCGAGGGGTATGCCAAAGCTGAACTTGCACAAATACAAACCACAGAAGCATCGACTCCCGAATCTGCCGGACTGAAGCAACTTTTTCATCCCCGCATGTGGAATGTGCTGACCATCGGCGTTGTACTGGCCGTGTTGCAGCAATGGTGTGGTATCAATGTGATCTTTAATTATGCACAGGAGATTTTTGCCGCGGCAGGTTACGGATTGTCTGACGTGTTGTTCAATATTGTGGTGACCGGAGTGGCAAATATGGTATTTACCCTGCTGGCTATGTACACGGTGGACAGACTTGGTCGCCGGGCACTGATGCTGTTGGGTTCGGGTGGGCTCACCGGAATCTTTGCCGTGATGGGTATTTTGTACCATTTCTCGGTGACGGGCTGGCCATTGCTGTTGTTGGTGGTGATAGCCATCGGTTGTTATGCAATGTCGCTTGCTCCGGTCACCTGGGTGATCCTTTCCGAAATTTACCCCACCAAAGTGCGGGGCGCTGCGATGGCAGTGGCTACGTTTGCCCTGTGGACTGCCTGTTTTATACTGACATACACTTTCCCTCTTTTGAATAAAGGTCTCGGTGCATCGGGTACATTCTGGTTGTATGGGTTTATCTGTTTGGCGGGCTTCCTTTTTATCCGTAAAAGATTGCCAGAGACAAAAGGTAAATCGCTGGAAGCATTAGAGAAAGAATTAGTAAAAGATTGATTAATTGCAAAGATTCAACGTATGAAAACGCTTAAATTAAAAATATTCAGATTTGCACTTGTGGCTTGTTTGGTACAGGTAAATATCGCAAAGGCCAGCGATAAAATCATGCTCAATGGCGACTGGTACTTCGCTATTGACAACCAGGACAAGGGTGTGGCTGAGAAATGGTATAGCCGTTTACTCCCCGATTTAATCACATTGCCGGGGTCAATGGCCAGCAATGGAAAGGGATTTGATATTTCGTTGAATACGAAATGGACCGGTCAGATTGTGGATAGTTCATATTTTCACAAACCTCAATATGCAAAATATCGTCAGCCCGGAAATATAAAAGTTCCCTTCTGGCTCCAGCCGCTGAAGTATTATGCCGGAGTGGCCTGGTATCAGAGGGAAGTAACTATTCCCAATGATTGGAAAGGAAAAAACATCCGGTTGATTCTGGAACGTTGCCACTGGGAAAGCCGCTTGTGGGTGGATAATCAGGAGGTGGGTATGCGCAACTCGCTGGGTACTCCGCATCTGTATGATTTGTCAGCGCTCCTTACTCCGGGAAAACACATACTGTCTGTTTGCATGGACAACCGGGTAAAAGATATTGATCCGGGAATGAATTCGCACTCCATATCGGATCATACTCAAACCAACTGGAACGGAATGATCGGGCAGCTGTATCTGGAAGCCCGCCCGTCGGTTTATATTCAGAATATTCAGGTCAATCCTGATATTTATCAAAATAAGATTGTTGCCAAACTCAAAATAAGCAACAGCTTAAAGAAAGCTCAGAAAGCAACTCTGACCATCTCGGCAGAAGGCGCGACTACTCCCCGTCAGATCACTCTGAATGTCAGGATACGACCAGGTACAGATACGATTTTGGTGGATTATTCAATGGGTGAAAATGTAAAGCTGTGGAGTGAATTTCATCCAAGTTTGTACAATCTTAATGCCAAGTTGATATTGAACTCGAAAGTTGAGGATACCTACCATACTACGTTCGGAATGAGAGAGATCAAAGTCTCAGGACGGCAATTGCTGATCAATGACAAACCGCTGTTTCTGCGGGGAACCCTTGAGTGTGCAATATTTCCCAAAACAGGATTTCCTCCAACGCAAATCGAAGAATGGTTGCGCATTTTCAGGATTTGTCGGGCCCATGGATTAAACCACATCCGTTTTCACTCCTGGTGTCCGCCTCAGGTTGCATTTGACGCTGCCGATCAAATGGGCTTTTATCTTCAGGTCGAATGTTCGTCGTGGGCCAACCAGTCCACTACCATTGGTGATGGAAAGCCTTTTGACAAATACTTATATGAGGAAAGCGAGCGAATGGTGGAAACCTACGGCAATCATCCTTCATTTTGTATGATGGCCTATGGAAATGAGCCGGCAGGAAAGCATAAGGATGAATTTCTGGCCAGATTTGTCTCATATTGGAAAACTAAAGACAGCCGTCGGATCTACACTTCCGGCTCTGGTTGGCCTAATCTGCCGGTTAATGATTATTTAAGTACTCCTGATCCACGCATTCAGGCATGGGGCGAAGAGTTAAAAAGCATCATCAACGGATCGGCTCCGGCATCAAACTATGATTGGAGCTCCAAAATCAGTTCCCTGAAGCAACCGGTGGTCAGTCACGAAATCGGGCAATGGTGCGTCTATCCTGACTTTAAGGAGATTTCGAAATACACGGGAGTGGTTCGGGCTAAGAACTTCGAGATCTTCCGGGAGACATTAACCGAAAATGGGATGGCGCATCTGGCGGATAGTTTTCTGTTGGCATCCGGGAGGTTGCAGGCGTTGTGCTATAAGGCTGATATTGAGGCCGCACTTCGCACAAAAGGATTTGGCGGTTTTCAGTTGCTTGATTTGCATGATTTTCCCGGTCAGGGCACTGCTCTGGTCGGAGTGCTGAGTCCCTTCTGGGAGGAAAAAGGCTACATTTCCCCCAGTGAATACAATCGATTCTGTAATTCGACAGTACCATTGGCCCGGTTAAGAAAACACATTTACATCAATAATGATACGCTTACAACCAGCATCGAGGTGGCTCATTATGGCGATGCACCATTGATTAATGTTGTTCCGACCTGGAAAATCAACGATGTATCTGGAAAGACAATATTCTCAGGCAAACTCCCGCAAACAGACGTTGCATTGGGCAATGGCATTGGATTGGGGAAAATATCGGTGCCGCTTGAATCAATCACCCGGGCGCAGAAACTGATTCTCGAAGTGTCAGTGGCTTCTTTCTCAAACAGCTGGGATATTTGGGTATATCCGGCGAAGAAGGAGGAGATTGCCGGTGAATAAAAAATCAAAATCGTTTCCACGCTGGATAATATCACCACGAAATATCTGGAAAATGGCGGATCGGTGTTGCTTTCATTGAAGAAAGGTTCCCTGAAACCTGACTGCGGTGGAAACATCGGAATCGGATTCTCGTCAATCTTCTGGAATACGGCATGGACAATGGGGCAGGCGCCTCATACATTGGGCATCTTGTGCAATCCACGACATCCGGCATTAGCTGATTTTCCTACCGAATATTACAGCAACTGGCAGTGGTGGGATGCTATGTCGCACTCCAATGCTATCATCCTTAACTCGCTTTCATCTGAAATTAAACCGATAGTGCGCGTCATTGACGATTGGGTGACCAACCGACCTTTGGCCCTGATATTTGAACTAAAAGTAGGCAAAGGTAAATTGTTGGTGTCCGGTATTGACTTCAGTCAGGATATGGATAAAAGACCGGAAGCCAATCAATTGCTTTTCAGCCTGAAAAAATATATGAGCAGTAAGAGCTTCAATCCGACAGTCTCCGCGCCTGCATCTACAGTGAAAAATATCATCCAAGAGTAAACTCAATCTGATAGCGTCGCAGACCTGTCAGCGTTGACAATAAGTAAACAAATAAATCAAACATATCATGGTCAAAGTCTGGGAAGAAGCAGTAATAATCCCTACATACAAAATCGGAGAACCCGAAAAGAATCCAATGTTTCTCGAAAAACGCGTCTATCAGGGCAGCAGTGGCGTTGTTTATCCCTATCCTGTAGTCGAAAAGATTGCCGATGAGAAAGTGGATAAAGCGTGGAATGCCGTTTACCTCGAAAACGAATACCTGAAAATCATGATTCTGCCTGAGCTGGGCGGTCGTGTGCAGATGGCTTACGATAAAATCAAAGAGCGCCATTTCATCTACTACAACAGTGTGATAAAGCCCGCTTTGGTGGGACTTACCGGCCCGTGGATTTCCGGTGGTCTGGAGTTCAACTGGCCGCAACACCATCGCCCGAGCACCTATCTGCCGGTGGATTACACCATCGAGCAACATGAAGACGGAAGTGCTACCGTGTGGGTAAATGAGCAGGAGCGCATGTTCCATCAGAAAGGCTCTGCTGGTTTTACCCTTCGTCCGGGTCGTGCGGTGCTGGAGATACAGGGAAAGCTTTTCAATCCGACCCCAGTGCCGCAGACTTTCCTTTGGTGGGCTAATCCAGCAGTGTGTGTGAATGACGATTACCAGTCAGTTTTTCCACCGGATGTCAATGCCGTATTTGACCACGGAAAGCGTGACGTGTCGAAATTCCCGATTGCGACCGGGGTCTACTACAAGATGGACTACTCTGCCGGTGTGGACATTTCCCGCTACAAAAATATTCCTGTTCCCACTTCTTACATGGCTATTAAGTCGAAATACGACTTCGTGGGCGGATACGAAAACGATACCCGTGCTGGTGTGTTGCACGTGGCGAATCACCACATTTCTCCGGGTAAGAAACAGTGGACGTGGGGCAATGGTGATTTTGGTTGTGCCTGGGACCGTAACCTTACAGATAGTGACGGCCCATACATCGAGTTGATGACCGGTGTGTTTACTGATAATCAGCCAGACTTCTCGTGGTTACAGCCGTACGAGGAAAAGACATTCGTGCAAAACTTTATGCCGTATCGTGAACTCGGTGTAGTGAAAAATGCGTGCGTTGACCTTTTACTAAATCTGGAAGAAGAGGATGGGAAAGCATTGTTGAAATTATTTGCGACCCGCAAGATGACCTACGTGAAGATTGTGCTGAAAAGTCAAAATACGACTTTGCTGGAAGAAATTCAAACCCTTTCTCCTGAAAATGTCTATGAGAAAACGGTTGCTTTGAAAGGCATTTCCTATCAGGATCTGACCGTAACCGTTTGTGCAAAAAATGGTAAAAAGATACTAAGTTGGACACCTGAAAAAGATGAAATCAAGACCGTACCGGAAGCAGCTAAACCGGCTTTAGACCCGAAAGATATTCAGACCAACGAGCAGCTTTTCCTGAATGGTCTGCACATCGAGCAATACCGCCATGCCACGTACAAATCGACCGATTACTATCAGGAGGCTTTGCACCGCGATCCGTCTGATGCCCGCTGCAACAATGCGATGGGACTCTGGCTGTTCCGCAAGGGACGATTTGCCGATTCGATTCCATACTATCGTCGTGCGATTGAGACGCTCACCACGCGCAATCCCAATCCGTATGACGGTGAGCCGTTGTACAACCTCGGTTTGGCATTGAAGGTTATGGGGGAAAACGAGGAGGCTTACGAATCATTCTACAAAGCCTCCTGGAATGCGGCTTGGCAGGATGCGGCCTATTATTCATTGGCACAAATTTCTGTAATAGACGGTCGATTGGATGATGCGCTTTACGAAGTGGACAAATCGCTGATTCGCAACTGGCACAATCACCGTGCCCGCCACCTGAAGGCTGCGATTCTACGCCATTTGGACAAAGAAAATGAAGCTTTGGCTTTGATCGACGATTCACTCAAAATTGACCACTTCAACTTCGGTTGCCTTTTTGAAAAATACCTGATTACTCAGAATGTTTCGGTTGAGGCTCAGCTGCTGACGCTTATGCGTACTGAAAGTCACAACTACGAAGAAATTGCTCTTGATTATATCAATGCAGGTCTCTATGATGAGGCGGTGGCAATTCTGCAGCTTTGTATCGACAAGGCACAGCCGTCACCAATGGCTTTCTACTATCTGGGTTGGGCGCTCTCATTGGCAGATAAAACTGCGGAAGCAAAAGCCGTATTTGAAGTTGCATCTGAGCAAAAACCGGATTGCTGTTTCCCGAACCGTCTGGAGGCGATTCTAGCGCTGCAATGCGCTTTGGCTGCCAATCCGCAGGATGGTTACGCGCCGTTCTACCTTGGAAATCTTTGGTATGATAAGCTGCAATTTGCGGAGGCGATTTCTTGTTGGGAAGCTTCAGCCGCTATCAATCCGAATTTCCCGACCGTATTGCGTAATCTTTCACTGGCGGCATTCAACAAACAGAATGACTCGGAGAAGGCCGTTGCTTTGCTCGAAAAAGCTTTTGCCCTGGATGAATCGGATGCCCGCATCCTGATGGAGCTGGATCAGTTATACAAGCGGTTGAATCGTACGCATGACGAGCGTCTGGCATTTCTGGAGAAACACACAGACCTGGTAAAAATGCGTGATGACCTTTATCTTGAATATGCAACCCTGCACAATCAGACTGGCAAATACGAGAAGGCTAAAGCATTAATCGATGCCCGTCGTTTCCACCCGTGGGAAGGCGGAGAAGGTAAAGCTCCGGCACAATACCAGATAGCCAGGCTCGAACTGGCCAAGATCGCTTTGGGTAAAAAAGAATATGCAACGGCAGAAGCTCTCTTGGAAGAATGCTTCGAATATCCGCACAATCTGGGAGAAGGCAAACTGCCCGGGGCGCAAGAGAATGATTTCAATTACTTCCTCGGTTGTGCTTACGAAGGTATGAATCAACCGGAAAAAGCCCGTGCTTGCTTCGAAACCGCCGCCGTCGGTATCAGCGAACCCGCGGCCGCCATCTATTACAATGACCAGAAGCCGGATAAAATATTCTATCAGGGATTGGCCCTACTGAACCTCGGTCGTAACGAAGAGGCCCGCAGTCGTTTCAACAAGTTGATTAGCTACGGAGAGAAGCATTTGTTCGATCAGGTAAAAATCGATTATTTTGCGGTTTCCCTACCCGACTTGCTGATCTGGGACGATGATTTTACGCATCGCAACATCATCCATTGCCACTACATGATGGGTCTCGGTTATCTGGGGCTTGGCAAGACCGACAAAGCCAAACTGCATCTACAAAAAGCCTTTACTCTGGATAATAATCATCAAGGTGTACAGGCGCATCTGGCGATGATATAATAAATTTCTCCAAAGACTAAATTAGGCACTAAGACGCAAACCTGATAGTGATCGGGATGCCAAGTATTATCTGGTTGACAATTTTGCCAATATCCAAAATTTATTCCCCTTATACGAGGGCACCATAAGAAAGACGAAACTGATTATTGCGTCATTTGATTTAAGTAATGATTTGAAAAATTGCCAGTTGTCAAGCAGATGTTAATTTAAATTGTTAATTATATAAACAGCACTGAAATTCATGCATTTGCAAGAAAGAATCCGAATGGGTTTTCCAAAGCAATCAATAAAACCCATTAAAGTTAACAAATAAAGGGATTTATGAAATTTCACAACATCCTTTTTGAATGAAAAATCCACCTCCAATAAAGACAAACCACCTACCTTAGCGATGTTAAAATTAATCAACAAAACACACTCAAAATCAATTTCTATGAAGAATAAAACAGATTAACCTTAATCAGAAACATGAAGATGGTAGCCTGCCATTTTCATATGCATCTAGTTTCAGCTAATAAATTATTCTAAAAAATTAAAGACCATGAACGTCAGAAAGAAATCATTATGTCTTTTAGCTCTATTTGCATGGTTGACACCTGCACTTACGAGCCACGTGAGTACAATCACCGCTCAGAACACGTCTACTCAGCAAAAAAAGGAAAGTATTTCCGGTAAAGTAAGAGACACAAAAGGAGAAACCCTTATTGGGGTTAGTGTCAAAATTAAAGGCTCCAACGTGGGCACAATTACTGATGCAACCGGAAGCTTCACGCTTAAAAATGTTCCATCATCGGCCACTCTCGAATTTTCCTATATCGGAATGAACACCATAGAGGTTGCAGTTGGCAACCGCTCTTCAATCAATGTAACCCTTGAAGAAAAAACCGTGGGTATGAACGAAGTGGTAGTGGTTGGTTTTGGAACTCAAAAGAAAGTAAACCTAACAGGCTCTGTGGGCACAGTTGATGCGAAAGCACTGGAAGCCCGCCCGGTACAAAATGCCGTGCAATCTCTGGAAGGGATGGTAGCCGGTTTGAACATTTCACAAAATCAGGGTATGCTTGAAAGTAAACCCAGCGTGAATGTTCGCGGGCTTGCTACCATCGGCACAGGATCTTCCGGAAGTCCGTTAATTTTAATAGATGGGATGGAAGGAGACCTTAGTGCGATTAATCCTCAGGATATTGAAAACATCTCTGTATTGAAAGATGCTGCAGCCTCTTCAATATATGGATCAAGAGCTCCGTTCGGTGTTATCTTGGTCACTACAAAAAAAGGGAAGCAAGGGAAAATCAGCATTAATTACAGCAACAACTTCAAAACAAGTTCCCCAGTCTTACTTCCTCACATGATGGATTCGTACACTTTTGCGCTTTATTTTAACGAAGCGTCAAAGAACAGTGGATCCAGTCCTTTCTTTGACGATGCCTGGTTAAAGCGCATCAAAGATTTTCAGGACGGCAAGCTTGTTGGATCAAACGGGCTGCCTGTCACATCGGTACCGAATGGGTCACACTGGGCTGATTATGGTGGCGGCAATGACAACATCGACTGGTATAAAGCTATTTACAAAAGTTCAGCTCCTTCACAGGAACATAATTTCAGCGTCTCTGGCGGAAATGAGTCAACAAAATATTACTTTTCAGGCAATTACCTTGACCAGGATGGTTTCATGAGATTTGGAGGCGACCATTTCTATCGTTACACTGCAACAGGAAAAATTGAAACGAAACTGGCTCCATGGGTAACATTAGGCTATAACACACGTTGGATCAGACAGGATTATCAAAGACCTTCATCATTAGGAGATGGTCTATTCTCCGATCTTGCTCGTCAGGGCTGGCCCATTCTTCCATTATACGATCCGAATGGTTATTTATTCTCATCTCCCTCTCCAGCATTGGCATTAAGAGATGGCGGACGTGACAAGACTCAGGAAGACTGGCTTTACCAACAGGCTAAGATTGTATTAGAACCTGTTAAAGGATGGATTACTACCGGAGAATTTAACTACAAAACCGATGATCAGTTCAGACATTGGGATACCCAGAAAACATACAATCACGACGTTAACGGTAATCCTTATGCCTACAACACTTACTCCGGAGTACACGAAGGAGCATACCGCACAAATTATTACAATGTAAATCTATTTTCGGAATATACTAAAGAGTTGAAAGGTGGACATACGCTCAAAGGATTAGTCGGGTTCCAGTCTGAAATGAATCAATATCGCGACTTAACAGCCGACAGACAAGGTATACTGGTAGCAGATCTCCCAACATTAAATACAACAAACGGTATGGATGCCAGTGGAAAAACCGCAGCTCCTTCCGTTTCAGGAAACTACTACAACTGGTCTACGGCTGGTTTCTTTGGACGCTTGAATTACGATTATCAGGGACGTTATCTGGTAGAAGCCAATATGCGTTATGACGGAACATCGCGCTGGAGACCTGACAAGCAATGGAACTGGTTCCCGTCATTTTCAGCGGGTTGGAATATTGCCCGTGAATCATTCTGGAAACCTCTTGCAGACTACGTTTCTACATTTAAACTAAGAGCTTCTTACGGATCGTTGGGAAATCAGAATACTTCATCCATTTATCCGACTTATTTAACGATGCCTACAGGAACTGCAAACGGATCATGGTTAATAAACGGGGCGCAACCCAATACATCTTCAGCTCCCGGTATTATTAGCACTTCACTGTCATGGGAAAAAATCCGCACATGGAATGCCGGTTTAGATATTGCTGCTCTTAATAATCGTTTAAATGTTTCATTTGATGGTTTTATCCGTTATACCAACGATATGATGGGAGATGGCGTAGAATTGCCGGCAACATTAGGAACCGGTGTTCCCCCAACCAACAACACAGACCTAAAAACACAAGGTTTCGAACTGGAAGTAAGCTGGAAAGACAGACTCACAAATGGTCTTGGCTATGGAGTCAAAGTTCTGCTATCCAACTCAACTTCCAAAATCACCCGCTTTGCCAATCCGACAGGTACTTTGAGTAAATACTATATCGGACAAAATTATGGAGAAATATGGGGATATACCACTAAAGGAATTGCAAAATCGGATGCTGAAATGAATGCTCATTTAGCATCTTTGGCTAATGGTGGACAAAACGCACTGGGCTCCAACTGGAAAGCTGGTGATATAATGTATGCCGATATCAATGGTGACGGTAAAATTGACAATGGTGCAAATACTCTTAATAATCACGGAGATTTGAAGGTTATAGGAAACAGTACACCTAAATTTCCTTTTGGAGTAGAACTGACTGCCGACTGGAAAGGTTTTGACTTCAGAGCATTCTTTCAGGGTGTAATGAAGAGAGATTATTTCAATAATAGTTACTTCTTCTGGGGTGCGTATTCATGGGGAATCTGGTGGTCAACCGGATTAAAAGAACATCTTGATTATTTCCGTGGTGACGCAAACAATCCGTTGGGTCAAAATCTGAACTCTTATTATCCACGCCCGTTATTCAACGGAAAAAACCAACAGTGCCAGACAAAATATCTGCTAAACGCTGCTTATGTACGTTTAAAGAACCTCCAGTTAGGCTATACTCTTCCCCGCACAATTACCGAAAGAGTTGGTATTCATAAGTTGAGAGTGTATGTATCGGGTGAAAACCTGCTCACATTCACAAACATGCCTAAAATGTTTGATCCGGAAACTGTAGATGGCGGAACATCATGGATGACTGGAAATGCCTATCCATTATCCAGAGTATTTTCCGGAGGTTTGAGTGTTAATTTTTAAAATCTTACAATCATGAGAAATAAAATTTTATATACCATAATTGCAGGAGCAGCCTTGCTGCTGGGTTCTTGTAATAATTTTCTCGATCAACAACCAGTTGCATCTTATACACCTGAAAATTATTTAAATGAAGAATCTCAATTAGCTTCATACGGTGTAAATCTGTTTTCTGTATTTCCCACACATGGACAATGGTCATTCGGTACTTTTGGAATTGATGCAGCAACCGACAATATGACCGGCATGTCCTATGACAATAAATACATTCCCGGTCAATGGAAAGTAGGTCAAACCGGAGGCGACTGGGATTTCAGCAACATTCGCAATTGTAACTACTTCCTCAACAATGTGGAACCTAAAAGAAAAGCTGGTTTGTTATCCGGTTCGAATGCAAACATTAAGCATTACATCGGTGAAGTATATATGATCAGAGCGTTTGTTTATTTTGACAAACTTCAAAAATTAGGCGATTTCCCGATTATAAAATCAGTATTGCCAGACGAATGGCAAACATTGACCGATGCCAGCAAACGTCAACCCTGTAACGAAGTTGCACGCTTTATTATTCAGGATCTTGACTCGGCCATCAATCTGATGCAAACCACAGCTCCTGACGGCAAGAAAAACCGTCTCTCTAAATACTGCGCTTATCAGTTAAAATCGCGTGTTGCATTGTTTGAGGCCACATGGCTGAAATATTTCAAAGGAACAGCATTTGTGCCCAATGGTACCGGATGGCCGGGTGCATCCAAAGATTACAATAAAAGCTATCAGTATCCGTCGGGGAGCATCGATAACGAAATCAACTGGTTCCTCGATCAGGCAATTGCTTCATCTCAACAAGTAGCTGACAACTTTACGCTTGTAAATAACACAATGACGGCCGAAACAGAAACAGGCAAAGCATTTAGCATAGCTTGCGATGCCAATCCCTATTGCAAGATGTTTGCCGATGTTGACATGTCAACCTACAGCGAAGTACTTTTCTGGAGACAGTATAGTAAAGGTCTTGGAATTACCCACAATGTACCTGTTTACGAACAAATTGGCAACGATGGAGTTGGAACTACAAGAGGGATGGTTGACGGATTCTTGATGAAAAACGGACTTCCGATCTATGCTTCCGGTTCTGGTTATCTAGGAGATGACAGTGCAGCAGTAGCAAAAACCAATAGGGATGGCCGTTTATGGCTCTTCTTGAAAACTCCGGGACAGGTCAATGTTTTATATACAAATTCTTCAGGAGATCATGCGACACCGATTGAACCAATACCTATGATACTTGTTTCTACTCCGGAACAAAAGTATAACACCGGGTATGCTATCCGCAAAGGATTAAACTATGACCAGGCACAATGTGCTAATGGTGGTGGTTATACTGGTGCTATTGTTTTCCGGGCTGTAGAATCTTATCTCAACTATATTGAAGCTTACTACGAAAGATACGGAAGTCTGAATGGTAAAGCTCAGGCTTACTGGCAGGCAATCAGAAACCGTGCCGGCGTTGATCCTGACTTCAATAAAACAATTGCTGCAACAGACATGTCTCAGGAAGCAAAAAATGACTGGGGTGCTTATTCGGCAGGTAGTTTTGTTGACAAAACCCTGTACAATATTCGTCGTGAACGCCGATGCGAAATGATGGCTGAAGGTTTGCGCTGGATGGACCTGAAACGCTGGAGAGCATTGGATCAGATGATCACAACTCCATACCACATTGAAGGCTTTAAGCTTTGGGGACCAATGCAAAGCTGGTATGCCACTGGATCTCTGAAATATGGTATTGGCGATGCAAGTAACGTTTCGTCTCCGACATTAAGTCAGTATTTACGTCCTTACGAAATGACCACAACATCATTGGCTTACAATGGATACAAATGGGCTATGGCTCACTATCTGAGTCCTATTGCCATTCAGCATTTCCTGATCACCTCCAAGGATGGTTCGGATGTTACTACATCTCCGATTTACCAAAATCCCGGATGGTCAACAACTGCTAACACCGGAGCTCTAAATTAATCCGGCAGTCAAAATTATTGCTTAATTAGGTTTAGTTCAACCCATCCTGGGTAAAGCTCAGGATGGGTTTTTATTCTTATTTTCAGTTAATAGATTATCTATCAAGCATTTTTATTAACAAGAAATACCCCCTGAAGCATGAAATTCAAACTAATTATTCTAACGTGCCTTTTTGTTGTATTTGCTCATACATCCAGTGCTCAGCTATCATTTGGTGACCCAGTAAAAATCAATACCAATTGGCAGTTTCATTTAGGAGATTGTGACGCACTCAAAGCCGATCCTTCAATTTCATGGAGAACACTTAACTTGCCTCACGACTGGAGTATCGAAGGAGAATTGAGCCCTTCTTTGGCAAGTTGTACCGGCTATTTGCCGGGTGGAACAGGATGGTATAAAAAAGAGATGGAAATCCCGGTAAATAAAGCCGGCAAGAAAGTCTACCTCTATTTTGAGGGAATTTATAATCACAGTGAAGTTTACATCAACGGACATTTGCTTGGCAAACGTCCGAACGGGTATGTTTCCTTTGCCTACGATGCCACCCCTTTCATTCGTTTCGGAAGTAAAAACACGATTATCGTCCGGGTGGACCACAGCAAATCCGCCGACTCCAGATGGTACACAGGATCGGGAATTTATCGGAATGTCTGGCTGATTTATGCCAACCCTGTACATTTCGCACAATGGGGAATTACCTGTGAAACAAAAAAATCGGATACAAAAGAAGCCCTGCTTAAAATCAAATCTGCAATAGAAAATAGCTCTCGAAGCATTGCAAATCTTATGCTAAATATCCGATTAATCAATAAAGAAGGCAAAGCTGTTGCAGATAAGTCAGAAAAGATAGTTATTGCCCCCAAAAATCATAAAACCGACACCATCGATCTGAAGATTGAAAGTCCTGACTTATGGAATCTTGACCGTCCATATCTTTATACGTTAGAAGTCTCTATAAAAGAAGGTAATAAAATCATCGATCAAACGACCATCCCCGTCGGAATCCGCAATTTCATTTTCAATCCGAACAAAGGGTTTGCATTAAACGATAAATGGATGAAACTGAAAGGAGTTTGCATCCATCATGATGCAGGAGTATTGGGCGCTGCCGTTCCGAAAGAGGTCTGGGAAAGACGACTTACTACACTCAAACAAATGGGATGCAATGCTATTCGATTGAGTCATAACCCACAGGCACCGGAGTTGTATGATTTATGCGACAAGCTTGGATTTCTGGTTATGGATGAAGCTTTCGACGAATGGGAATCCCCAAAACGCAAGTGGCTTACTGGCTGGAATAACGGAACACCGGGGTATGAAGGATCTTATGAGTTCTTCAACGAATGGAGCGAACGTGATTTACAGGACATGATATGCCGCGACAGAAACCATCCGTCCATATTCGCCTGGAGTATTGGCAACGAAGTGGACTATCCAAATGATCCTTACACTCATCCCATTCTGAACGGAGCTACTATCAATCAACCAATGTATGGAGGCTATATGCCGAATCATCCTGCTGCCGAACGCCTCGGCTCCATTGCCAAACGATTAGCCTCGATTGTAAAGAAATACGACACATCCCGTCCTGTAACGGCCGCTCTTGCTGGAGTTGTCATGTCAAACGAGACCGAATATCCTGCAGCATTGGATATTGCCGGGTATAACTATACAGAAAACCGCTATGCTCAGGATCATCAAAAGTATCCTAACCGTGTCATTTTCGGTAGTGAAAACGGACAAGGGCTAAATGAATGGAAAAGCGTCAGAGACAACGATTATATTTTCGGACAATTCCTATGGTCGGGCATTGACTATTTGGGGGAAGCAGGAACCTGGCCTTCGAGAGGACTCGGAACAGGGCTGCTCGATTTTTCCGGATTCATGAAACCCTGGGCATATTTCCGACAATCCCTGTGGAGTTCCGCTCCTATGATTTACATAGGAACACAACGAATTTCAAAAAGCAAAGAAGCACGTGATCCATGGCATGTATGGAATTACCCTACAGGAGATTCAGTCAGAGTGGTCTGTTTCACAAATACAGCAAAAGCCCAACTACTTTTGAACGGGAAAACCATTGGAAACAAGCAGGTTTACAATGATCAGACAGGAACTATTACATGGAATATTGCTTATCAGGATGGAAAGCTGGAAGCTGTAGGCTATGACAAGAGCGACAATCCTGTGTGCCGGGATAGCATTATTACTGCACAAGCTCCGTATGCCATTATTGCGAAAGCGAACACAAACTGCCTTAATGTCGATCAAAATCTGGCACAGATTGAAGTTTTGGTTGTTGATAAGAATGGCAATCCGGTCACATTGGCCGAAAATGAAATTACTTGTAAAATAAGCGGCAATGTAGAATACTTGGGTATGGAAGCCGGTAATAACCGGGATGTGACAAATTATAAGAGCAGCACAAGAAAAGTTTTTCATGGAAGGCTCCTATGCTACATTGAAAGCCAAAATAAAAAAGGGAAAGCCCTCATACAATTTACATCTCCCGGACTCCTATCGGCTAAATCAGAACTCGAAATCAGGTAACTCAGAACGCCAATATCGTGCATTTCCTAAGGCATTGCACAATATTGGCGATTGATGCAACACTTCTACAGTTCAACAAATCAGGATTTGCCCATCTTTCGTACCTTTTTTGAACGAAAATCACCCCTACGAAGTGACGTTAATCCTGTAAATTCGCAATGTAAAAAACAACATTAAAATACTATGACCACACAAGAACTTAAAACCTCATTTGAAAATCTTTATCATGCTTCTGCCGAAGCTATCTATTTTTCTCCCGGACGTGTAAATCTGATCGGTGAACACACCGACTATAACGGAGGCTATGTTTTCCCTTGTGCCCTCAGTTTCGGGACTTATCTGCTGTTGCGCAAAAACGGACAAAACGTCGTTAATTTCCGTTCGCTCAACCAACCTGAAGTAACCGCTCTCTCTTTCGATCAACTAACCACCCGCCTTGAAAACTCATGGGTAAACTATCCACTTGGGGTAATCGCTCAATTTATAAAGCGGGGTGTCAAATTTGAAACCGGACTCGACATTCTTATATGGGGCAATGTACCCAACGGTGCAGGCCTCTCATCGTCTGCCGCACTCGAAGTTGTAACAGCCTATGCCCTGAACGATTTGTTGGGCACAGGTTACGACCGTACCGAATTGGCTAAAATAGGACAAAAAGCCGAACACGAATTTGCTTTGGTCAACTGCGGCATCATGGATCAGTTTGCCAGTGCCAACGGAAAAAAAGATCATGCCATCTTCCTCGATTGCAACACCCTCGACTTTGAACTGGTACCGGTGAAACTGGAAGGCATCAAAGTATTGATATCGAACACCCATAGCCCGCACAAACTGGATTCGGGAGCCTACAACCAGCGTGTTGCTGAATGTAAAAGAGCAGTTGAACTCATTTCCAAAGTCAGACCAATCAGCTATCTTGCCGAATTGACCGAAGCTGATTTCAAAGCAGTGGAATCAGCTCTGGAAAGCGACCTTATAGCACACAAACGTGCCCGCCACGTGGTGACCGAAGTGCAACGCACCACCGATGCCGTAAAAGCGTTGAAAGCCGGAGAGCTTGAAAAATTCGGAAAAATGATGAATGCTTCGCACGTTTCCCTGCGCGACGATTATGAAGTGACTGGTTTGGAACTGGACACCATGGCCGAAGAAGCCTGGAAAGTTCCCGGTGTCATTGGTTCCCGCATGACCGGCGGCGGTTTTGGCGGTTGCACCGTCAGCCTCGTAAAAGAGGAAGCTATCGATACCTTCATTGAGAAAGTCGGAACGGCTTACAAAGCAAAAACAGGCATTACTCCTGATTTTTATGTTGCCGAAATCGGCGACGGAGCAAGCAAATTGCTCTGAATACACTAACCAATATCAAACAAACGACACTTACCATAAACAAGGGTGGATAAACGTTTTATTCATCCTTGTTTTAATCAGACAGACTTACAAATGAAGCCTACATTATTTATTCTGGCGGCAGGAATGGGAAGCCGCTACGGAGGACTTAAACAACTAGACGGACTGGGTCCCAACGGAGAAACCATCATGGATTATTCGGTGTATGACGCCGTCAAAGCCGGATTTGGCAAAATCGTATTCGTCATCCGCCATCATTTCGAAAAAGATTTTCAGGAACAAATTATCCCCCGCTACAGAAATTTAATCCCGGTAGAAGTTGTATTTCAGGAGATAGAGTATGTCCCCGAAGGAATTGATTACAACAAAGAACGCTCCAAACCATGGGGAACCAATCATGCACTGCTGATGGGGAAAGAGGTAATTAACGAGCCTTTTGCCATCATCAATGCTGACGATTTCTACGGACGGGAGTCATTTCAGGTGCTGGCTGACTTTCTGGTATCGGTCGCGGACAAGAAAAATGCATATTGCATGGTGGGCTACCGTGTCGGCAATACCCTCTCCGAAAGCGGAGCTGTAAGCCGTGGCGTTTGTGCCACCGACGAAAACGGCTATCTCACTTCGGTAGTGGAACGGACTCACATCGAAACCGCCGATGGCGATATTTTCTACCTGAACGAAGGCGGCGATAAACATTCGCTGGAATTCAACACGCCCGTATCGATGAACATGTGGGGCTTTACTCCCGACTACTTTGCCTATTCCGAAGAGAGCTTTAAAAACTTCCTTCTCTCCAAAGGACAGGAACTGAAATCGGAATTTTACATACCGACCGTGGTCAACGAATTGATTGTGGCCGGAAAAGCCAGCTGCAAAGTGTTAGATACTCCTTCGCGTTGGTTCGGGGTCACTTATTCGGAAGATCGTCCGCAGGTGGTTCAAAAGATCAAAGACCTGATTGCACAAGGTATGTATCCTGAAAATTTATGGGCTAAATAAAATGGCAACGATGAAGAAAATAATAGTCACGGGAGGAGCCGGCTACATCGGTTCTCATACAGTAGTCGAATTACAACAAGCCGGTTTTGAAGTCATCATTATCGACAACCTTTCCAACTCACGAGTAGAAGTTATTTCCGGCATAGAAAAGATAACCGGCATCCGTCCTCATTTTGAAAATCTGGACTGCCTCGATTATATCGGGCTGGACAAATTACTAAAAAAACACGAGGGCGTAGATGCTATCATTCATTTTGCTGCCAGCAAGGCCGTAGGCGAATCGGTTGAAAAGCCTTTGTTGTACTACCGCAACAATCTGGTGTCGTTGATGAATTTACTGGAACTGATGCCTGTACATGGCATTAAAAATATTGTTTTTTCGTCGTCCTGCACCGTTTACGGCCAACCCGACGAACTACCGGTTTCAGAAAATGCACCTATCAAACCGGCGCTTTCACCGTACGGAAACACCAAGCAGGTTTGTGAAGAGATCATCCGCGACACTTTGCATGCAAGCAAAAGCATGAAGGCCGTGTTGTTGCGTTATTTCAATCCAATAGGAGCTCACCCTTCGGCATTGATTGGAGAATTACCCAATGGAGTTCCCAACAATCTGGTACCGTTTATCACACAAACAGCCATCGGATTGCGCAAGCAGCTGAGCGTTTTCGGCAACGATTACAATACACCCGACGGCTCGTGCATCCGCGACTACATCAACGTGGTGGATCTTGCCAAAGCACACGTAACCGCCATGAAACGCATGCTCGACAACAAATGCGAAGAATCCGTCGAGGTTTTCAACCTGGGTACGGGACGCGGACTATCGGTGCTTGAAATCATTGACATCTTTCAAAAAGTAAACGGGGTTGAAGTTCCGCACAAGATAGTCGGGCGTCGGGATGGAGATATCGAAAAGGTGTGGGCCAATCCGGAACGAGCAAACAAAGTACTCGGCTGGACAGCAGTCGAATCTATTGAAGATACCCTGCGATCTGCATGGACCTGGGAAAAACGTTTAGCAGAAGAGAGAATCAAATAAACCACTTATTTTCTAACCATTAATAACCATTCACATCACGACAGAAACGGTCATGAAGTCTGACGCAACAATAGTTTATATCGAGAGTTCTCAGCAACATGTAGTTTTATCTGATTCAAATTTTAGTCACAGATGAAAAAGCGCCTTATTTCCTTCTTCATTATGTTATTTGCGGTAGCTATTTCAATATCAGCAAAAACACCAAATGAAAACACTGCCGGGTCATTTACCTCCGGTCAAAACACATTCCTGCTCAATGGCAAACCCTTCGTGGTAAGAGCCGGAGAGCTGCACTACACCCGAATTCCGAAAGCCTATTGGGACGAACGCATCAAACTTTGCAAGGCAATGGGCATGAACACGATATGTATTTACCTGTTTTGGAACTTCCACGAACAGCAACAAGGCGTTTTTGATTTTACCGGACAGAAGGATGTGGCTGAGTTTGTTCGGTTGATCCAGAAAAACGGAATGTATTGCATAGTTCGTCCAGGTCCGTACGTGTGTGCCGAATGGGACATGGGCGGACTACCCTGGTGGTTGCTAAAAAAGCAGGATCTGAAGGTACGCCGCATGTCGGATAATTTCTTTATGGACAGGGTAAAAGTCTATCTGACAGAAGCAGGTAAGCAACTGGCTCCATTGCAAATTCAAAACGGAGGGCCAATTATCATGGTGCAGGTGGAAAACGAATATGGAACATGGGGAGACGATCAGAAATACATGGAAACCATGCGCGATAATATTCGTCAGGCCGGATTCGATAAGGTACAACTGTTGCGTTGTGACTGGGCTTCGAACTTCTTCAAATATAATCTTGACGGAGTAGCACAAGCACTCAATTTCGGTGCCGGATCGAACATTGAAAACGAATTTCAGAAGTTCAAAGAGTTGCACCCGACAGCGCCATTGATGTGCGGCGAATACTGGACAGGGTGGTTCGACCAATGGGGTCGCCCGCACGAAACCCGCGAAATCAATAGTTTTATCGGTAGTTTGAAAGATATGATGGACCGTAAAATTTCCTTCAGCCTCTACATGGCTCACGGAGGAACTTCGTTCGGACAGTGGGCTGGTGCCAACGCTCCTGCCTATGCTCCGACTACCTCGTCGTACGACTACAATGCGCCTATTGATGAAGCCGGCAACCCGACAGATAAGTTTTATGCTATCCGTGATTTACTGAAAAATTACCTGCAAGAGGGCGAATCTTTGCCGGAAATTCCGCAAAATCCGGAGAAAACGATTACTGTTCCAACCATTTCTTTTTCGTTGACGGCCAACGTATTCGACAATTTACCGATTGCCAAACAGAGCGAAAAGATTCAGTCGATGGAGAATTTCGATCAGGGATGGGGTTCTATTCTTTACCGGAAAACAATACCGGCTTGCAAACATACCCAACAATTGGTACTAAAAGAGATGCACGACTGGGCAACGGTCTACATTAACGGCAAAGCGATCGGTTCGCTCGACCGAAGGAAAGGAGAAAACAGCATTGAACTGCCTGCGCTCAAAGCCGCATCCCGCCTCGATATTTTGGTTGAAGGCATGGGTCGTGTCAACTACGGGGAGGCCATTATCGACCGAAAAGGGATTACCGAAAAAGCAACACTTGACGGCACGGAACTGAAAAACTGGAAAATATACAACCTGCCGGTAGATTACAAGTTCCAGACCAAAGCCAGGTTTGCTCAAAAGCCTGCTAACGGACCAGCATGGTACAAAGCCTCGTTCGATATGAAAGAGACCGGATATACCTACCTCGATATGAGTTCCTGGGGGAAAGGGATGGTTTGGGTAAATGGTTATAACCTGGGTCGTTTCTGGAAAATAGGCCCCACACAAACTCTTTGTATTCCGGGCTGTTATCTCAAAAAAGGCAAAAACGAAATCATTGTACTCGATATTGACAAACCCTCCAAAACAGTGATTACCGGACTGAATCATCCAATCCTCGATCGCATTGTAAAAATTGAAAGCAAAGATGGCAAAGTGAAGAAAAGCCTTAATCTGAACGGAGCCAATCCTGTGGCTGCTGGCACTTTCACCTCCGAAAACGGATGGAAAAGCGTAACGCTCGATGAAATGACGACCGGCCGTTATTTCTGTTTTGAAGCCCTGAATGCACAAAACCCGGATGACCACAGCACTTCTGCCGCTGAATTTGAAATAATGGATGCAGACGGAAAAGCAATCTCTTCGATCAATTGGAAAGTGGTTTTTGTGGACAGCGAAGAAACTGCAAAAGTAGCCAATGGCGCCGACAAATTATTTGATATACAAGAATCTATCATCTGGCAAACAAAAATTGGTGATAAGACCAACCATCCGCATCAGGTGGTGATTGACATGGGGTCTGCCGTAAAAGTAAAAGGATTCCGCGTGTTACCCAGAACGGATAAAAGCGATGCAGGCAAAGTAAAAGATTATCGTTTCTACCTACAGGAAAAACCATTCAAAATAGAATAATCCATCGAATATGCAGTTAAACAAAATCATATTATTGCTCTTTGTTACAACCGCTTTCGTGTGTACAACGACAGCTCAGGCAGCAAAAAGAAGCGCTATTGTAAATGGAGAAGATCTGACGGATACGAAAGGAAATGTCATCAACGCGCATGGAGGCGGATTCCTGAAAGTGGGCAACTATTTCTACTGGATCGGCGAAAACCGTCACGACAATGTCCTGGTATCTTGTTACCGTTCTACCGACCTGTTGAATTGGGAGTTCCGTGGCGATCTGCTGACCCGCCAGTCGAATCCGGAGTTGGCCGATGCTAATATCGAGCGCCCCAAAGTGGTTTATAATACCAAAACAAAACAGTTTGTGATGTGGATGCATTACGAAAAACGTAGCGATTACAGCCTTGCAAGAGCTGCCGTAGCCGTTTCCAACGACATTGAAAAACCCTTTACTTACCAGCGTAGCTTTCGCCCGTTCGGCAATATGTCGCGCGACTGTACTCTGTTCATTGACGATGACGGATCGGCCTATTTTTTCTCCTCTGCACGCGAAAATTACGACATGATGATGTACCGTCTGACCGACGATTTCCTTGACGTAAAAGAACAGGTAGCCACACTTTGGCCCGGAGGTCACCGCGAAGCACCGGCCGTAGTAAAACGCAACGGATACTATTTCATGATAACTTCCGGATGCACAGGCTGGGCTCCCAATCAGGCAAAATACGCTGTTGCAAAGTCCATCCGTGGTCCATGGTCGGAGTTGAACAATATTGCAGACAACACTACCTATCATTCTCAGTCGACCTATATTTTGCCAATCATCGGAAAGAAAAACACCGCCTATCTCTATGTGGGCGATCGATGGGATGGGAAACACTATTTCAATTCGAAATACATTTTCCTGCCGTTGACATTCAGAAATGACACAACGATGGAAATGCCATGGAGTGAAACATGCACACCCGATGTGACGAAAGGCAAAATCGGACAAGCTAGCCAAAATAAATAATTTGCTTAGCATGTAACTACCCGACACCACTCTTTTTCTGTCTTAGAAGTAGACCCTTTTCTTACAGCATAAAACGAAACTTAATTATTCTAAACCCTAAACATACACATGAAACGTAAATGGATCTTCACCGGGTTGATAGCATTGCTATTCACAACGGGAAACGCACAGGTAAACGACTGGGAAAACCCGGCCGTATTTCAGATCAACCGCGAACCTGCCCGGGCAACTTTTCTGCCCTATGCCGATGCCGGCTCTGTCATTTCCGATCAATACACCAGTTCACCCTGGTATCTTTCGCTGAACGGTTACTGGAAATTTCAATGGTCACCCACGCCGGATCAGCGTCCGAAAGACTTTTATAAAACCGACTTCAACATCGAAAACTGGAAAGAGATAAAAGTGCCTTCCAACTGGGAACTTCAGGGCTACGGTATACCCATCTACACCAACATGACCTACCCTTTTCCGAAGAATCCTCCCTATATCGATCATTCCGACAATCCGGTGGGCTCGTACCGCCGCTATTTCGAACTGCCAGCCGACTGGAACAAACGTCGGGTATATCTGCATTTTGAAGCAGGAACGGCAGCCATGTATATCTGGGTCAATGGTCAAAAGGTAGGTTACACCGAAAACACCAAAAGCCCTGCCGAATTTGATGTAACGGCCTATGTAAAACCGGGACGCAACCTCGTGGCAGTGGAGGCCTACCGCTGGAGCGACGGTTCTTATCTCGAGGATCAGGACTTCTGGAGACTCTCTGGCATCGACCGCAATGTTTACCTATACAGCACCGACAACGTCCGCGTTGCCGACTTTTTTGCCCGCCCCGACCTCGATGCCGCATACAAAAACGGATCGTTTGCGATGGACGTAACACTGCGCAACTTCAATAAAACTGCAAGCAACACAACACTGGAAGCCCGTTTACTCGATGCCTCCGGCAAAGAAATTCTTCGCCAGTCGCAAAAAGTAAACCTGGCAGCCGAAAGCAAAGAAAACCTTACATTCGCCGGCAAAGTAAGTTCTCCTCACATCTGGAGCTGCGAAACGCCATATCTCTACACGCTGGTTTTGACACTAAAAGATGAATCCGGAAAACAAATCGAAAACGTGGGCACACAAATCGGTTTCCGCAAGGTTGAAATTAAAAACGGCAGCCTGTTGGTAAACGGCAAACGCATCTATGTACATGGAGTAAATATGCACGAGCACCATCCGATCAACGGACACTATCAGGATAAAGAGACAATGATGCAGGACATTCGCCTGATGAAACAGAATAACATCAATGCCGTGCGTTGCAGCCACTATCCTGAAAATGTGGAATGGGTAAAATTGTGCAATCAATACGGAATTTATCTGGTAGACGAAGCCAATATAGAATCGCACGGTATGGGCTACGGTCATGAAAACATGGCGTTCGATCCTGCCTGGGATGCCGCCCACCTCGACCGCACCATCAGTCTGGTTGAACGCGACAAGAACGCACCTTCGGTTATTATCTGGTCATTAGGCAATGAAGCCAGCAATGGCGACGTGTTTATGAAAACATACAAGTGGATTAAGGGGCGTGACAAAACCCGTCCG
>JAUZOL010000070.1 GCA_030706455.1 Bacteroidota bacterium
TATGAATAATAGTAGTACAATAAAGCATCTGCGTTTCGAGTAATGGCAAAAAAATCAGATTCATACGAGCAAATTCTTGATAAACTCAAACGAAAAGAGTATGCCCCGGTGTACTACTTCATGGGCGAGGAACCTTACTATATCGATTTGCTTGCCGATTACATCGAAGAGAACGTGCTGGACGAGATGGAGAAATCGTTCAACCAGACTGTGCTTTACGGAAAAGATACTGATATTCGTACGGTTATCAATGCTGCCAAGCGTTTCCCAATGGGATCGCAATATCAGGTGGTAATTGTCAAAGAGGCTCAGCAGTTGAAGGCGATTGACGAGCTTACGTTCTATCTGCAAAAACCGCTGGCGTCTACTATCCTTGTTTTTTGCCACAAATACGGAACGCTCGACAAACGGAAAAAGGTGACCTCGGAGATTGAAAAGAACGGGGTGTTGTTTGTTTCTGAGAAATTGCGCGACTACCAGATTCCGCCCTGGATTGTAAAATATCTGGCCGATCGGAAGGTGAAAATCTCAGAGAAGGCGGCTCTTATGCTTACCGAATTTCTGGGAACCGACCTGAGTAAGGTAGCCAACGAGCTCGACAAATTGCTCATTACCAAGCCGGACTCCGAACCCACCATCACTCCCGAGCTGATAGAGAAGAATATTGGTATCAGCAAGGATTTTAATAATTTCGAGCTGCAAAGTGCCATTGTGGCGGGCGACGTGTTGAAAGTAAATCGTATTGTCCGCTATTTTGCCGATAATCCCAAGAATAATCCGATTATTGTCACACTCTCCGTTTTGTTCAATTTCTTTAGCAATCTGATGGTGTACCACTATCTGCAGGATAAAAGTCAGGCAAATGTGGCTCGTGAGTTGGGCGTAAATCCCTACTTTGTGAAGGATTTTCAGGCGGCGGCGAAACGCTTTTCGGCGGCAAAAACATTGAGAATTATTGCCTGGCTACGTGAATGCGATGCCCGTTCCAAAGGGATCGAAAACGTGTCGACTGATGCCGGCGACCTCCTGAAAGAATTAGTATATAAAATGTTACATTAAATAATGAAGAAGCTTATCCGGTTCGTGCTGAACCATATTCCCCGCAAGTATCTGCAACTGTTCGCTCATGTGGCCGTAAGATCCAGCTCGATTTTTTATGTGGGTAGCAAATATGAATGTCCTGTTTGCCATCATCGTTTTCGCAAATTGTTGCCTTATGGTTATGTCAATTCCCGCGAAAATGCGCTTTGCCCATCGTGTTTGTCGCTGGAGCGTCACCGTCAGATCTGGCTCTTTTTGCAGGCCAAAACCGAATTCTTTACCAAGCAAAGTGTGATGCTGCATATAGCTCCGGAATATTGTTTTATCAAGCGTTTCGGTGCAATGTCGAATATCGATTACTATTCGGCTGATTTGGAATCGCCGTTGGCTCGTGTGAAGATGGATATTCAGGCTATTCCGTTCGAAGAGAATAAATTTGATGTTATCTTTTGCAATCACATCCTCGAGCACGTGGACGATGATTTGTTGGCCATGCGCGAACTCTATCGAGTGATGAAACCCGGCGGGTGGGGTATTATTCAGTCTCCGGTCAATCTCGATCGTGCCGTGACCTACGAAGATAAAACAATCACTGCGCCCGAAGAACGCCTGAAACATTTCGGGCAGAAAGATCACGTGCGTGAGTATGGTCGCGATTATGCTGATCGGATGCGCTCAGTAGGTTTTAAGGTGGAAGAGGTCAATCTGCCGGAATATGTTTCCGATGATAAAATCCTCTACCATGCGCTTACTCCAAGCGTTGAGGCTGCCAAAGACACCATCATCTATTACGTTAGTAAATAATCAATCCAGAATTTTATAATGATTTTCAAGAATATCAGACCTGTTCTTACCTTAGCTTTAGTTTTCCTGATTTCGCTTTCGGCTTATTCGGAAGTAGTTCCTAAACGTGAGTTTCGTGGTGTTTGGATCCACACGGTCGGTAACTGGAAATACCGCACCATGAAAGCAGAAGGCATTCAGAAAGAATGGACAAATATGCTCGATAGTTTTCAGAAGGCTGGTATGAATGCCGTTATCTTTCAGGTTCGTCCGCAGGCTGACGCGTTTTATGAGTCCAAACTGGAGCCCTGGAGCCGTTATCTGACCGGCGAGCAGGGTAAAGCTCCTAATCCGATGTGGGATCCGCTCGCCTTTATGATCGAAGAATGCCATAAACGTGGTATGCAGTTGCATGCGTGGCTTAATCCCTATCGCGTCACCAGTAGCGAATCGGAGGTGTTGTCGAAGATGAATAAGAAACACTCGAAACTCTTTATTCATTATGGAAAGCAGTTGTATTTTGATCCGGGTCAACCCGAATCGCGTAAAATAGTCAACAAGGTGGTGGAAGATATCGTGGAACGTTATGATGTTGATGGTATCCATTTCGACGACTATTTCTACCCGTATCCTATCAAGGGCGAGGAGTTCAACGATGCAAAATCATTCAAAAAATATGCGAAAAAGCAGGGCTTTGGTAAAGACGATCGTGCTAACTGGCGCAGGAATAATGTGGATCAGCTTATTAAAGAGGTAAATGAAATCGTGCATCACGAAAAACCCTGGGTGGTGTTTGGCGTTAGTCCGTTTGGTATTTGGCGGAATGTGGGCAGTACTCCTGATGGTAGTGGTAGCAAAACAAACGGTCTTTCCAACTATGATGATCTGTACGCTGACGTGTTACTCTGGCAAAAAAATCATTGGGTTGATTATGTAGCTCCGCAGCTTTATTGGAAAATAGGACACAAGGCAGCTGATTATGCAACCTTGATTGATTGGTGGAGCAAAAATAGCTATGGAACCAACGTTTATGTGGGACAAAGCATTACCACTTTCAACGAAAAAGATTTGAAAGATCCGAGCAAAACACAGTTTGCGGAAAAAATGCGGCTGACCCGTGAAACTCCCAATATTCAGGGAAATATTTGGTGGTCGGGCTATCAGATGCGTGAGAACCCTTTCGGATCGCTCGATACGCTGGCGCAACACTATCAACGCATTCCGTCATTGATTCCGGTATATCCGGCAATGGAAAAAGTGGCCCCGGCTCCAATATCGGGACTGCGATTTACGATCGATAATTGCAAGCTGAAGGTAATCTGGCAGGGTTCTCCGGCGAAAAAAGAGTTGGAACAGTCGGCTTATTACTGTATTTATCGTTTCAATTTGGATGAAAATATCGATTTGACCAACGGAACAAAGATTGTGAAGATTGTGCGTGATCCGTACTACATTGTTCCCGATCCGAAGGGAAAGGCGAAATACGTCATTACCTCACTCAACCGTCTGCATCAGGAGAGCCCCGCTTCAGAGCCTGTATATGTAGGAGAGTAGGTGGATTTCAAGATTCCAAAATTTCAAAAGAGAGCCTACTGAATTTAATCTTCAGTAGGCTCTCTTTTTTATTCTGCAATACTGTCTGTATTACCATCCTTAAATGCCGTCGTAATGCGATCGCCGGATTGCACATCGGCAACGCTGGTTACCCGTTTCCCGTTGGCATAAGTCATGGTGTACCCTTTTTCAAGGATGGTGAGTGGGTTGATGTATTTTAGTTGCAGCTCTTTTTGGCCCAAAAGGTGCCGTTGTTCCCGAATTATGCGGTTTGTCAGAATGGATAGTGGCTGACTGTAGCCCGATAGTTTCTGATTCTGATTGGTAATAATTGTCTTTACCGCCTGTTTTAGCTGTAGTTGGCAGCGATCCAGTTGCATTTTATGTTCGGTAGTTCGTCCGAGCAAAAGTTGTGGTAATTTACGAGTGAGCTCTTGCAAACGATTTGAATGTTTTTCGCTGATCCCGTCAATGAGCTGAACCAGATTCTCTTGTTGTTCTTCCAATAAGCCTAATGCTTGCTGCATTCGGTTAACCAGAAATTCGGCAACGGCTGTGGGCGTTTTCAGGCAGGAATACGCCACCATATCAAGAATGGTATTGTCACGTTGATGCCCGATGCCGGTAAGAACAGGCAATGGAAACTGAGCTGTGTGGGCTGCCAGCGAATAGCGGTCAAAACAGCTAAGATCTGCGGTTGCACCACCACCCCTGATAATGACCACCGCATCAAATTGGTCTATATGTTGATAGACTACATCCAGAGCTTCGATAAGAGATTGTTCTGATCGGTCGCCCTGCATGATAGCCGGGAAAAGGTGAGTATAAAACTGAAACCCGAAGCTATTGCCTTGCAGTTGGTCAAGAAAATCTCCATATCCGGCGGTGGTTGAGGAAGAGATTACCGCAATGCGCTGAGGAGCTACGGCCAGCTCCAGCTCTTTATTCATATCGACAATGCCCTCTTCCTGTAGCTGATTGATGATTTGTTGGCGTCGGAGTGCAACTTCACCAAGGGTGTAGGTTGGGTCTATGTCGGAGATGTTGAGGCTTAATCCGTAAAGTTCGTGGTATTCGACCGTGCATGCGATCAGTATTTTCACTCCGGCATGTAGTTGTTCTCCGGTGGTAGCTTCAAAGTAAGGTTTCAGCATCCGGTAGGTAAACGACCAGATGGTGGCTTTGTTCCGTACGGTTATGCGGTCACTTTTGGAGTCTTTTTCGATCAGCTCTAGGTAGCAATGTCCGTTCGCATTTTCACGCATCTCGCTAATCTCAGCTTTTACCCATAAAGGCTGAGAGAATGAAACGGAAATTGCATCTTTGATCCGTTCATTTAGTTCATATAGCGAGCAGGCTTCGGGCATTTTAGAATAAAGATAAAAGAATAAAGAGTAAAGACTTCAAAGACGGCGGTCTTTGTTCTTTACTCTTTGTCCTATGTGCTGGATTTAATATACTTTCTCGGCTACGCGTTTAACGCTCTGTGTGGCCATCATTGTATAAAAATGAATGCTGGGTACTCCGTGCTGTTTTAAGTCCAGAGCCTGCATTGTACACCATTCTACGCCAACTTCAAGCGCTTCGGCATCCGTTTTGCATTTGGCAAGTTCGGTGGCTAAAGGTTCGGGAATATCCACGTGGAAGATTTTTGGCAAAACAGTCAACTGATTCATCAGAGTGATCGGTTTTAAGCCCGGAATAATAGGCACTGTGATTCCTTCTTTGCGGCAACGATCCACGAAGGCATAATACTTCTCATTGTCGAAAAACATCTGGGTAACCACATATTCGGCTCCCAAACGCACTTTTTCTTTCAGCCAGTGGATGTCAGAGTCAAGATTGGGTGCTTCATCGTGCTTTTCAGGATATCCTGCAACGCCGTACGAGAAAGTCGAAACCGGTTGTTTGATAATAGAGCCGTCCATGAACTTTCCGCTGTTGAAATCGTTGATTTGCTGTTGCAGATCGATTGCATGGGCATGTCCCTCTTCACCGGGAATAAAAGCTTTGTCGTGTTTGGCTTTGTCTCCACGCAATACCAGCAGGTCGGTAATTCCCAAAAATTGCAGGTCGATCAGCGCATATTCGGTTTCGCTTTTAGAAAAACCGCTGCAAATGATGTGGGGAACGACATTGACTTTGTATTTATTTTGGATGGCTGCTGCAATGGCTACCGTGCCGGGGCGATGCCGTTCGGCAACCCTTTGAAACAGGTTGGGGCCGGTCTCTTTATACACGATTTCGCTCCGGTGCGTGGTGATATTAATATATTTTGGATCGAAAGGTCGAAGTAGATCAATAGTTTTGTAAACCAAATCGATACTGTTTCCTTTGAGTGGTGGTAGGATTTCGAACGAAAATGCAGTCGTTTTGCTGTTGTTTATCAGGTCGATAACTCTCATAGATGAAAAAATATGTAATGCAGTTATGTGTCAGATGAATAACACTGCAAGTTACACATTTTTCGACTATCAGTCAAATTCTGCGAGGTCTATTTTATGCCGGAAGCACCTGTTAATTCAACATTTATTTCGCCAATCCTGAGTTTGGAAGTGACTTTAATCGGTATTTTTGCAGAGTCGAGGCTCATCCAAATCGAAATTTTCTCATTCCCCTTAAAAACGGTTCCAGGGACAGTGCTTGCAGCAAATTTTGCGCACATGTATGACTTATTGTTGTTGTCTTTGCATGTTTCGTTTCCTACATACTGAATTTCAATCGGATATATTTTCCCGTTAATAATGGTGTTTACACGAATTTTTTGGTTGAGTTTCAGTTTGGAAAAATCGTATTCGCGCATGTAGTAGGCAGCCGATAGCATATCAAAATACCCATCAGCTTGTTCTATCTTCCCGGAATTCTTAGTTTTTCCTTCGTTTACAGAAATGTTATAATCAATAGTATTGGCAGAATCGTTGAATCTATAGTGTTCCTGAGCCGAATAGGATCCTTCAACTGCATTGCGGGTGGCTTCAATTGGCAATAAAGTGTTCTTGAAAATAGTCGATTCAAAATTTTCACGGACTTTAAAAAAGAGATCGTACCTTTTGAAACTTATTCCGTTTGCTTTGATGGTCAGAAAATTTGGATTTTCGTTGGGTAGTACTTTTAGTGTGATGCTGGCTGCAGGTAACCATAACACTCCCCAGTGGTAATAAGCTTTATACGTCAATGTTTCTCCCGGAGCGAAAGATTTCTGCGCAAAGGAAGAGCATGAAAAAGTTATGATAAAGCAGATAATAGTAAGTTTACGGAAGAATGAATATCGTGGCATCGTGTGTGACATAATACAATTAAATTGATGCAAAGATAACGGAATAAACGTGCGAATATTACATTCGAGAGTGTTTCCTTTGTTTTGCAGTGAAGTTTTGTGCGAAGCGTCTAGGATGCGTTATAATATGGATGTTTTTAAAAAAAGAAAGGGTTGTCTCCCGACAACCACAATCAATTATTAACCTTAAATCTAATACCATGAAAAACACAGTGCAAAGGTAATTGTAAAATGGGTGGTAAACCAAATTTTTTGCACTTTTTTTGTATTGATTAATAGACTTTTAGTGGGATTGAAATTGATTTGTTGTTTAAGTGTCAGATATACAGTGGGTTTATTGTTTTGCGAGGAGGAGATGTGTTTTTTGATTTTAGTAAGTATTTAAAAAAGAAAGGGTTGTCTCCCGACAACCACAATCAATTATTAACCTTAAAATCTAATACCATGAAAAACACAGTGCAAAGATAATGGATTTTGAACTGGTCAACCAAAATAATTCATATAAATTAATTTATTTTAAATTGTGTTTGTGTTTTAAATTCGTTGTGCTATGTGTAAAATGCAGATATTTAGAGGAGTAATGTTTTGTGTGTTTGTGGAGTGGTGGTATACCAATTTGAGTTTGTTTAAAAAAGAAAAGGGTTGTCTCCCGACAACCACAATCCTCATTAACCTTAAATCTAATACCATGAAAAACACAGTGCAAAGGTAAGGTGTGAAAAGCACTGTTTCCAAATAATTTGAGTTTTTTTCAAATTAATTTATGTATATTTATGCCAAATAAAAAAGAGTAAAGAATTTGATTTCTTTACTCTTTTGTTTTTTATTGGAAAGCCAATTTGGCTTGTGGAATAAAATCGAATTTAAAATAGAAAGGGTTGTCTCCCGACAACCACAATCCTTGTTAACCTTAAATCTAATACCATGAAAAACACAATGCAAAGGTACAGTGTATTTTTACGTTTTCCAAATGGTATGAACAAGAACTGTTGGTTATTAACGTAATTTATAGTGAATAAATTTTCTTAACAGATTTATGTTGTTGATAATCAGTGCTGTATTGTTATTCTACATATAGAACAAGTCCCTTTAAATATTCACCTTCAGCATGATAGATGTTAATGGGGTGATCGGCCGGCTGAGTTAGCTGATGCAGGATTCTTACGTTTCTGCCGGATTGCGCAGCGGCTGAAAATACTGCCAGTCTGAATTGTTCCTTCGAAACAACCTGAGAACAGGAGAATGTAAACAGTATTCCGTTAGGTTTTATCTGTTCAAATGCTTTAGCGTTTAGCTTTCTATAACCCTGCAGAGCATTGTTGAGTACATTCTTATGTTTTGCGAAAGCGGGCGGATCTAATATGATGAGATCGTATTTGTCTTTTGCCTGTTCGAGGAACTTGAATGCATCCTCGGCATAGGCTTCATGTCTTGTCTCGTCGGGAAAGTTTAGCGCTACATTTTTGTTGGTGAGTTCTATCGCTTTTGCTGAACTGTCCACTGAATGAACGAGTTGAGCGCCGCCTCTCAGTGCATAGAATGAGAAGCCGCCTGTGTAGCAAAACATATTGAGGACAGAACGTCCTTTGGCATACTTTTCAAGCAAAAGCCGGTTTTCACGTTGATCCACGAAAAAACCTGTTTTTTGGCCGCGTAACCAGTCGGCATGAAACCGAAGTCCGTGTTCCATCGCAATGCAATCGGTTTCCTGACCCACCAAATAAGTGTTTTCCGGTGTTACGTCTGCTTTGAATGGTAAAGTGCCTTCCGATTTATAATAAACATTTTCAAGTCCTTTTACGGTCTGCATTAATGCAGCGGCAATGGTATGACGAACGTTGTGTATTGCAACGGTGTGTGCCTGTACAACAGCTGTTGTGTCGTATACATCAATCACAAGTCCCGGAAGATTATCGCCTTCGCCATGAACAAGCCGGTATGTTGTATTTTCTGAGTTCTGAGCCAGTCCGAGCGTTACTCTTATGTTGTAAGCATTCTGGATCTTTGCTAACCAGAACTGATCATTAATTTCTATGGGTTTGAAGGACAGAATGCGAACCGAAATACTTCCGATCTGGTAGTATCCTATTGCAATCCATTGTTGTTGTGCGGTGTAAACCTCTACAATATCACCTTCCTGCGGATTTCCTTCGATGCGATGAATAGCTCCGGAAAAAATCCAGGGGTGAAAACGTAAAAGAGCTTCTTCTTTTCCTCTTTTAAGCGTTATTTTCGGTAAAATCATACGTCTTGTTTGAGTTTTTGGTAAATTTGGTGGCATGCCCAGGCGTCTGTAGCAGCGTATAGTTGTTGTGCCTGAGTTAGTTCGGTTGCTTCCCAGTTTGATAAGCGTTGGGATTTTGATATACGTTTGCCAAAAAGAATGGCGTAGATCTTTTGCAGACTCTGATCTTTTATGCCATATTCCTGCACAACATTTTGCAGATCAATAAAACTGTCTGCGTGAATATGTGCGCGTTTGCTTAATGCCTTGAAATCGTCACGAAGAGAGAGTCCGACCTTTTTTACATCAATGTTATTCAGAAGTTCCACCAAAACCTGAGGAAATCCAATTTCATTGAGGCGAATCAAAAAGCAAATTTCATCTGTGGATAGTTGTAAAAGAGCTACCTTGTGGGTTTGTCCTCGCGAGAATGAAGGTTTGGTTTCGGTATCAAAGCCAATAAGTTTGCGTGCTGATAAGTACGCTATTGCATACTCCAGTTCTTCTACAGAGTGCACTACAATTATTTTGCCGTCAAAGGCAGCTGTGGGCAGTCCTGCTATAGATTCCTTGCTTATTGATGCTTGATAAGTCATTATTTGGTCTCTTTTCAAAAAGGTTACTCTCTGCGTTGATATTTTAGAAATGGAACTTCACGGTCGTCATCCGCAGGAGCCGAGGTTGTGTCAATATCTTCGTCGTTGTTGTCGTTGTAAAAAGCCTGATGCAATGGGCGCATAGCATTTAATAGTTTTTGCCCCCAATGGTTTTTGAATGCAGAGAGGCAATATGTTAAGGCGTCCTGCATTGCTTCGTCATTGCCGATTTGGCAATTATACAGAAAATCTTTGAGTTCCTGGTAAATGTCAGCTAGGTCTTCGGAAACTGTTGCCGCAATCGGTGTATCGGAGTATTGCATGTCAGGGTGGAATACTTCCAGATAATTATCATCCATCCCCATAAGTGATGCAATATTGCTCCTTACAAGTTCATAATCGGTTTCTGTTACGATGCGTTCTGGTTCCGATTCGTAATCGTCGCTATTAAAGGGTAATAAGGATGTTTTCAGATAGACAAGAGGCAGGTATTTTATAGCCCGGTTTAAGAATTGTTTCTTGTCGATTTCCGGAAGATGTTCTAAAAACAGGCAAAATTCAGCAGCTACTGTTATAAATTCCAGGTTTTCTTTAGAATGTAAGGATGATGACATACAACGCGGTAACAAAATTTGTTTGCAAAATTACAAAAATTGTTGCTATCAAGCGCATGTTTCTTTTCAAATTTACAAATGAAGGTGGTAACTTTGTCATTTTGAAACACGGAGTGACTTTAATCTCAATGTTTAGGGATATATGCGTGTCAAACATGCCTTATTTTGCAGCAATGTTACCACTGAATTTACCATTATATTCGTTTCGTTTTAAGGAAAAAGAAGGCAAATGTCTTGTTTTTGATCGTTTGCGTAAGAAATACGTGACACTAACTCCTGAGGAGTGGGTTCGCCAAAACGTTATCGAATTTCTGGTAAACGAAAAAAGTTTTCCTGCCGCAAGGATAGGAAATGAGATTTCGCTGCGCCAAAATGGGTTAATCAGACGGTGTGATTCGGTGGTGTACGATACGTTTGGTATGCCCTTGCTTATTGCAGAATACAAAGCGCCTTCCGTAGAAATAACGCAGAGTGTGTTTGATCAGATAGCGCGTTACGTTTGGGAGCTGAAGGTCGAGTACCTGTTGGTGAGTAACGGGATGAAACATTTTTGTTGTCATTTGGACTACGAATCAATGCAAATGAGTTATCTGAGAGAAATTCCTGTTTATCAGGATATTTGTCGTGTTGACTAAAACTGCAATATTATGAATGTCGAAATAATTACGATTGGAGACGAATTGCTTTTGGGACAGGTCGTCGATACTAATTCGGCCTGGATGGGGGCGGAACTCGCAAAAGAAGGATTTAGGGTGAGAGGCATAACTTCTATAGGCGATGAAGCTGCTGATATCAAAGAAGCAATCGGAAGGTTGTTGGGAAAGGCGGATATCGTATTGGTTACTGGTGGATTAGGTCCTACAAAAGATGATATTACCTTGCAAACATTGTGCGAGTTTTTTGAAACAAAAATGGTGTTTAGCGAAAGAATTTATAAAGACATTGAAACCTTTCTTGCCGGGCGTCCCGGTGCAATGAATGAGCTGAACCGAATGCAGGCAATGGTTCCTGAAAAAGCAACTGCTATTTCGAATAGTGTCGGCACAGCACCTATTACATGGTTTGAACGGGACGGCAAAATACTTGTTTCGATGCCGGGCGTGCCGGTAGAAATGAAAACGGTAATGAGTAACGAGATTATTCCCCGCCTGAAAAAATATTTCAGAGTGCCATCAATACAACACCGACATATAATTGTTGGAGGCTATTCCGAGTCTGCACTGGCTATTAAACTGGAGGAATGGGAAAATGATCTGCCTGATTTTATCAAGCTTGCATATTTGCCCCAAATAGGTTTGATGCGCCTCAGACTGACAGCTTCCATGAACGATCAACATGAATTGTCGCGTGTACTGGATGCGCAGGTAGAGAAAGTTAAACCCATCCTGGGTGATGCAATTCTTGCACTTGATGATATTACTCCGGAAGTGGTTGTGGGTAACTTGTTGCTTCAGAGGAAAATGACCATGGCTACAGCCGAAAGTTGTACCGGTGGAAATATAGCCCACTTAATCACCTCGGTATCGGGTAGCTCCGAATATTATAAGGGTAGTGTTGTTGCCTATGCAAATGAAATAAAGCAAAATATTTTGGGCGTGTCGGAGTCGGATTTGAATGCTTATGGAGCTGTGAGCCAACAGGTGGTAGAGCAAATGGCGCGTGGTGTGCAGTCGCGATTTAATACGGATGTGGCAGTTGCTACGTCAGGAGTGGCCGGCCCTACCGGTGGAACTCCGGAAAAGCCGGTTGGCATGGTGTGGATTGCTGTCGCTGTTCGGGATAAAGTAGTGAGCGAGTGTTTTCAGTTTGGAAAGCTCAGAGACAGAAATATTACCCGTGCCACCATAGAAGCTTTGGTTTTGCTGAAAAAAGAGATTGAAAAATAAGAAACGCAATTAATGGAGCGAATTTAATTGTTCCGCAATACTCTTTGCCCATTCTTCAATTACATCCCATTCTCTGAAATCTCCCACCGGAGCCTTAATTTTGCTGATAATAAAGCGCTCAAATACGTTCATTTTGTCGAGACTGAGCTGGCCGTGAAACAAAGCTATATCGTGCGGCTTAATCGTCGACATAACTAATTGAAGGGTGGGAGGGTACTTCCATCCTTTCATTATTTCTACAGGGTTGCCTTTGCCTGTCGGACCACTCGAAAATAACCAAACATCCTTGTCTGCCAGTTCATGTTTGTTTTTTCTCAGGAACTTTATTGCGGGGCGGCGCCATTGACCGAAATAGACAGCACAACCCATCACAATAGCCTGATATGGTTCCAGAGTCACGGTTTCATTTACGGGTAGTATATCAACCAATAAACCACTTTGGCTAAGAATTAATCCGATTCTTTCTGCAATTTCTTCTGTAGCCCCGTATTTAGAGGCATAAGCAACTAAAACTTTTTTTTGCATGACGATTCAGGTAACAAGGAACTATGATAGTGTATTTGTCGGTCGAGACAAATATACATAAAATATATTGCAAAATATGTTACAAGTTGTTTTCCGCGAGAGGGCTTTTGTTTGGGGTGTTCAGGTCAATGTTCATGCGGATGCGCCATTCAGACGGATAGAGATTGTTGGCTCTGTTTCCCAGGTTTTTAACCCATCCTAATGGAGTGTTATTGTAGGCCACTACAACATATCCTTTCGGAGAGTCAGGTAGTATGATTGCTTCCCTCCTGAGATAAGATATGGCCGTTTTCCAGTCTACATTGGCAAGCGCAAGATTGTTTCTGTTCAAAACTTTCGATAAAGCCAATGCCGTGTGAGGTATGAAATCAGCTCCTTTTTGTTCGCCCATTTGTATTCCAGTAAACAAAGGATTTAGATGATTATTTATAGCATTGATAATTTCTTCGAATTGTTTTTGATAGGCAAAGATCCCATTTTTACCCGATCGAAAAATCCAGTTATCTCCCTTGAGATAAGAAATGAAAGCGTCGGGTTTTAATACGGATTGTCTGCTTTTAGAATCGTTGTTTTTGCTTTTTCTGAAAGTGGGTGCAGATGAAGATGTTTTCTGCAATACAGCAATGAAAAATCCTTCGCTTTGTGTCTTATGCGGATAAAAATGATAGCCGGATTCACTTTTGGTAATGCCCCATGTTTCATCAGTGTCGACCGTAAGAATTTGCGCTCCAAGAGTGTCTGCAATCCACTGTATATTGTTTTCGTCTTCGTTTCTGTTGTAAGTGCAAGTGCTATAAACCAAAATGCCGTCTTCTTTCAGGGATGGCCATACGTCGCTGATGATGGATTGTTGTCGCGAGGCGCAAAGCTCCACATTGGCAGGTGACCACTCGTTGATTGAAGCCGGATCTTTGCGAAACATGCCTTCTCCTGAACAGGGAACGTCGGCCACAATTAAGTCGAAGAGCGATGGAAGTTTACCAAAATCAGCTGCAGAGTTGTTCGTAACCGCCACATTGGGGTTGCCCCATTTTTGCATGTTCTCGGCCAGAATATTTGCGCGTTGACGTATCGTTTCGTTCGAAACCAGAAAGCTTCCTTCGGGTAACAGATTTGACAGGTGAGTCGATTTTCCTCCGGGAGCAGCACAAAGGTCGAGCGCATACACCGGCTTGTGGATGTGCTGTCCGATTACCTGTTCCAAAAACATCGACCCGGCTTCCTGAACGTAATAAGCTCCGGCATGAAGTAATGGATCGGCCGTAAAAAGAGGACGTTCGGGTAGGTAATAACCGGATGAACACCAGGGAACTCTCTCGTATGAAAGGGGCTGGTTTATTTTGTTATTCAAACGAATGCTTACAGGCGCGTCACTTTGCAAGGCTTGTTCAAAAGCTTCCCACTCTGTTCCTAAAAGTTCTTTGGTTTGTTCGATAAATGGAAGTGGAAATGTAAGCATCGCAGAATACAGCTGTTTTTATTTGGTATGGAAGTTCTTGTTATTTTTTGATTTCAACACCGAGATTTTGTTCGATATACATTGTCAGAATGTCAATGGCAATTTCGTTGTCGCCACCTTGTGGAACAATA
>JAUZOL010000071.1 GCA_030706455.1 Bacteroidota bacterium
AATCCACAACGTGTTGTGCCTACTACGGTTGAAATAGTAGACATTGCCGGTTTGGTGAAGGGTGCCAGTAAAGGCGAAGGTTTAGGTAATAAATTCCTCGCAAATATTCGCGAAACGGATGCTATTATTCATGTGTTGCGTTGTTTCGACGATGATAACGTAGTGCATGTGGACGGTAGCGTAAATCCTATTCGTGACAAAGAAATTATCGATGCTGAGTTGCAGTTAAAAGACCTGGAAACGGTGGAAAGCCGGTTGTCAAGAGTGCAAAAACAGGCACAGACCGGTGGCGACAAACAGGCAAAACGTTTAGTGGATGTGCTTCTGCAGTACAAAGAAGTCCTCGAACAGGGAAAATCTGCCCGCGTCGTAACATTCGATAGCAAAGAAGATCAACGTTTGGCAAAAGACCTTTACCTGCTTACCAACAAACCGGTTTTATACGTGTGCAATGTGGATGAAGCTTCAGCCGTGAGTGGTAACCAATATGTGGAACAGGTACGCGCAGCGGTGAAAGACGAATCGGCCGATATATTGGTAGTTGCTGCCAAAATTGAATCGGAGATTGCCGAACTGGAAACTTACGAAGAACGTCAGATGTTTCTCGAAGAGGTAGGCCTTACCGAATCGGGCGTGGCTCGCTTAATTCGTACAGCGTATCATTTGCTCGATCTGCAAACCTACTTTACCTGCGGTGTGCAGGAAGTTCGCGCATGGACATTCGGCCGTGGATGGAAAGCTCCTCAGTGTGCCGGCGTTATCCACACCGACTTTGAAAAAGGATTTATTCGTGCAGAGGTAATCAAATACGACGATTACGTTCGTTTAGGCTCGGAAGCAGCCTGTCGCGAAGCCGGAAAAATCGGCATTGAAGGAAAAGAATATGTTGTTCAGGATGGTGATATACTTCACTTCCGTTTCAACGTTTAATAAGATATTAATCGTGCTTATGGATGTTCGGGTGACCAGTCAGCTCCCGGACTTGATGCCGGGGAGGCCGTTTTGTTGCGGACTCTCCGGTTTTCTTTTGTTCAGCCGACATAGGAAATGATAATACATTTTTTTACTCAATAAGAATATTTTACCTTTGTGTGAAGATTAACATAATAAAGAGATGGTAAACTCAGATTTTGTAAAAGAGCTGGTCTTGGCGGCTGGTGCTGATCTTTGTGGTATTGCATCGGTTGACAGCTTTGATATAGCGCCGGAAGGTTTTCGTCCAAAGGATTTGTTTCCTGACACGAAGTCGGTCGTTGTTTTTGCAAAGAAAATACCCGAAAGCATTTTGCACTCCAAATCTCAGATTCCCTATTCGTTTATAGAAGATATGGCTTTGCAAAAAGTGTTGCAATTGTCGTTTGATATTGCCGTTAGTCTGGAACGGGAGAATGTCTCAGCACTTCCGGTCCCGTCCGAACCTTACGAATACTGGGATAAGGAAACCATGACGGGTAAGGGGCTGCTCTCCTTGAAACATGCCGGATATCTGGCAGGTATGGGAGTGATTGGCCGCAATACATTGCTGTGTACGCCTGAGTATGGTAATTTGATAAAGCTCGGAGCTTTGCTGGTGAATGTTTCACTTGATCCCGATCCTATCATGGAGAATAATATATGCTCCGAAAAATGTAATGCCTGCATCAATAATTGTCCTTCGGGAGCACTGCACGATGGGGGTGTTGATCAAAAGAAATGTCGGACTTATTCGGAAGGCTCTACAGTAAAAGGTGCCCCTATAACCGTTTGCTACAATTGCCGGAAAGTTTGTCCAAACAGATCAGGCTGGAAAATCGCTTGAAATAATTCATTATTTTATTGATAATCGTGTGTTTATTGTTTATTTTGCAAAATACAGTACAAATCTAAATTAGATACAAATGAAAACATTACTTGTAACATTAATAGCTTTATTGCCCTTTATGGCTATGGCTCAGCAACATCCCGATGTGTATTCCACCCCGATGGGGCCTTTAGTAGTTACTCCGGTTAACCACGGCTCCATCATGCTCAAAATCATGGGAAAAGTAATTCATGTGGATCCGTATGAAAAGACAGTGGATTACAGTACATTGCCCAAGGCTGATTTGGTTTTGATTACGCACGAGCACTCTGACCATTTTGACAAAAAAGCGCTTAAAAAGATCGTTACGCCAGATACGTACATCATTACTACAGACAGTGTGGCGGCTTCCGGCATTCCAAATGCAACTGTGTTAAAGAATGATGAAGATGCTTCATGGAATGATATTGAAATTTTAGCTGTCCCCGCGTACAACATCGAGCACAAACGTCCTGACGGGAAGCCATTTCATGCGAAAGGCATCGGAAACGGTTATATTCTCTCGTTTAAGAATTTTCGGGTATACATTGCCGGTGATACAGAAAATATTCCTGAGATGAGTCAGCTTGGTAAAATTAATATTGCATTTTTACCGAAAAACCTGCCTTATACCATGACGGACGAACAGTTTATTGCGGCAGCAAAAATGATACATCCCAAGGTGTTGTACCCTTATCATTATTTTGAAATTGACCGCGATGCGTTGATTAAGCAATTGCCCAAAGATATTGAATTGAAATAAGCATGTTTTGGCTCCGGTTGGTTGTTTTCTCGTTTGTAGTGTCACTTCTTGTTTCGTGCGGAAATGACGCAAGCCGGCATTCGTTTTGCTATTGGCAGCGTACGTTCAAAATTACGAAAGAGGAAAAGACCGTTTTAAAGCAAACAGGAGCCAATCACCTTTATATTCGATATTTTGATGTCGATTGGGACGAAGCCGGACAAGAGCCAAGGCCTGTCGGTACTTTAATTGTCGCTTCTGTTCCTCCGTGCAATTTCACACCATCTGTTTTTATTACCAACAAAGTTTTTGACCACGCTACCCATGCTGCTATCGATTCGCTGGCTGCACGGGTAAGCCGTCGTATAGCGATGGTGAATAGCCGTTTCCTTGAAATGGCAATAAAGGACAGTCTCAGCGGAAATAAAACTGCTCCTGCGGTTGTGAGAGGCTGGACGGAGGTTCTTTTTGATTGCGACTGGACCGTTTCTACCAGAGATCGCTATTTTTATTTTCTGAGGAAAATGGAGGAATTTTTCCCTAAAAAAGAGAGGTCGGCTACGTTGCGTTTATGGCAGTTCAAACACCGTGATGTCAGCGGCATTCCACCAGTTAACCGCTGTCTTTTGATGTGCTATAACCTTTCCGATCCCAAACAACAGGCAACATCCAATTCCATCGGTAGTGTGAAAGAGCTGGAAAGCTATCTCACGCAAAGCAACTATGCACATCATCTGGATATTGCACTGCCAATTTTCGGTTGGGGTGTTGTGTTTCACCGCGGTAAATGGCTGGGCTTGATGAAAGGTGCTGATGCGGCCGGATTCAGGCATGATAGGCTACATTATAAAGAGATAACTGCTAACCGTTTTATGCTGATGAAAGACACTGTTGTCGGGAAACATTATCTTCGTTACGGGGATGAAATCAGAATAGAACAAATCAGTGCTGCCGAAATAGAAAAAATGATAGACGTTGTTAAAAAACAAGTATCTTTGCGGGGCAGCTCACGTTTAACCCTCTTTTCGTTAGATAGACAAAATGTTAACCGGTATGGAATGGAAGAAATCGGGCGTTTTTACACGCTTTTTGATCGTTAGCCTCTTTTTGATACTTCCTTTTTACTCGTCAGCTTGTGTGGTGATGGAATCTCCCGATACCTACAGGATGATGTTTTTCCAGGCCAGAACCGGGAACAGTTCTCCACTTCAGATTTTTAATTACTCACCAGCTCTTTATGCAAGTTATAATCCTGATCCGGATGGTGTCGATCGGGTAAGAAATGCCAAAGAATGGCAGGTTGTTACCGGCAATGGTGTTGTGCCCGAAGATATTCTTTCAATCCAGTACGAAACTTCTCCCGATTCTCTGCTTTTTGCTTACTCTCATAATAAGCTGCAAGCAGTCTTTGAAGACAATAGCTTTATTCAGTTTCTTCTCCGTTCATCTTCCAAACAATTGCTGGAATACCTGCTTTTTTCGAAACAGGTAGAAGCTACCGAGACTGCCTGGTCAGAAGGGTTTGAGTCATGGAACAGCGATGCCAACGAAATGGACGCTGTGAAACAAAAGAAACTTGCATTGCTCATGATTGCAAAAAAACGATTGAGCACTGTAAAGGACGAATTTCTCAAAAAACGATATGCTTATCAGTTGTGTCGCTTGTCTTACCAGCTTCAACGGCCGGCAGACGTCATGGACACTTACGAACGTTATTTCAAAAAGTTCAATGGCAATGAGCTGATGAATGTCTGGAGCACTTTGTTTTATGCACAATCGCTTAATGCTACAAAGAAAAAGGCAAAAGCAAACTACTACTATAGCTTAGTATTTGATAATTGCGACAGTAAAAAATTGCGTGCACATCAGCTGTTCAATAGCGATGAAGCAACGTTTGCGGCTGGATTGAAACTGGCCAAAACTGCTCACGAAAAAGCGGTGATGTGGGTGATGAGGGTAATTAATAATCCGGGACCTGTGCTTAGTAGTCTGAAAACGATCCAGTCCCTAGATCCGAAGTCTTCCTATATGACGTTTTTGCTTGTCCGCGAAATCAATAAGCTGGAGGATTGGATTTGTACGCCCGCTTTTACGGCATATTCTCCGGCGGTATCGCCGCAGTGGAATTTTTCGCAGGCAATAGCAAAAAACATGAAAACCGATCTGGAATATCTTGGGTCTTTCATGGAATTCGTAAAACAACAGCAACAGCAGGCGAGGGGAGAACTCCATCAATACCTGACGCTCGGCCTAGCGCATCTTAGTCTGATAAACGACAATACGAAAGAAGGTCTCGATTATCTGAACGCTATCGGATTATCCGAAAATAGTTCTATAGAAATACAGAAGAATATTGAAACGGCTTGGGTCATGGCCAAAACCACTTACATAACTGACAACGTGTTCAAGGATCAGTTTGTGATTTATTGCCACAAGCTTCACCGGTTGGCAAAAAGCGACAATACGATCAATAAAACGCTCTATTCTCTGTTGCTCGGTGTGGCAGGCGAATATGAAAAGCGCTTTGACTTTGCAACAGCCGGATTGCTAACTATGAAAGCAGACCAGTATAAGCGACGGTATGATGCAGCTTATGCGGAGGATTTTTCAATAACCGCCGATGATAACTACCAAAAAATAAGATATTTTGATAAGTGTGCCGGTATCGGAGATATGGACAATCTGATTCGTCTTTTGTCGAAGGCCGATAAAAGCGATTTTGAAGATTATATTACCGAGCAACCCTTGGGAAGTGTAAACCTTTATCGCGATTTGCAGGGGACATTGGCATTCAGGCAAAACGACCTTAAAACGGCGTATTCGATTTTCAGGAAAATTGATCCTGCCTTTTGGCGTACAAGCTATGCTTACAAAGATTGTCTGAATGAAGATCCTTTCGTTTCTAAGGTTTTGTGTAAGAACAGGAACTTTTCTTACCATTTCGATAAAGCGAAATTTGTAAAACGCCTGCTCGATCTTCAGGATAAAACACATAAAAAAACGGGAGTTGCCGAGAATGCGATCCTTTTGGGAAATGCCTATTTCAATTGTTCTTATTATGGTAATTCGTGGATGATGGTGGAATATGGTTGGAGCAGGGCCGAACCAGAATATCACTCGCCTACTGATAGTTTGGGCTATTTTAATCAGTTTCTTGCTTTTAAGCTCCCTCCGGTCAGGGTGATCTCAAATCCTTTGAAGGACAATAACTATTATAATTGTAAACTGGCGGCTCGCTATTTCCATCTGGCAGCCGACGATCCCAAAGCAAGCACTGAGCAACGGGCTTATGCTTTGTTGATGCTGCACGAATGCAACTACTTGCCATGGGCAATAACTAATTATTCGTGGTATGACGATAAAAGGCCCAAATATCCGGCAGGAAAAGAGTTGCGCGAATTTTATGCTCAATACGCCGATACAAAAGTCTATCACGATTATAAATGTCCGTTACTGGATGCTTTTATCGCAAACAAATAATGTAAAGTATAATTATCAACGAAACGATCTAAACCAACTCAAACATGGAACGTTATAAAACAACGTCTGATTTATCAAACAAGAACTTGCGATTAACGCTTATTCTTGGAGGGGCAATAGTTATTATAGTCATTTTATTGGCCATTTTAATGTCGGGCGACGACAAAGAACCAGCCGTCAAAAGCCTTGACAAAACACATGCTATTGCTGTTACTTACGAAACCAAAACGTTGTCCGATAGTACAGTTCTGTTGATTGAAAATCAAAATATTTACGTCAAAGGAAAACTGATTAAAAGCATTGCACGGATGGATACTTTGCCTGCTTTAGGCGATTCAATACAAGCAGTTGAAGATAATGATGATTCCCAGACTATGGCAAGAATTCCCAAAGAGTACGAATTTTTTGTAACTATAAAATAACGGCAGAATGAAGAAATCAAAATTTGTCAATCTGGTTTTGGTGGCCGGCCTTGTTGCTTCGTGTAGTCAGCATAAAGATCAGGATAAAAACAGCCGTTTATTCGTGAGAGGAGACAGCGCCAGTAGTTATTCGCAAACGCCCCGAACGCACGGGGGAGGCTTTTTTTATTGCAGTCCTTATGGTATGTACTCGCCTTATAGAGGTTACAGTCATGGTGGCTATGAGTCGTCAGGGTTTTCGAGCAAAGCCTCCGCGCATATTTCACGTGGGGGATTCGGTTCTTCCGGTATTCATGTAGGAAGTTGAGGTTATGGAACGGATTAATTGCCCAGTAAGGAACGACTGGAAAAAGCGGGTGGAAGAACTTGGCTTTGGATTTCATACCATTGACGGAACCTATTGGGATGAATCGGCGTATTATCAGTTTTCCATGCGCGAAGTCAATGAACTGGAAGCCGCTACTGTCGAACTTTTTGATCGTTGCCTGGATGCTGTTCAGTATGTCATTGATCATAAGCTTTATGACCTTTTTAAGATAGATCAGAGGTTCATCCCTTTGATTGAAACATCCTGGAATGACGATGCTCCTTCTATTTATGGACGTTTCGATCTGGTTTATGACGGCAGGCATGCTCCAAAAATGCTCGAATTTAATGCGGATACACCTACCTCTTTATTTGAGGGAGGCGTTGTGCAGTGGTATTGGCTCGAGGATGTTAAACCCGGCACTGATCAGTTCAATTCTATTCACGAAAAGCTCGTTGGATACTGGAAAACTTTGATTCCATATCTGAATGAAGGAAAGCTGCATTTTAGTTGTCTTAAAGATAATCTCGAGGATTTGACAACGGTGGAATACTTACGCGATTGCGCTATTCAGGCCGGAATAGATACAGAATTCGTCTATCTTGAAGATATTGGGTGGAATCAATATTCATTGACTTTTGTCGATTTACAGGAGAAGAATATTACCAATTTATTCAAGTTGTATCCCTGGGAATGGCTCATCCGGGAGGCTTTTGCAGACAACCTGCTGATTGCACCGGAACGCACTGTCTGGATAGAGCCTGCGTGGAAAATGATTTTGTCCAATAAGGCGATTTTGCCTGTTTTATGGCAACTGTTTCCAAATCACCCCAATTTGCTTGAAGCTTACTTCGATAACTCAAAAATGGCGTTTGATTATGTCAAAAAGCCTCTTTTTTCACGCGAAGGAGAAAATGTTACTATTGTCAGGAATGGTAAAACCATTGCTCAAACAGTGGGTTCATACGGTTCTGAAGGGTATATTTATCAGAAATATTGTGAGTTGCCCAATTATAAGTTCAATTATCCGGTCATCGGTTCATGGGTAATCGGTTGCGAACCGGCAGGTATGGGTATAAGAGAAACCAATACGCTGATTACGGATAATTTGAGCAGATTTATTCCGCATATCATTAATTAATCACTACTATAAACTTCAAAAAATGGAAAAACGACGTACAATTGGTATTCATGAAAAACTACCGATTCTGCAGAGCATGCCTCTCAGTCTTCAGCACCTGACAGCTATGTTTGGTGCCACAATTTTGGTTCCTATTTTGTTAGGTGTCGATCCCGCTATTGCTTTATTGATGAACGGTATCGGCACTTTACTTTATTCGTGGATCACTAAAGGCGGTATTCCGGCCTATCTGGGATCAAGTTTCGCATTTATTGCTCCGACAATGCTGATCATCAGTAGCTATGGAGGTTTTGCTCATGCTCAGTCCGGTTTCATCTTTTTCGGATTGTTTTTTGTCATTATCTCATTTGTGGTGAAGAAATGGGGCATCCGCTGGATTGACGTGGTGATGCCTCCTGCCGTTATGGGTGCGGTGGTTGCCATTATCGGTCTTGAATTGGCCCCTGTTGCTGCGCAACAAGCTGGTTTGGCTGCTGGTTCTACCGCTGTAGGGCAGGTTGTACAGCCTTTTGTGGTGAATTCGAATGTGGTACTGGTTTCTATGTTTACTCTTTGTGTGGGTGTTTTAGGTTCTGTATTGTTCAGGGGCTTTTTGCAGGTTATTCCTATCCTGATTGCCGTTGTGGCCGGATATGTAATGGCCTTGTGTCTGGGTATGGTGGACACTACAGCTATCAGTAACGCTTCCTGGTTTGCATTGCCGAAATTCAGCGCACCGGTTTTCGATACCAAAGCGATGATTATTATAGCTCCGGCATGTATTGTGGTTTTGGCCGAACATATCAGCCACCTTATCGTTACCGGCGAAGTGACGGGTAACGATTTGATGGCCAATCCCGGCTTGCACCGTTCTTTGTTGGGCGATGGTCTGAGTAACCTTTTTTCAGGTTTTGCCGGTTCTCCTCCGAATACCACTTATGGCGAAAATATCGGTGTGATGGCCATTACCCGTGTTTATTCGGTTTGGGTGATTCGTGGAGCAGCTTTGTTTGCCATTGCTTTTTCATGCGTGGGCAAGGTTTCAGCAGCCATTTCGACTATTCCAACAGCAGTTCTAGGCGGGATGACTATGTTGCTGTACGGTGTGATTGCCGTTCAGGGTTTCCGTATCTTTATCCAACAGAAAGTCGACTTCAGTAAGAACAGCAATATGGTTCTCGGAGCGATTACTTTTGTGGTGGGTGTATCGGGCGCAGCTATCAATATTGGCTCTGTTCAACTCAAGGGTATGGCCTTTGCCGCTATCGTGGGAGTCGTTCTTTCTATTCTTTTCTGGGGTTTCCGTAAACTTGGGATTATGAATCAGGAATCTTAATCGGTTCATTCTCTTTTTGTTCCGTATAATTGATAATTTTTGCGATAAAAAGATGTCGGATGGAGAACAATTCTGACTTTCATTATATATATTTGTGATGTCATGGAATTGGCCATTCCCTCTGAGGTTTATTGTTGAACTAAAAGGAACGCTTATGGAAGAAACCTCACAGTTACAGAAATATCGCTCTAAATGTCAGTTTGATGCTGACTGATTATTAATCCAAAAAAGGAATAGAAAGAAGAAACTAAAAAATGAACATGGCTTTCTGCTGTTGCACTTGCAACTGGAACCCGTTATGTGACGGATCACCTGCTAAAGCCTGCTTCAAAAAATTAATTGAATGTCAATAAAAAACGAGGGTGTCCCGCAAGAGACATCCTCGTTTACATTTACAACACTTACTAGGGTATACTCTGGAGTTTTATTCTTCCAGGAGCTTCTTTGCATCAACAAACTGAGCTATTCCTTTGGCTACCTGTTTAGCTTCTTTCATCGCAAGCACTACGGTTTGCGGGGTATGAACCACATCGCCACCCGCAAAAACGCCTTTCTTGGTGGTCATCCCATAAGGACGTTCTTTTGTAATGACATAGCCGGTATCGTTAACATCAATGCCTTCGGTGGTGGAGACAATGCGGTTCGCAGGCCGGGAACCGATTGCCAGTAATACCCGGTCGGCAGGAATTGTCTTTTCTCCTTCAGGAGTCTGAATCGTTATTTCGGACAACCGTTTTCTCTTTCCGATTAATTCAACGGTGGATGTATTCCATAAAAAATGAACTCCTTCATCAACGGCTTCTTCGTATTCGGTACGGAGTGCAGGCATATCGGCTTCTGTTTTATGGTAAAGCACAGATACGTTTTTAGCACCCATGCGTATTGCAGTTCGGGCAGCATCCATGGCAACATTGCCGGCTCCTATCACAAAAACCTCGTCATGGATCCGTAGCGGTACGTCTTTGCGGTCGATACTCTCATTTTGGTATAGGTTGACCATGCGCAGGAAATAAGAAGACTGGACGACTCCTACTAAATCGGATCCGGGGATGGACAGCGATTTGGGGATGGCAGTACCGGTACCGATAAAAACAGCATCAAATCCGCGGTCGAACATATCATCTACAGTTATGTCTTTGCCAACCATGCAGTGTGTGATGAAGGTAACTCCTAAACCGGCAATCTTCTCAATTTCGCGTTTTACAACATTTTTAGGTAAGCGGTATTTGGGAATGCCAAACATTAGTACGCCACCTAATTCCTGTTCTCCTTCGTAGATGACGACATTGAAGCCCTGTCGGGCCAAATCGCCGGCCACAGTTAATCCGGCAGGCCCTGAACCGATCACAGCTACTTTTCCTCTGTTCTTTTGAGGAAGTTTTTCGCGTATCAGCCCCATTTCTCCATCAAAATCGGCAATAAAGCGTTCCAGCTTGCCTACCCGGATGCGTTTTCCCTTGTTGTTAAGGATGCAATGGCCTTCACACTGTTTTTCGTGCGGACATACTCGACCGCATATGGCAGGTAAATTACTTTTTTCATTAATGATTTGAAGGGCGTTTCCAACATTTCCCATTGAAAGTTGATGAATAAATCCCGGTATATCATGTTCAATGGGACAACCTTTCACGCAAAGAGGGTTTTTGCAATTCAGACAGCGTTTTGCTTCATCTATGGCTTCTTTGGCAGAAAATCCTTCGTTAATTTCTTCAAATTTCAGATCTTTCGATTCTTGCATACAGAATGATTAGGTGTGAATTCAAAATAAGAAAGTCTTATTTTGCTATATAGACGTTGCAAAAATACATACAAAATGCTATTCGGAGATTGCAATTAATCATATTTACGTTTATTTGAAATGTGTCTTAGTCTAATTAACGAAAAGACAAAATATAAACTTAAATTCCGAAGTGGATTTAAGGGAGGGAGAATAAAAAAAGCAACCCGGAAGAGTTGCTTTTTGTTTTTGTTATTTTTTTGGTCGGCTCTGAACTATGCGGGCTCCAGGGGGTACATCCTGATCAACCCAGATATTACCACCGATAATGGCCCCTTTTCCAATGGTGATGCGTCCAAGTATAGTAGAGTTGGAATAAATAATGACGTCATCTTCCAGTATCGGGTGTCGTAAAATTCCCTTGATGGGTTTCCCGTTCTCGTCGAGCGGAAAGCTTTTTGCTCCCAACGTTACACCCTGATACAATTTTACGTTATTTCCAATGATGGCCGTTTCTCCGATCACAACTCCGGTACCGTGGTCAATGGTGAAGCCGTTGCCGATGGTGGCTCCCGGGTGAATATCTATTCCTGTTTCAGAGTGAGCCATTTCTGTGATAATGCGGGGAATAAGCGGGACTCCCAGTTCCAGTAGTTCGTGAGCAATGCGATAATTGCTGATGGCACGGATAGCCGGATAGCAAAAAATCACTTCGCCAAAGCTCTTGGAGGCCGGGTCTCCAATGTATGTTGCTTCAACATCCGTTGCCAAACGTTCCCGAATGCAGGGGAGGTGTGTTATGAACTGAGTGGCAATGTCAATCGCTTTTGACTTAGGTTCTTCAATGTCTGTAGAAAAGCAGAGTCCGGCCATGATTTGCTCCGTGAGTAAATGGTAGAGCTCTTCAACGCTAACACCGATATGGTATTTTATCGTGTGCCGGTCAATTGCCGAGCGCCCGAAATAGCCGGGAAATAAAATGGACCGTGTCAGTCGTACAATTTCTTCAAGTACATCAACAGAGGGTAGGAGAGTCCCTTCCTTCTGCTGATGGCTTAATGTCTTGAATTGCTTGTAGTCTGATAATTGACGGATGGCTTCCGTTATGACTTCAGATGAATTCATGCTGTTTGTTGCTTAATGTTGTCTTACATCCTGCAAGATAACGATTATTTGCCTGTTTTCTTTGCCGGAGCAGATGCTGATATTAGCTTGTTATATGCTCCTGGTTGTTTGAATAATTCCAATGCTTTTTTTACGATTGCGTTTTCGGTGTTCACAATGCGGTAGAAAGCATCTCTTTCCCATATGTCGTTTGCAATCATGGCTTTTATTTGTGTGGACAAATAAGGCTTTGATTTATCGAACTGCTCCTGATTGAAAGTGATTTTTTCCTTTGTGGCAGCACTTGCCAAATCGTCGAACAGTGATTGTGGAACGGAATATGATGCGGCGAAAGTATCGAAGGTTTTATATTGTTCGGTAATCGCATTTCTGTTCTTGTCGATGTATTGCATGGTGGTTTTGTTGACAACACCTTTTGCTATGATTTTTCTGAGGTAATCGGTGTAATAAGTTGTGTCAAGAGGAACAAACACATCGGGCATAATGCCGCCGCCGCCATAGACTGTACGAGCCAGTCGCAAGGTTTTGTATTTAAGTGAATCGGCAAAATGAATGCTGTCTGCGTGTTGGAACTCTCCGTGTTTGTATCTGTCTAAAATGTCTTTTTCATACTTGTCCAAACCGTCTTTGTATGATTTTTGTATACAACGTCCGGATGGAGTATAGTAGCGGGCTGTAGTCAGGCGAATCATTGATCCGTCGGGTAAAATTACAGGGCGCTGTACCAACCCTTTGCCAAATGTACGGCGGCCAACTACCACACCTCTGTCCCAATCCTGCATGGCACCGGAGAAGATTTCACTGGCAGATGCTGAATATTCGTTGGTCAGGACGATGAGTCGACCGTTTGAAAATCCTCCTTTGCCGGTAGCGTTGATTGATGTGCGTGGTTGTTTTACTCCTTTCGTATAAACAATCAGGTTTCCTTGTTGCAAGAACTCGTTTGCCAGATCAGTGGCAGCATTCATATATCCACCTCCGTTATCCTGCAGGTCGATAATCAAATCTTTCATGCCGGCTTTCCTGAGTTTATCCAATGCTTCAAGATATTCGCGGTAAGTAGTTGCCCCAAAACTGTTGATCTTAATGTACCCGACTTCTTTATCAATCATGTAAGATGCGTCAACACTGTAAATTGGAATTTTATCGCGTGTGATGCTAAAATCAATTAGTTCGGGTACTCCGCGACGAAGCATTTTTACTCTTACGACAGTTCCTTTCGGTCCGCGTAACTTCTTCATGATAGCCGTGTTTTGCATTTTCACGCCGGCAATAAGCGTGTCTTCAATAAAAATCATACGGTCGCCTGGGAGTACTCCAACTTTGGCTGCCGGACAACCTGATATGGTCTGTATAACATAAAGAGTGTCTTCAAGCATTTGAAATTGAATCCCAACGCCAAAAAACGAACCTTCCAGCGGCTCGTTCATACGTTCAACTTCGTCTTTTGGGATATATACCGAGTGAGGATCGAGATCTTTCAGCATTCCAACGATAGAACTTTCTACCAGATTGTTCTCTTTTACAGAGTCGACATATAAACTGTTGACAGCATTGAGGGTGTAAACCAGTTTGGCAGATTGCTCATCCAACTTGAATTGTGCAAGTGCAATGCTGGACAATACGACCAATAGTAAGATAATGAAAGATTTATGCTTTGTCATAAAAATAAGGGTTTGCAAAATTACAATAGTGCTGTATAGGTCATGAATATAATCATAATGTTAAGCAAAAGTACAAAAAAATAGGAGAAAACAGGCCTTTGTGTTAGCAATCATCACAAGTCGGGCGTGAAAATGAAGCTGATTTTGAATAGTCACAGAAATCTTGCAACTTTGTATTCGTAAATAACAAAAACATTTCGCGCCTGTTTTTATGCTCTGTTGTTTAGAAACATCCTGCCTATAAGATTATTAAAGATGTCGGAAAATATTACTACTAAGATTTTGGAGACTTCATTTG
>JAUZOL010000072.1 GCA_030706455.1 Bacteroidota bacterium
AGCCGGATATTTGTCAAATATTGCTTTCATTTCCGGATTTGATTTTATCATCATCTCTTTGAAAGCTGTATTTATTTTATCCAGGTCTTCGTTCGAAGGCTGTGCCGGCGACGGGAACGAGGGACGACCGAACATCATCAACACAGGCACCGGACCTTTCACGTTGGCGGGAACCACCAGCATCATATTAATATCGACGTTAATCGAAGGACATTGACTATTGTCCACATGTCCGACCAGTTGTTTTGCAATAACCGGGATACGCCCGACAAACTCACGATCGGTAATCTTCACTTCCCATTTTACGGATGGAATATTTTTAGGCAAGCGTCCATAGACTTCTCGTTCAAAATATTCGACAATTTCGGGGCGACGAAGTTTCCACCACATGTCGGGCGAAGTGACCTTTTTGCCGTTTTTCAAAGTAAGAACATCAGGAAGTTGCGGACAGGGATTTGCCTTCGACTCGTCGTAGTTAGCATGATTTGGAGCTTTTTCGTCTCCACTCGGACCGGATCGAAGGCTCTTTATACCAAGTTGTTTCATCATGTCGGCATGATCCTGTTCGGCAGTAAACGTTACCGGAGCGGGAGTGTTGCCGGCTGACACCGAAACACTTTGTGCCAAAAGCAACTTCGGCATAGCCAGAATTAAACAGTAAAGAAAAATGCGTTTCATTGAGTATTAGTTTTATAAGAAAATTAGATCTTTATCTTCAATTGATTTACAAACATTTCAAATAAAAAGCGGTTTCGGGATCTTTCCGAGTCACCAAAACGTCAGATATCTTAGAATCAAGCCTCAAAGTCATACTCCAATCATCCATTGGCTTCCTGTCCTCTTCGAATATCTAAGGCGAATCGGGTTGCGTTTTTATTTCCATTTGTTATCAACAGAAATAATCTTACTACCAGGGTTCTCTTCAACATTTCTTATTGTCAAAAACCGATATCTCCCTTCGTATTAACATAAAGGTTGTTTGGAATCATGTCAAATCTACAAATTTCAATTGAAATAGCCATACACATGAAAACACATTACTAATTGCGTGTACTATGTTACATAACAGAAAAGTCAAATGTATGCACAATGAGTTTTATAAAAAAACGTATGTGTTCAGAATAGAATAAAATGCGGTAGGAACGAGACTTTATGCCTGTTCTTCACAAAAAGTGAGAAAGGAAGATTTCTGCTTAAGTTTTGAATAAAACATCCAGCACTTTGGCTTTATAATTTCTGGATATCGGGAGTTTATATTTTCCTATGTTCAACAAGTTTCCTTCCACGGAAGAGACGTGATCCTGATTGATAATATAGGATTTATGTATTTGAATAAATTTGTACGGAGATAGTTTTTTCAGGAAATCACTTAAAGAGGTATGAGTAATCACTTTTCCAGATGGAGTTTGAATGGAGACGTAGTTTTCCATTCCTTCAACAAAGAGAATATCCCGAAAGAAGATTTTCTCCATCTTTTGAGTGGTTTTCACAAAGATAAATTCCAGTTCGGAAGGAACAGCATTCTGTTTCACTACCTGATCGTACACTTTATTGACGGCTTTCAAAAACCGTTCGAACGACACCGGCTTGAGCAGATAGTCCGTCACATCGAGTTCGTATCCTTTGAGGGCATACTGTTCGTAAGCACTCACAATAATCACCTTCGGCGGATCGGTTAGCCCCGAAAGCAACTCCACACCGGACATGTAGGGCATTTCGATATCGAGAAAGAGAAGATCGACCGGCTGCTGTTTCAATACGTTGCTCAACTGAATAGCATCTTCACACACCGCTACCAACTCCAGAAAGTCGAGCTTCTCCACATACCCCTGCAACCCTTTACGAGCCATCGGTTCGTCATCGGTAATGACACATCGCAGTTTTACCATTCTATTGTCAAATTAGCTGTAAATGACTGTTCCGTCCGGTTCAGCTCCAGCCGATACTTACCGGCATAAAGCAAATCGAGCCTCCGGCGAAGATTCTCAAGCCCAACACCCCCGGAACGTGAAACCGGTTTCATATCAGAAGGAATGGAATTTTCCACCGTGAAACGCAACGCATTATTCTCCCGAAGCGCCTCCAATTTCATCCTATAATTTCCTCCGATATACTTACAGGCATTCTCCACAAGAGGAAAGAGCAATAACGGGTGTATCTTGTGACCGTCGAGCGAAGGATCGAAATTGATATAGAGCTGCAACGACTCATTCATGCGTCCTTTCTGGAAATCAACATACGTAAGGATAAAATGAAGCTCCTGCTCCAAATTTACGCACTGGTTAACATCGTAAAGCTGATAACGCAACAACGCTGACAGTTGCTCGATGGACTTTCGGGGTGCTTCATTCGCCTCGTCGATCTGAAAATAGATGGTATTAAGCGCATTGAAGAGAAAGTGCGGATGAAACTGTGCCTTCAGAAACTTCAGTTCCGTCTCCATCTGGATGTTGTATATCTGTTGCGTTTTGGTCTTCTGATCGACATAGGCCTGCAACAGTTGATTGCCCCGGAGGATGGCATAAGCAATGACCAGCAACAACGAAAACGAGATGCCGGCAATGACAATATCGTCGATGCCCAGCGGATCTTTGGTAAAAAAATGGATGATCGCCACACAGGGATACATAATAACAAGCCCGATCACCAGCATCACCAGGTATTCCAGCAGCAGCTTCTTTGGGGTAAGCTCTCCGGTGCGGGGAGACCGCTTCCGAACGTAGAGCACCATGCCAAACTGAAAAAAATAGGCAATCACTATCGACGACGCCACCTCGATCAAATTCAGGGCGACCGGTCGCTGCCAGAATTTTGCCTCCGAGGGCACATCGCTCACCAGACGGATTACCGTCAGCACCAATATGCCGAAAATACACGGCGATATCCAAAACCATATCTTTTGTTTGTTCATGATCATTGCTTTCAGTTACAAATTTATTCTTTTTGAATCATAAAAACTCTTGCCGCTTTTACTTTCTTTCGTTCCCACTCCTTTTTTGAACCTGTAAGTAAAAGAGATACCCACAATACAACGATCCTGAAACTCGTCGGTAGTGGCATACGTACCGCTGAAATTGCCCTTTACCCGGGTTCTGTTCGAATTGAACCAATCATTGGAGAAGATACTGAGCGTGGCATTTCCTTTGCACAGGTTCTTTTGTATGCCACCCGACAGTTGCCACACAGGCAAAACCATCACCTGCCCGTAAGCCATCTCGCTATTGTAAAATCCGCTAACTTCGGCCGTACAGCCCCAGAACAAACGGATTTTATTCTGGATTCCGATCTGGAAGGTAATCTTGCGGTTGCGGAGAAAGATTTCGTTCTCCTCCCATGTGTAGTTGTTTTGTGTCAGCTCCAGGTGCATTCCCGACTGAAACCAGCGGGCAACGGAAATCTGTCCGATATCGCCCTGCAAACCATACGAACGGTAGGAAGCCATGTTGGTAGGCATCACATATACCCTTCGTGAACCGGGCTGTACATTGTACGATTTGATAATGGCCTGCCGGGTATCGGTATAAAACAGACCGAAACGGTAGTTCTTCCGAATAAGGTAAGCCACGTCGAACCGGTCGGTGAATTGTGGTTTGAGATTCGTATTCCCCTGCTCGTAGGTGTAGGTATCGAAAACATAAACAAACGGATTGAGGTAACGATAATTAGGCCGATCGACTCTTTTGCCATAAATAAAATTGAGCAAATTATTGTGCGGCAACTGCCAGCTCAAACTAAGATTCGGGAAGAGGTCGGTGTACGATTGCGAGAAAGAAGTTAGTTTGATGTTTGTATTCTCTACACGCAATCCCGCTTCGGCGACCATAGCTCCCTTTTGCATTTTGGCCGTCGCATAGAGGGCATTGATATTCTCGCGATAGTAGAAGGTGCTACTCAATGATTTGTCGGCAACCCACTGCGAACCGGCCAAGTTTGCATAGTCGGACGTGTTGCCGATCCGTACGAAATCACTTTTGGCGCCCGCCTCAAACCGCAGTTTGTCGTAAACCGGCCAGGTCAGATCCGTTCGACCCGAAATCATCTTGATAGTTCCGTCTTTAAACGCCTTTGAGGTCGATTCAGTATTTTTCACCGACGGTATGGTTACAATATCGTTGTGCCACTGATCCTCCTTTACCGAGTAATAGAGCCCGTCGACAGAGGCGGAAACCGCTTTACCGAGGGAGTCAATGTTATGTTGAAAGGTAAGGCTCGAAGTGAAGTTTTTGCGCTTTTCGCCATTGTCAGTCAGCGAACGAATGGTAGAGTCGGCTTGCGCAGCAGGAGCATGAAAAGCGGAGTGAAGAGAACCGTTTTCGGTACGGTCGGAGACGTTCCCTTTCAACGCAATACCAAAAGTGGTTTTCGGGGTGACATAATAATCCATGCCGAAATTGAAATAGTGCGAATAGTCGGAACGCCGACGGTACGAATCCTGATCGAATACCAGCGCCTGCTCTGTTGCGGTTTCGGGATAATCACGGGTAATAGTCAGGTCGTTGAAATCGTCACCCCGGTAGTAACCGTACATGCCCGATAGATTCAATTTGTCGCAGCGGCAATTGAATGATAGGTTGTCGTTGGTGCGTCCGTACTTCCCCTGTTCGTAGTTTCCATGCACATTCAGACTGAAGCCGCTCTGGTTGTTCCGTTTGGTACAGATATCGATAATACCGGCATTGCCGCTTGCCTCGTATTTGGCAGAGGGGCGGGTCACCAGCTCCACCTTGTCGAGCGAAGAGGCCGGTAACGACATCAGGTAATTAACCAGTTCGGTTCCCTCCAGGTAGGAACTCTTTCCGTCGATCAACACTTTGACTCCCGATTTTCCGTTCATAAAAACAGAACCGTCGCTATTGACAATGATACCCGGAAGGTTTTTCAACACCGAATAGGCGTTGCCGGAAGAGGCAATGAGTGACGATCCGATATGAATCACCCGCTTTTCGGGCGTCACCTGAACCGTAGAGCGTTGTGCGTAGACAACCACTTCGGAGATAGATTTGTGCATGGCAATAGAGTCTTTTTCATGACTGGTTTTGTCCGTTCCCCATGCAAGTGAAGAGCAACAGAGCAACAAAGAAGCAACGAATAAAATAGATTTCTTCATACTTTTTTGCTGCAAAACTACTCACGACGCCTGGAGCACTCATTTTTTTTTGACCACCTGCACAAAAAAGGTGACTACCTGCAACCGGCCCTACCTCGGAAAATTTAGAAGCTGACCTTCGTTAAACTTCTAAATGCGTAAGCTCTGTAAGCTTCATTCTTTCTCTTGATTTTAACATTACAATTCGTTATATTTGAATCAATCTTGCAACTGATACTTTTCATCTCAACTCTTTCATTCTAAAACGTATGGTCTATTGTTAACTTTTAAAACTAATGCTGATGTAGAATAAGCGTACATTACAATGATTACGAAAAATATTAATTTCGGAGCAATCTCAGGTCTTGACCTTCGACACAAATTTACTGAAGTTGTAACACAAGCAAAAGATGATCACAAATGCAACTACTACGTTATTACATGGAACAACAGTATTTTTATATTGAAACACGGTAGCATCGTGGCAAAAGTAACTGAGCTTCCCGACAACTATGATGAAGACGTTGTTAACGATACACTTTCAAAATACATTACTCTGCACAAAGTATACAACTCCAGATTAGTACATCTCACTTACGAGTACCTTTGTGCCGAATACAACCGCCTTAAAAACATACACAACAAATACACATCTATTTTCAGATCTTAGACTCAAATAGAAAAAGCAAAGCCCCGAAAATAAGATAGTCATTATCAAACTTCTTATTTCCGGGGCTTCTCATTATAGGGATTACCACTGAACTTTACATGCTATTACAATTCAACAATTTCTTCGTTCAGCACGGTAAGTTTTTCTATTCCGTTTTCATTTACCACAAATGTATTCTCAATACCGACAGCTCCCGTTCCCGGAATTACGAATTTCGGTTCCAGCGCAAAAGTATGCCCCGCTTTCAACACATCTTTTGAACGGGGCGCCAATACCGGCGACTCATTGAGTTCAATGCCGAGACCATGTCCGATAAAACCGGCCTGTTGATTATATCCCATAAAATAAGGCAGCAAATTCCTTTTTTTCACCTTCTCAATGGCCGCATTGTACAGATCGCAAGCTGCTATGCCCGGTTTGGCATTGGCTTCTATGTCACTTTGAATTTCCAGGGCAGTTTGATGCGCTTCATAAGCCAGTGGAGCAACTTTCCCGATAGAAAACACACGTGTCATATCGGATATGTAGCCGGTAAATGTTCCGCCCATATCCACCATAATTGTGGTGCCAGGCTCCGGTATTGTTCCGTTCACCCCTACCGGCAGTGAGTTGTGTAAACCTCCACCACCCAACGCGAAATCGTATGGAGACGGATTGATCGCATTATCACCGGCAATTACGCTTCCCATAAAAATTTCCATCGATTGCCCGAATACCCGGATGTGTCCGAGCGCGCCTTTTTTACGAAACAATCGCTCTATTTCAATAGAAAAATCGATATCCGTCATTCCCGGTCGGTACAATCGCGGCACTTCCGCATAACAGGCTGCATGCAGTTGTCCGGAGTGGCGCAGCAGAGCGGTTTCATAGACCGATTTCACACTCCGGACCTTACGAAGAGTTGCCGTAGCATTTAACGTTTGTTCTGGTATAAAAACCGATTGCAAACGAACAATCTCATTGTATGGCAGCTCGTCCAGCTCCAGCATAAGCGTATGAGGCAGAGCCATACCTTTCCTGAGAAGGATTTCAGCAATTTGTTCCGGCTTTCTTACATAGTACACATTCTCACCTTTCAGGGCTACCGGTCGTTTCACAAAAAAACAGGGAGCGCCTTTTACGGGCAGGTAACAATATCCACTGTATACTCTGTCTGCCACATAAAACAAATTTACATTGCCTGCAATCAGGCAGGCATCTGCGCCTTTCTTTGCCATCTCTTTCTGTATGGCCTTCCACCGGCTATTAAGTTCCGGTAATATTTCTTCTGTAAACATAATCTCTTTTGTAGTCCCGCGGCCTGTTCCGACAGCAGTGTAAAATTCGGTGCAAAGATAATCATTATGTTTTCGGAGAAAAATTCATCAATCCGGACAGGCCGATACATCAAGCTTTGAAGATCATTGCTATTCTTTACTAACAAAGACATAAGCTCCGATAATACCGGCTAAAATAGCGGAAATGCTTACCAATCCGGCAGGCATGGCAATATCTTCACCCAGCGAAGCCTTAAAAATCCAGACAAGAATAAGAATTACGGTAAAAATTACGGCCATGATGACAAAGTAGGCGGCTTTTTGCCAATGGCGGAGTAAGGCAAAAAAGAAAATAATCAGGCCTGTAAAGAGCATGGCAATCATTGGAAAATTATCCCCGACACCTATAAGCAGGGAACTTCCAATCAAAACAAGAGAAACCACAAGCAGTAGGATGGTTTTCTGAATATGGACGTCTTGTAACCCGGAGAAAAATCGATTGTTCATAATTCAAGCTATTTTATCCTCAAAGTTACTCAATCCAACATTCAAAGTCAATCCTTCAATGAATATCCATTGCGTTAAAAGTAATTGAATTCGGCTATTTCAGAAGGCATGTTTGTGATATACCGGGCATATCAAATAGATTATCTGACAACCACACTCTTCACATCATCCTGCACCATCCAGGGACGGGCATCGGGTTGTTCTGATGAAATTTTGCAATTGACAAATGATACGCTGTCGACATGACGGAGAAAGAAAGCATAAGCCCCGGTATCGCCAAAATAACTACCCTCGGGGTATTTGCCATCGTATTCCATCACGGTTTGATTGGTTTCCCGAACGCCTCCTTTCATCACAAAGTTACAATCTTCAAAACTGACATTCTGCACATTGTGCCCTTTTATGCCGGTGATTATTGATGGGTATTGATGGGTAAAGTTACTGGCAGTTATATTTTTGAAGCTGATGTTCGAAACAGCACCGATCCTTTTTTCCCGTCCGGGAACAGTCCGTTTGCGGTCGGCCAGCATTACAAAGACGGCTTGTCCGCAGTTGGTTATAGTGCAATTGTTGAATTTCAGGTTATCGATCAACGCGCCATCCATCGATTCGATACACAAACCCGTATTCTGCGCTGCATTTTTCAGGGTCAATTCCGAAACGTCGAAATTCACAAACGAACCTAAGCCGTCGGTTCCCAGCTTGAAACAATTACCTGCGGGAACGTTCAGTTTGTCGATTTTGCATCGCCTTACCGTCACATCCTTGCAGCCATATTCACTACCGCTTTTGAAGCAAATACCATCGTCTTCCGCCTGGATATCGCAATCTTCGATCAACACATTGTGGCAATCCACAATGTCGATGCCATCGCGATTGGGGGTGAGACGACCAGTATTGACCTTCAGTTCCCGAAGCGTAATACTGTCCGATTCGATATACACCTGTGTCCAGCAGGCCGGTTTTTGCAACGACAAATTACTTACCTCAACATTATGACACCCCACAAAAGCGAAGATAGAAGGCCGGTCTTTTTCCGTCCCGATCTCTTTTACATGCATCCACGGTGTATAATCACCTTGTCCGTTGATAGTTCCGCCGCCGCTCACCCGTACATTGTGCAGATGATTCCCATAAATCAGACGGCGCTGGCAATCGTCTTTCATCCGGTTGGGATATACCGTTTCAATCATATGATGCGGATAATCAGCCTCGCTATCGGACATGATACCCAAAAGCGTAGCCGAAGAATCGATGCAAAATGTCATGTTGCTTCCCAGTTTCAGCTGCCCGGTAAGGAATGTTCCTTTGTGCAGTAGTACGGTGCCACCGGTATCCCGGCATTTATCAATGGCTTTCTGGATGGCCTGCCTGTCATTGGTTTTACCATCTCCCACTGCTCCAAATTTATAAACATCATAGACCGGTTTGGCAGCAAACGCCTGCGTCGTAAAGAGACCTAAAACCAGAAAGCAAAAGATTGTTTTATAATTGAATATCATATAATTAATTGTTTTATTTTAAGCTATTCCAGATTCTCAGCTACAATATTCGCCATATTTATTTGATCTACTAAGTATTATGAATTGTATCTTCATATTTTTATATCATCTATCATCCAAATATTTCCAATTTTGAGTAATGTAACAACAACAGTTCCATAGTAATACTTTTTATCTGGAGTATCCTCATAAATTATTCCACAGACAACAGATTTATCTTTTTGTACAGTAGTCTTTTTTATCTCAACACCTGAAAAATTTTCCATACTCATCGTCCATCTGTGTATATTGAAAAAATCACATTTTATATTTTCATAGTCAGATAAATCCGGCAATTTATCTTCAACTTCTCTATATTTTATTTTCTTTAAGTTCTCAATGCAAGGTTCATAGCTTTCAATTTCACGGCTTATAAAACTATCAGAACATTTCATTCTCTTTAGATTTTTCACATATGCAGTGAAGTCTAATGTCGTATAACCATTTTCGTCTTGTGCAAATTTTGGTTGAAACTCAGAAGCATTATTACTAGATAGTTTTTGACTATACCATTTATAAAAATCAACAACTATTTGTCTGCAGACAGTCTCATCCTGTTGTGATTCGTAGACCGGTTTGGCCGCAAACGCCTGAGTCGTGAAGAGAAATAAAATCAGAGCACAAAAGAGTGTTTTATAATTGAATATCATATAATTAATTGGTTGTTTTATAAAAATAGTAAGATTCATTGTCCCGTCGGATTTGCAATCACGAGTGGTCAAAAATCCGACGGAACGGGCTAGTGCTATCAGCAGCTAATTTGTCTATTGAATAATCTTATCACATACAAAATCATTGGAAAAGTCAAAAACACAAGCCAAATCATGGTATGTCTTGGCAAAAATTGAAATTTATAATTTAACCAATAAACTGTTACCGTAAATATGATACAAAAAATGGATTGTCCAATATTGATCTGTTTATCCGAATAACGATTAATATGGTCTTCCTTATTTTCTCTAAGATCATCTTTGTAATTACTATTTCTGCTTGGGAGAAAGGCTACTAACAACATATAGTTCTGCATGATATATACAGCAGAAACGCCCAATAAAAAATATTGCGTGCCAATGTAGAGGCTTTCTGATAAATACGGCGAACTTTCAATGCTTGGATTGCAAAATACACGAATGATATTGTCAATTGCAAATGCAAACATGATCACTGTACTCCAAACGCTTAATACTAATCTGTTTGTCCTTGAAAGGCGTATATGTGTCAATGCATTAATTATAGAAAAGGTTGCAAGTAAAAATCCAAGTGTCATTAGGGAAATTGAAAACCAGTTATGGTAATTCATTAATCCATAGTCAAATGCCCAGTATATTAATGAAATCGAAAGTAACAAAGTAGTTCCTTCTGTGAGTTTAGCAGTAACTCTATCTTTATGAATAATTGCAAAAATCAGTGCAAACAAAAATATAAAAGAATATGGCCAAATTTCTATATGGTTCTCAAAATTGTAATCAAATTCGTGTTTTCCTGGTAAAAAACAGAACAAACTCAATAGATAAGCTCCACAAAAAATTCCGATTACGGTCTTCCAGTTGTCAGAAATTCTAAAGCTCTCAAAAAGAAGCCCTGCAAATAATGCAAGTAGACTTAAGGAAAACAATTTTCTGTCAGTTAATGAAGCTCGATAGCCGATATACCCCGTTAGCAAAAACCCAATTACACCTACAACAATCAAAAATGGTGTCAAACCAATTCCGGCAATTTCCCTTTTTTTCTTTTTATTTATTGATCTCACTGTCTATTATGTTTATCTCGTCCCGTCGGATTTGCAATCCGAAGTCGGAATCGGGTATTAGGATTTATAATCCGATAATTACACAACTACTACGGGTATCATATCCCTTTCAAAAGTACACTTGCCCATTCACCCTGTGTTCAATGCTCATAAGCTTTTCTTTTGCATTTTATATTTATGGGATCGCAGATCCCTATACTATATTCCGTCGTCGGATTGCAAATCCGATGGGAAGGGATAGCACTTCTTGCTACCTAAAATATTAGCGGTTGTTTTATTTCATTATTAATCTATCTCCAGTCATTCCGATCACAGCTTTGTTCTCTTCAATCAGTTTCAATGCATTTACACCAAAGTATGCTGTATACTCATAAGAGCTAGACTCGTATTTCACTTTGTACTGTTTAAAGTATCTACGGGCTTTTGATATTATACTATCTGACCATTTTATGAAGTCAACACTTTTTTCAACCAACTGAAGATTTTCAACATACTTTGGCTCAAAATATAATCTACCATTTCTTAATTCATTATTATGTGAGACGCAGCGATCGAAATGAAGAACTGGACTAGGCAAATCAGCTATTAACCAACAGTTAGACTTTTCAATAAATTCAAATTTGATATTTTCCAAGTCCTGTTTCCGAACAAGATATACTCTATGACCTTCTTTCAGTTGGTCTCTTATTATTGTGTCATCAATTATGGTCGGGGTATTTGATTCATTAAAATATGAAAGAAAACAAACATCATCAAAAGTTCTCAGGAAGTCATCAAAGTCCTTTTGATCATCTACATTCAAGAAAAAATTTATCTGACGACCCATTTGTGTTTTGTTTTTTTAAATAACTCATAACAAAATATAAGCACAACTAATGTGCATATACACCAAGGCATGGCATACCTATCAATTCTGAGCCCTTTTATCTAGTCTAAAATTTACCATGCTGTTTTTCCGCTTCAAATCTACAAATACATTCGCAATTTGAATGCGTTTTTGTTAATTTTCTTTTTGATTTTTGAAAAATCAAGCGTGCGATCTCTCTCTTTCCGTTGACCTCAAAAAATATTTGTAATTTTTACACTTATTATTTGCAAATATCAGGAACATGTACGAATTTTACAGCGCATTTTTCAGTAAAACGAATACACAAACCCAACACTTATAAATCAATATCGTATGAAAAAAACAATCCTGACCACTTTGTGCCTGTCGGCGCTAACTTTCGGATTTACCTCCTGCCACTCTTCGGCAAAAAAGGCAGACCAATCCGATTCTATCAAAGTTGTAACTCCTGAAAAGAAGAACTTTACGGACACAATTAATGGCAAAGCCGTTTCGCTCTACACTGTAAAAAATAAAAGTGGCTTAACTGCCTATATTACCAACTATGGCGGACGTATCGTCGGCCTGGTTGTTTCTGACAAAAACGGTAAAGCTACCGACGTGGTGGTTGGCCATGCTACATTGAAAGAATATACCAATCCGTTGGCTCAATATTATGGTGCTTTGATTGGCCGCGTAGGCAATCGTATCGCCAAAGGTCAATTCACAGTTGACGGCAAGGCATATCAACTGGATACCAACGATGGTCCTAACTCACTCCACGGTGGTAAAGCAGGTTATCAGGACGTGGTTTGGGATGCAGCTCAACCGAATGATTCAACACTGGTATTGAGCTACCTGTCGAAAGACGGTGAAGGCCACTACCCCGGCAATCTGAACATCAAAGTAACTTATACCGCTACTGCCGATAACGGCCTGAAAATGGAGTATACAGCTACTACCGACAAAAAAACGATTGTCAACCTTACCAATCATGCTTACTACAATCTGAACGGCGAAGGCAGCGGTACAATCCTCAATCACCTGTTGCAAATCAACGCCGACAAAATGACTCCGGTTGACAGCACATTGATTCCTACCGGTGAATTAGCTCCGGTTGCTGGCACTCCGTTCGACTTCAACAAAGCTACTGCTATCGGCGAACGCATCAACGACAAAGGCAATCAACAATTGAAATTCGGCAAAGGTTACGACCACAATTTCGTACTTAACGGCAAACCGGGTGAAATGTTCAAAGCTTGCACTCTTACCGGCGACAAATCGGGTATCGTGATGGATGTTTATACCGTAGAACCGGGTCTGCAATTCTACGCTGGTAACTTTATGAACGGTTCAAGCGCATTCAAAAACGGCATCAAAGATGCTTACCGTACTGCTCTTTGCCTCGAAACACAACACTTCCCCGATGCTCCAAACCACAAGAACTTCGCTTCTATCGAACTGGCTCCGGGTAAAGCATATAAAACCACAACGGTTTACAAATTCTCTGTAAATAAATAATTCATAGCGAATTATAAAAATAAAAGGGCGACTTTAACAGTCGCCCTTTTTCGTATCCAGTCAATCGATACCGTTATTAAAACTCGAATTTCTCCAGCTTAACAGTCGCCAACTCTTGCAGTACAGCAATATTCTTGACGAAAACGGCGCCCTTGGAATGAACAGTCAGGGCCTCGGCATCTTTCCATGTTTCGCAAATCATCAATACATCGGGGCGAGTAGCACTTTCAAACACATCGTATGCAATACAGCCTTCTTCCTCCAATGAAGATGCAGTCAGTTCTCTGGCGGCATCCAATACTTTTGTTCGGTTTGCTTCTGCTACCGAGATAAATACATTTAATCGAATCATAATCGTATTTTTAGTTTTATAAGATACAAAAGTAGACTTTTGTTTTAAAACTTCACCGGATGAGTTCTCCTCATTCAAATCATTATCCAATTGACTAATATCCTCAGATTTATCTCTACCTTTGCGACATGAATAT
>JAUZOL010000073.1 GCA_030706455.1 Bacteroidota bacterium
CACTACACAAACGCTCGATATAAGGAAATCGTTGTTTGTTATCATATTCAATTCCAGCCAACAACTCGCTTTTTATTTCCTGAAAGAAATTATTAATCACCCCAATCGTCTTGTTGTGTTCAAAACTATTGGACATCAGTGCGTGCAAGTGCCGTTCCACATTAGGAAACTGCGATTGCATGATAAGGTTATTGGTATTTTGAAGATATTCGACGGTTGCAGCAACCTGCCCCACCGTCAGTGGATGCTCCATCACATATGTTTGCTGAATATACAAATTGATTACTGCCAAAAAAAGGTCGGTATCCAGGTTATATTCTTCGCACACCCTCTTAATCGTTTTTTCTCCAAAGCCCAACTTTATATTGAAACGACGAATAACCGGCATCAACACATAATGCTGAAGGATTACCTCGCTGAGCTTCATATCCGATAAAATCATTGACATATCAAATCATTTTTGTTGCAAAGGTAATGAAATGCCTCAAATCACAGCAAAGAAGCCGCATCCTGATCGAGTAGCCAAAGCAGATTACCTGATGCGGGATGCACTCTGGCTGCCGTATATTTATTAAAACAGTTTCTCCTTTGCAATACTATTTCTCTCACTTTAATTGCTTTATTGCAACCCGTCACCAAAAAAACCACATAATTGGCTGCATTCACCACCTTTCCTGTAATCGTTATACGCTTCATTCCACTATCAGGATGCAGATTCACAGCACAAATATGCGGGTCATTCCAAAGCTTTATCGAAGACGGAAAAATGGAAACTGTGTGACCATCATCTCCCAAGCCCAACAGAATGAGATCAAAAGAAGACACTTTCTGCGCAATTAAATTGGCATATCGTACAGCTTCCTGCTCCGGATCGTTCTCGCCCATGATGCGAAAGACATTTTCCGCCGGAATGGGAATTTTATCGAGCAGATGCGTTTTTGTCATGCCATAATTGCTCATTTCATGATCAGGCGGCACACAACGCTCATCGCCCCAAAAGAGGCAAATCCGCTTCCAGTAAGCAGGTTCTTGTTTCACCTTAGCCCAGTAATCAAACAGCGCTTTCGGGGTAGAACCTCCCGAAAGACTGACATTGACCATTGGCCTGGATTCCAGCAGATAATCCACCAAATTGATCACTTCACGGTTCAATTCGTCGCTGGTTTCAAATATGGAAACTCCCTTCATCATAATTCACAGTAAATCCCATCATCTGCAAGATTCTTACACGGGTAGCGCCAGGTTTGCTTCTCTCCTTCTACCAATTTGTCGGCACAATCAGGACCCCAGGTCCCGGACGGATAACCGAATAGCGGAGCATTGGGGTTGTGCTTCCAGAAATCGAGAATAGGCTGTACGAAACACCATGCTGCCTCCAATCCGTCGCCACGGGTATAAAGCGTTGCATCGCCCATCATCCCATCCAGCAAAAGACGTTCGTAAGCTCCCGGCACATAGGTTTCCTGCAAGTCCTTGTAATGAAAATCCATATTCACGGTCTTCACCTCAAAGCCGGCACCGGGTACTTTCATGCCTGTTTTCAGCAAAATGCCCTCATCGGGATGAATGCGCAGTACGAGCTGATTGCCCATTGTCCAGAAATCGGGATTGCTAACAAAGAGCTTATGCGGAGTTGGCTTAAAATGAATTACAATTTCAGAAACACGCGTCGGCATACGTTTTCCTGTACGGATATAAAATGGTACCCCACCCCAACGCCAGTTGTCGATAAAAAATTTCAGCGCCACGTAGGTTTCGGTGCGCGACATCGGATCGACTCCAGCCTCCTCACGATAACCTTTGAAATGACCTCCCCGAATATTCGACGACATGTATTGTCCTCGTATCACGCTGTTGAGCAAGTCATTTTCCTTAAGCGGCCGAAGCGACTGAAATACTTTCATTTTTTCATTGCGGATAGCCCCGGCACTTATTTCAGTAGGAGGCTCCATTGCTACCAAAGCAACCAGTTGTAACAGGTGATTTTGCACCATATCGCGAAGCGCTCCCGCATGGTCGTAATAACCACCACGACCTTCCACACCGAGACTTTCGGCAGCGGTAATCTCTACCCGATCAATGTAGTTCCGATTCCAAAGAGGCTCATAAATACCATTCGCAAAACGAGTTACAAGTACATTTTGAACAGTCTCCTTTCCAAGATAATGGTCGATACGGTAAATCTGTTCTTCCTTGAAAAACTCCAGCAACAACTTATTGAGCTGAAAAGCCGAATAAACATCTTCTCCGAACGGTTTTTCTATAATCAGTCTCGGAAAACCGTTGTGCCCCTTGTTGAGCCCGTATTTTGCCAGAAACTGAGGAATCAAGCCATACAAGTTCGGTGGCGTAGAGAGATAAAACAAGTAATTCCCACCTGTTAGATGATCATGGTCAATTTTTTTGAGCTTATGCTGCAGCTTAACGTATTCGCTTGCCTCTTTCGTTTCGATGGCAAGATAATGTAACTTCTCGTCAAAAATGGCAAGCTTCTCTTTGCTCGGATTTTTGAAATAAGCAAACTGACGAATGCCATCGTTCATTTTTTCACGGAAAGCAGCATCCGTAAACTCTGTACGGCTCACACCAAGAATAGTAAAATTCTTTGGCAACAAATCCTGCATAAAAAGATCGAACAATGCAGGAATCAATTTACGATAAGTTAGGTCGCCCGATGCTCCGAAGATCACCAGCACCTGGTCTTGTATTTGTCCCATAATCGTCCTCCCTTATGATTTTTTCACCTCGTGACCGCCAAATTGGTTACGCATAGCCGCCAACAATTTCATAGCGTATGAATTCTCCTGACGCGACTGGAAACGAGCAAAAAGCGAAGAGGTGATAACCTGTGCCGGCACGTCAAAATCCATGGCCGTTTGTACCGTCCAACGACCTTCGCCGCTATCGGCCACCCATGGTTGCAAATCGCTCAAGTCCTGATCTTTTTCAAGTGCATTACCAATCAGTTCGAGCAACCACGAACGTACTACAGAACCGTTCAGCCACACTTTGGCCACTTTTTCCAAATCAACATTGTAAGGCGAATTTTTCATTATTTCAAAACCTTCGGCATAGGCCTGCATCATACCGTATTCGATGCCGTTATGCACCATCTTGGTCATGTGACCGGCGCCTCCTTCACCGCAATAGATATATCCGTTTTCGGGAGCGAGACTTTTAAAGATTGGTTCTGCAAAATCGCAGGCCTCTTTCGGCCCGCCATACATCAGGCAATAACCGTTTTGCAATCCCCACACGCCACCGCTGGTACCGCAGTCAATATACTGAATTCCCTTTACCTTGAGCTTTTCTCCACGAGCAACAGAATCGCGCCAGTAGCTATTGCCACCGTCCACAATAATATCGTCTTCCTGAAGTAATTCCGACAATGCATCCAGATTGATATCCACCGGACGCCCCGAAGGCACCATCAGCCATACCAGTTTTTTACCCTCCAGCTTACCAACCAGATCCTTCAGATCGGAAGCCGCAATAGCACCAGCTGCAACAGCCTCATCGACTTCCGGTTGAGTAAGATTATATACCACCACCTGATGACCATCATTCAGCAGGCGCTGTACCATCTTACCGCCCATCTTGCCTAAACCTATAAATCCTATTTTCATACTATGATAATTTTTTTGTTTAAGGTAGTATGGAACTCCATGTTGCTCAAATTATTATAATACCCTTAGATATTGTAAAGCAACATGATCGTTTCATTGTTACGAATCTTTTATAAAATAAATATTGAACGGGATTTACCCGATAAAAAATATTCCGGCATTGCGTAAAACAAGCCGGATGAGTGATACAAAGATACGTTACGGAGAAGCGAAATGCAATTTAGAAGGGTAAAAAAACGTAAAGAACTAGTCTGAAATCTACCTTTCATACATCCCTGATTTATTACTTTGAAAATGGGGCTTCCGCCCCTATAACCCCGACTTACTTTTTGTCTTAAAACAAAAAGTAAGCAAAAAATTCAAGACTCCGCCCGCTTCGCTCAAAAAACGGGCGTTCATGAGCGGAAGTCGCTCAAACTTGCTTCCTCCTTACGTCGGAATCTTCAAACAAGAGCGACTCTACCCGCTCTCTCACTTGTTTTTTGGCTCATCGGACGAGGTCGATCCTAATCTGCCACAGCAATCAAAAATTTATTCTTCCATTTTTCCTGAAATGTATACTCGCAGGCTACTTTGCAGAATAAATTTGATAATGGGTGAAAAACCTCTATTTTTGTGAAAAAATATACAGAATGGATTCAATTACCGAATTATACCGGATAGGATACGGACCTTCCAGCAGTCACACGATGGCTCCCTCAAAAGCAGCTGCCATGTTTATGGAAAAACATCCTGAGACTGACCATTTCAGAGTGATTTTATACGGAAGTCTGGCTGCAACAGGCAAAGGGCACCTTACCGACAAAGCTATTCTCGACCAGATGAAAGGCAAACAAGTGGAGATTGAATGGCAACCGAAAATATTCTTACCTTTCCATCCGAATGGAATGAAATTCGAAGCTCTGGATGCAAATAAAAACATCACAGACAGCTGGCAGGTTTTCAGCGTAGGCGGCGGAGCTCTTGCAGAAGAAGGGCAATCGCAAATTAAAAACGCGATCTATCCATTCACCACCATGGAAGAAGTTCTTGATTACTGCGACAAAGAAGGGCTGGCATTCTGGCAGGTCGTTGAACAATTTGAAGGGGCTTCAATCAATGATTTTCTCAAGAAGGTTTGGAAAACTATGTGCGATGCGGTGGAACGGGGAATTGAAAATGAAGGAACTTTGCCCGGCATATTAAAATTACAACGGAAAGCACCCAACTATTATGTAAAAGCAAAAGGCTATAGCGAATCATTGCAACGCCGTGGAATGGTATATGCTTTTGCATTGGCCGTCGCTGAAGAAAATGCAGCGGGAGGACTTATTGTAACCGCCCCTACCTGCGGTGCCTGTGCGGTAGTTCCTGCCGTACTGTACCAGCTAAAAAAATACCACAATTTCTCCGAAGCCCGCATTTTAAGAGCTTTAGCAACAGCCGGACTGATTGGCACATTAGTAAAAACAAATGCCTCCATTTCAGGAGCCGATGTAGGATGTCAGGGAGAAATAGGCACGGCCTGTTCCATGGCTGCCGCCGCTGCCACTCAACTTTTCGGAGGCACAAACACTCAAATAGAATATGCGGCAGAAATGGGCATGGAGCATCATCTGGGACTCACCTGCGATCCGGTGGCAGGATTGGTACAAATACCCTGCATAGAGAGAAATGCTATGGCTGCCGATCGTGCTTTCAACTGTTGCACCTATTCTTTGCTTTCGGATGGAAAGCACCGTATTTCCTTCGACCAAATTTGCAAAACGATGCTGCGTACCGGCAAAGATCTTGCCGCATCTTATAAAGAAACAGCGCAAGGTGGTCTGGCTATATTGAAGAATATCTGCTGATTCCTATTCTGATACTAAAAAGACGACTAACTTTTACACTTAAGTTAGCCGTCTTTTTGTTTCTGTCATTTATTATACTTTATACTGATTAATAATTTGGGGATGAATTGCTCCTTTTACATTCCGACCTCTCCTCACGACGACTTCGTGTCGGAGTCAGACATTTATCGTCAGACCCAACCCCTCTCCGGAGGCGAGGGGCTAAGGCTTGAAAAATGAGCAGCTTTCCCTTATTTACTGAAATGTTCCCTTTCTCCTTAGGAGAGAGGGATAGGGAGAGAGGTCGTTAAATTCAGAGACTCCATCAACTAATCGGCATACTGTTTATTTTTTAACCAGATCCATGCCGCACTTCGGGCATTTGCCGGGATGATCAGATACCACATCCGTATCCATCGGACAGGTATAAATCACTTTTGCGGTTGGAGCCGATTCTTTTACCGCCTCTCTTTTTTGAGTCGATTTGCCGCAAGAAACAATTGCAATTACACCCGCAATTGCCATCATCATGAAAATTGTTTTAGTCTTCATAATTATTTGCATTACAATTTATAACTCTTTCTTTACCAAATCCATTCCACATTTCGGACATTTACCCGGACGATCCGATACAACATCAGCATCTTCTTTCATCGGACAAACGTAAACAATCTTTTTATGCTGTGTGCTCTTGTTCTTTGCCGGCTTTTCACCGGCAACTGCAGGAACCGTTTCAGGATGATTCATCATACTCTGTTTGCCGGCCAACTGTGCTGCCGCATCGACACTGAACACACCGTTGGTGACCACATTTTCACCTTCGTGTAAACCCGCCGTTACGATAATGCTCTCGCCCAAATCAGTACCGAGAGTCACACTACGCATTTCAAAAGAGGGAGTAGTGGCATTCGGCACTTTGACGTAAACCACTGAGCGCGTGCCGGTCCAAAGCACTGCCGAACGCGGAACGATCAGGTCGGAAGCATTGCCTTTCAATTTGGCTTTCAACACGCCCGAAGCCAGCATTCCCGGTTTGAAAAGTGAATTTCGGTTCGGAGCTTCCACTCTGATTTTGACCGTGCGCGAACGGCTGTCGACCATCGGAGAGACGAACGACACTCTGCCGAAAAACTCTTTACCGGGCATAGACTGTAGTTCGTACGAAAGATTATCGCCTGCCTTAATCCAAGGCAGATCGGTCTCGTAAACATCGAACAGCACCCAGAGACGCGACAAATCGGTTACCTCATACAATGCGGCTCCCTGCGACACATAATCGCCCTGATTGACCATTTTTTTGGTAACCACACCCGAAGTAGTCGCTTTTACGGCAAATTCCGTCACCGGACGCCCGCCATTTTCTACTGCATTGATCTGAGCCGGAGTCAATTTCCACTGGCGAAGCTTTTCGCGGGCAGCTTCCAATGCTCCGGGCACACTGCCGTTTAGTTTCTTCGCCTCCAGCAACTCCTGCTGAGCCTGCACCAATTCGGGGGAATAGACAATGGCAATGGTTTGCCCTTGCACTACCCTGTCGCCGGTAAAATTGACCAACAGTTTATCGATGCGCCCCGGCAGATGCGCCGGCAGCACCGACACGGCACGTTCGTCGTTTTCCACCCGCCCATAAAGACGAATCTCTTTGGTAGCGGCACCTTTCATAACCGGAGAAGTCTGTATATTGGCCGTCTGCACAGCATCTTCCGACAAGGCAATCACCGCCGGATTCTGCGCTTCACTGTTTTGCTGCAACGGAATAAGATCCATGCCGCAAAGAGGACATTTTCCCGGATGATCCTGCCGGATCTGCGGGTGCATGGAACAAGTCCATATTTGTTTGGCGCTTTCTGATTTTTGAGCGGCAACCGGATTATTTTGGGATGAATGAGAAAAGAACAACCATCCCAATCCCAGCCCGACCACAAAAATCAACGCCCATTGGATATATTTATTTCGAATCATAATTTTTTAGATCAAAGAGTCAAGAACCAAGATTCAAGACCGTCATTTTTACTGAATACTGTTTACTGAGTACCGATCCTATTTTGTCACCAGTTTCTGCAATTCCGCATATGCAATCCGTTTGTCGGTTTGAGCCTGCAACAAAGAAATCCGGTAGTCGAGTAACGATTGTTGCGTGCGAAGCAGCTCGTCAAAACCACTGCCGGAAACGGCAAACTGCGTTCGCTGCAGATTGAACCGTTGCTGCGTCAAGTCCCTGTTTTGCGTTGCAAGCCGCAGGTTTCGGTTGGCTTCGTCGATGGCCAGCTGCGTATCAGTCAATTCCATAAAAAGCATATTCTGCACGTTCACTGCATTTTCAGAGGCCGACTGCTCCAGCAATTGCGCTTCACGTACCGCAGCAGTATACTTTTTGCGGTAAAGCGGCAACTTGACCGACAACATCGGCATCACCATATCCTTGCCATTCATCGACGAAGGACTCATCTCACTTTTTTGCACTACCGTATAATTCAGTCCAAGTCCCACCATCGGATACCCCATTTTCCGGTTCATCACCTGGCGGTAACGATAGGCTGCAATATCGGATTGTGACATTTTCAGCATAGGATTGTTCTGCTTGATGGAATCAAACAAAGCAGCACTCTGATAATCACCATCGGGAACAGGAAGCTCTGTCGGCAAATCGACCGGCGCATCCGGTTGCCGGTTGAGCAGCAGATTGAACTGCGTTGACATCACCGTCCGACGCTGTTTCAACGAAGCAATCGCATTTTCGAGTGTGCCGGTTTCTGTCCGCAATTGCAATAAATCATTCAAAGCCGATCCTGCTTTGCTCATAGAACTTCCGCCTCCCATTGCCGGAGCCGGAGGGGCGCTGTTCCCCCGATTATCATCTGCATTCATTCCCATACCCCCTTTTTGTGACGACGGCTGGTTTGTTACTGATCGCGAAGCAGTTGCTGCAATACTGCCATTCTCACTGCCCAGTTTCGCCAGTAGTAATTTTTCAAGGCTTTGGAGCAACACCAACGTTGAATCATTGACGATGATTTGCCGGTCGGTAAACCAGAGTTGAAAATAGCTCTTTCGTACGCTGTAGAATAATTCCGCTTTCTCAGCACGGAAAGCCTCAAAATCGGATTGCGCCATCTGTGCCGCCTCGTTTTTCGCCGCTTTCAACGTACCCGACCATGGGAACATCTGCATCAACTGGATCTGCGCCCGCTGTTTTCCTCCCAACACCTCCATCGGTTCGATAAAGTAACCGAACGACAGATCTGGATCGGGCAACGCACCCACCTGAGGCACCTTCTGCAACGAAGCCAGATACTTGTTGTACTTAGACTTCAAAGCCGGATTATTTTGAGCGGCAATCTTCAAATAGCCATCCAATGAATCCTGCGCCTTAGCCGTTCCCGCAACAAAAACAAATAGCATAAAAATTAATATCGCTCTCATTGTTAAATTATTAAATTCAATCATTAAGGCATTAAGTAAGTTTAGTTTGATCTTCATATTTCTAAATATCTTAATGGTTTATAATAATCTTTTCACTTCCCGCTCTCTCCAAATTGCCTGCAAAACCGGCACCACATACATGGTCATGATCTGTATAATCATACCTCCAAAAGTCGGGATGGCCATCGGAACCATAATATCGGCACCTTTTCCTGTCGATGTCAGAACAGGCAACAAGGCAATAATAGCCACGGCTGCCGTCATCATCGCAGGTCGCACACGCTTTTTTCCGGCTTCCACCACCGCTTCACGAACGGCAAGCACCGTTTGAGGCTTGCGCTCTTCAAAGATTTGGTGGATATAAGTTCCCATAATCACGCCGTCGTTGGTAGCCAGTCCGAACAGGGCGATAAATCCGACCCAGACCGCCACGCTCAGGTTGATCGGGTGCATCTGGAATAGATCGCGCATGTTGACTCCGGCAAACGAGAAATTGAGAAACCATCCCTGACCATACAGCCACAGCATGATAAATCCTCCGGCAAAAGCCACAAAAACGCCCGAAAAGTGGATACACGAGGCGGTTATGGTTTTGAATTGCCGGTACAGGATCAGGAAAATCAGCAACAAACTGATCGGAATGACAATCGACAACCGTTTGGTGGCACGGATCTCCTGCTCGTAATTACCGGCAAACTGGTAGGTAACGCCTTTGCCAAGTTCAAGCTTGCCTGCGTCGATCTGTTGTTTCAGAAACTTATCGGCCTGATTGACCACATCCACTTCGGCAAACTCGGGTTTACGGTCAAAAGTGACATATCCGGTCAGGAACGTATTTTCGCTCCGGATCATCTGCGGACCGCTGGCATACTCAATTTTAGCAAGTTCTCCCAACGGGATCTGAGAACCGTCAGTCATGGCCGGAACCAGAATATTCTTCAAATCTTCGGGCGTAGAGCGCAACTCGCGCGCATAACGTACCCTTACCGGAAAGCGTTCGCGGCCTTCCACGGTAGTACTCAGGGCCATTCCGCCCACAGCCGACTGAATCACATCCTGTACCTCTTTCACACTCAATCCGTAACGGGCAATCGCTTCGCGGTCGATATCGATCAACAGATAAGGCGCTGCAACTCCGCGTTCGGCAAAAACGGACGAGGCTTCGATGGATGGCATCTGCTTCAGCTGCTGTTCGATGGCAATGCCCGTCTTTTCTATCGTTTCCAAGTCAGGCCCATAGATTTTAATGCCCATCGGTGCGCGCATCCCCGTGGAAAGCATCACCAAACGCGTTTCAATCGGTTGCAGTTTCGGAGCAGAGGTAAGCCCAGGAAGTTGTGTTGCCTTTACAATCTCCTGCCATATGTCGTCCGGTTTATGAATCTGCGGCCGCCATTGACGGAAGTAATTGCCATGAACCGCAGGAATCAACAGCGAAGTATCGATGACAGCAAAACCCTGTTTGTCTGGATTGTAGGTCGTATTGTTTTTCAGGACATACGCACCTGAGGAATTTGTCTTGAATCGACGCCGATGTCCATCCTGATCCAGAATGTATTCCGGCTTGTAATTGATTACATTCTCAAACATCTGAATGTTTGCCGGATCGAGCGCGGAATTGACACGCCCCCATTTTCCAACCGAAATCTCCACTTCGGGAATAGAAGCCAATCGCCGATCGAGTTGTTTTTCGTACTCGATATTGCGTTCCACTCCGGCATGAGGCATACTGGTAGGCATCAGCAAAAACGAACCTTCGTTGAGCGATGGCATAAATTCCTTGCCAATACCCGGAAAAACGGAAGTTGCCTTTTGCCAACCATTGCTTTGGCGAATGTGCCAGCCCGTTTTTTCAATGCCGTCGGCAGCAAAACCAAAAATACGATCGACACCCAGCCATATCACAATGCCGAACAAAAGGGTAATGACCGGAATTGCCAGAAATTTCGTTTTGTTTGCCAGACACCAGCGCAATACCGGTTCGTAGTAATGTACCATCAACGACAGCAGGGTCAGTACAATCCCGACTATCAGAACGATAAAAATGAAATTGAGAGCAAAATGGTTTTGAGCGCCCAAAGGCAACCACTCTTCCGTCAGGTAGTACAGTGCAAACAGAATGGCAATGGCCAGGTTGACATACTTCTGATACCGTTGCCATGGATCTTTCCACAAATGAGCGGTCAGATTATTGATACCGACCAACGTCAGGGCCAAAGCCGTCCACGTTCCCCAAACGATGGAGAAAAGGAGTCCGGCTACGATCAAAATACCGTTGACGATTTTTCGCAATTTTGGGGTATTCAATTTAAACGAGAATATCCATTTGGCAAGGGTCGGCAGTACCATCAGGCCGAGCAACATGGAAGCCACAATGGCAAAGGTTTTAGTAAAAGCCAACGGACGGAACAGTTTTCCTTCCGCGGCTTCCATGGCAAATACAGGCAAAAAGCTAATAATGGTGGTCAGCAAAGCCGTTATGATTGCCGGAGCCACTTCTGTGGTTGCCGTGAGAGTCAGGTCGTCGTATTGTTTCTTCGAGAGATTCTTGTTTTCAGGCAGTTCGAGATGCCGGACAATATTTTCGGTAAAAACAATGCCAATGTCGACCATCACTCCGATGGCAATGGCAATACCCGACAGCGCCACTATATTGGCATCCACCCCGACCAACCGCATCACTATGAAGGTCATCAACACGGCAATTGGCAAGAGCCCCGAGATGATGGCCGATGCCCGCAGGTTAGTCACCAGAACAATGATAACGATGATACAGATCAGAATTTCGTGCGTTAGCGCAGTTTCCAGCGTACCAATGGTTTCGCGGATCAACCCCGTGCGATCGTAAAACGGCACAACCGTCACTTTGCTCACAGTTCCGTCAGGCAGGGTTTTCGACGGCAGCGACTGCTCCATTTCCGCAATCTTCTTTTTTACATTGGAAATCACCTCCAGCGGATTCGATTTGTAGCGCGCCACCACCACTCCACCGACCGCTTCGATGCCGTTTTTATCCAATCCGCCACGGCGTGTGGCCGGTCCGAACGTAACATTACCAATCTGCTTGACCGTGATCGGTGTATTATCCTCACTGACGGCAACAACGGCTTTTTCAATGTCTGCCAGCGATTTGACATATCCCAAACCGCGGATTACATACTCCACCTGGTTCATTTCCATGGTTTCGGCACCAATGTCGAGGTTGGAATTTTGCACCGCCTTCATCACGTCCATCACCGTCACGCTGTAGGTTTTCATGGCATCGGGATTGAGATCGATCTGATACTCTTTGACATCCCCCCCGATACTACCCACTTCCGACACTCCGTCGGCCGATGCGAGCGAATATTTCACATAATAATCCTGAAGGGTACGTAACTCCTGCGGATCCCACCCTCCGGTGGGCTTACCGGTTTTGGGATTCCGTCCTTCGAGCGTATACCAATAGACCTGTCCGAGCGCCGTGGCATCAGGACCCAACGAGGGCTTAACCCCCTCGGGTAACGTGCCGGGCGGCAGCGAACTCAACTTTTCGAGCACTCGCGAACGACTCCAGTAAAACTCGACGTTATCCTTGAAAATGATGTAGATAAACGACATGCCGAACATGGAAGTACTCCGTATCGTTTTCACGCCGGGCATTCCCATCAACACAGTCGTCAAAGGATAAGTGATTTGGTCCTGAATGTCTTTCGGTGAGCGTCCCATCCATTCGGTGGCTACAATCTGCTGATTCTCCCCATAATCCGGTATGGCATCCACCGGTACCGGATCGCGCGGAAGAAATGAGATGTTCCAATCGAAAGGAGCCGTAATAATTCCCCAGACAACAAAAATAACGAGCAAAATGACCGTTATCAGTTTATTCCGGAGAAAGAAACCGATAATCCGATTGTTCATAAAATGTACGATTTACAATTGACCATGTACCATTAAATCTGCATTCACATCGAAGTCGTTTTGACTTTTCTTGGTTCTGTAATTTATCGTTTATTTTTACTCATCGCCCCCTCCTAACCTCCCCTAAATGGGAAGGAACTCGTCCTTAAAACGAGTAAATGTTATGCATTTTGCAAATGTCACAGCCCCCATCTTGGGGGTTGGGGGTCAAAAATAAAAAGTCAAGATAACTTCATCATTACGCAAATTCAATTGGCACATTGGCATATTAAAGCATTAGCACATTTATTTACCTCTCGGATATTTGCAGCAGCCAGGCAACGCATTGTAGGTTTTCGCATCGGCTTTATACTTCTCGGTATCATGACCGACGGCTGCAATTGCCTTGCTTACTTTATCGACATTGGTTTTACTGGCATCGAAAGTAATTTTCAGCATCTTGGTCGATTGGTTCCAGTCGGCGGTAGTTACACCGGCAGTTTTCGCTGCATTTTCGATACGGACTTTGCACGATTCGCAATTGCCGGATACTTTCAGGGAGGCAGTTTGCACTGTTTTCTGAGCATTGAGTTGAGCTGTAAACGCCACGATTATGGCTACGAGGATAAATTTGATTGATTTCATTTGATTATAATTTTAAAAAAAGACAAATGGAATTCCATGTTGCTAGAAATTATCTTTATTACTATTGGTTTGGTAAAGCAACATGTTCATTTCATGATTGTTCTTTTTAGAACCAAGAGTCAAGACATAAGAATCAAGACCATTTAGTTCTGTTATTGTTTGTTGAATTATAAAAATAACGTATTGCTTCGACGTGTTACACGCGAAGATAC
>JAUZOL010000074.1 GCA_030706455.1 Bacteroidota bacterium
CGTGTAGTTTTCTTAGCTGCTTTGGTTGTCAACATGTTTTCGTTGTAATCAACCAATTCGATAATACACATTTCAGCAGCATCACCCAAACGGAAACCTGTTTTCAGAATACGTGTATAACCACCTGGACGGTCAGCTATTTTTTGAGCGATGTCACGGAATAATTCTGTAACTACTTCTTTATTTTGCAAATAATTAAAAACTACTCTTCGTGAGTGTGTGCTATCGTCTTTTGCTTTAGTCAACAAAGGTTCAACATAAACTCTGAGTGCTTTTGCTTTTGCTGTAGTAGTAGCGATACGTTTGTGCTTAATCAGTGAACAAGCCATGTTAGCCAACATAGCTTTTCTGTGCGACGACGTACGGCCTAAATGATTGAATTTCTTATTGTGTCTCATTTCTGTTATTCTTTATCTAATTTATACTTAGTTAAATCCATACCGAATGAAAGATGCAAAGATTCAAGTTTTTCATCTAACTCATTCAAGGACTTCTTACCAAAATTGCGGAATTTCAGCAAATCATTACGGTTGAAAGAACACAATTGACCCAATGTTTCCACATCAGCAGCCTTCAAGCAGTTCAAAGCACGAACTGAAAGGTCTAAATCAATCATTTTTGTTTTCAACAATTGACGCATACGTAATGCTTCTTCATCAAATTCTTCATCCACACTTTCTTCTGTAGATTCCAGAGAAATTTTCTCATCGGAAAACAACATAAAGTGTTGAATCAAAATTTTCGCAGATTCACGAAGAGCATCTTTAGGATTAATTGAACCGTCTGTTGAAACTTCAAGAATAAGTTTTTCGTAGTCGGTTTTTTGCTCTACGCGGTAGTTCTCGATAGCATATTTTACGTTTACTATCGGAGTAAAAATTGCATCAATAGGAATTACATCTACCTCAGAACCTGCTACTTTATTTTCTTCCGCCGGTACATACCCTCTACCTTTATTGATAGTAAGATCAATCTGCATTGTAAAACTTGGATCAATTCTGCAGATCAATAAATCAGGGTTGAGCACTACGAAACCAGTCAAATAGCGTCCTATATCTCCAGCTGTAAACGTACTTTTACCGGAAACAACAATGCTTACTTTTTCGTTCTCAACATCATCCACACAACGTTTAAAACGAACCTTTTTCAGGTTAAGGATAATGTTTGTCACATCTTCCATTACTCCCGGAACGGTAGCAAATTCGTGCTCAACTCCATCAATTTTGATAGAGGTGATGGCGAACCCTTCCAGTGACGAAAGAAGGATACGACGCAACGCATTTCCGATAGTAATACCGAAACCGGGCTCAAGCGGACGAAATTCAAATGTTCCCTTTTGAGCATCCGATTCGAGCATGATAACCTTATCGGGTTTTTGGAATGCTAAAATAGACATGGATAAATGGATTATTTAGAATACAATTCGACGATTAGTTGTTCCTTAATGTTTTCAGGAATATCAGCACGTTCCGGTTGATGAAGGAACTTCCCGGACAAACTGTTCTTGTCCCATTCCATCCAGGGGTATTTGCTGTGGTTGTATCCGTTCAAAGCATCTGCAATAACTGCCATTGATTTATCTTTTTCACGTACACCAATAACCTGACCAGCCTTAACCTGATAAGAAGGAATATTTACAACAGCACCATCAACAGTGATGTGACGGTGGCTTACCAATTGACGGGCAGCAGCACGCGTAGGTGCCATTCCCAAACGGTAAACTACGTTATCCAAACGTGTTTCGAGCAACTGGAGCAGGATTTCACCAGTAATACCCTTTGCTCGTTGAGCTTTTTCAAATAACAAACGGAATTGACGTTCCAATACACCATAGGTATATTTAGCCTTTTGTTTTTCACGAAGCTGAATACCATATTCCGATGTTTTTTTATGGCGGTTGTTGCCATGTTGACCAGGAGGGTAATTTTTCTTCGATAACGTTTTATCGGGGCCAAAAATGGGCTCACCAAACTTACGTGAAATTCTTGTTTTTGGGCCTGTATATCTTGCCATTATTTCAAAATTTTTGTGATTATTATTGCTTATATCACACTCGACTTACCGTGCAGCCGCGATTACAGAGAGGTTAGAATTGTAATCTTTATCCACTTTTAGCCGGGTAATGAACAAGTAGGTGATTATTATACTCTTCTGCGTTTAGCTGGGCGACATCCGTTGTGTGGCAATGGAGTAACATCAACAATTTCTGTTACTTCAATACCGGCACCGTGAATAGTTCTGATAGCTGATTCGCGACCATTACCGGGACCTTTAACATACGCCTTTACTTTTCTCAGACCGAGGTCAAAAGCAACTTTGGCACAATCTTGAGCTGCCATCTGAGCAGCATATGGAGTGTTCTTTTTAGAACCTCTAAAACCCATTTTACCGGCTGAAGACCAAGAAATAACCTGACCGTCTCCGTTAGTAAGGGTTACAATAATATTATTGAATGAAGAGTGAACATGCAACTGACCTACGCCGTCAACTTTAACCACTCTTTTTTTGGTTGCAACTGTTTTCTTTGCCATATCCTAAAAATATTTGCTAAGTTAATTACCTTACTTTGTTGCTTTCTTTTTGTTGGCAACAGTTTTCTTCTTTCCTTTACGGGTACGAGCATTATTTTTAGTGCTCTGACCTCTCAAAGGTAAGCCCAGACGATGACGTACGCCACGGTAGCATCCGATATCCATTAAGCGTTTGATGTTCAGTTGAACTTCTGAACGAAGGTCACCTTCTACTTTGAACTTAGCTCCGATTATTTCGCGGATTTTAGCTGCTTGGTCGTCAGTCCAATCCTTCACCTTAGTGTCCAAATCAACACCGGCTTCTTCCAAAATTTGTTTTGCGCTACTGCGACCTATTCCGTAGATATAAGTCAGTCCAACTTCGCCTCTTTTGTTCTGAGGCAAATCTACTCCAACGATTCTTATAGCCATATACTTAAAATTAAAATATTATCCCTGACGTTGTTTGAACTTAGGATTTTTTTTGTTGATTACATAAAGACGCCCTTTACGTCTCACGATTTTACATTCGGGCGTACGTTTTTTAATGGATGCTTTTACTTTCATGTTGTATAATTATTTGCAATGTTTGCAGTTGGGTGGAAATCAGGTTATTTATACCTGAATGAAATTCTTCCTTTTGATAAATCATACGGAGACATCTCTACACGAACCTTATCTCCTGGCAAAATTTTAATGTAGTGCATACGCATCTTGCCGGAAATATGAGCCGTGATTACGTGTCCGTTTTCAAGTTCTACTCGAAACATTGCATTTGACAATGCTTCGGTTATTGTTCCATCTTGCTCAATAGCAGATTGTTTAGGCATAAAACGTCTATTTAATCTTTTTTTGTTACAGTTTACCTACAACTTCTTCTAAATAATCAAAGGTAGACAGGATGTCGGCCTTTCCTTCACGGATAGCCACAGAGTGTTCAAAGTGAGCAGCGCATTTCCCGTCAATCGTCCGGGTAGTCCAACCATCTTTCTCAAAGAATAAGCGGTAAGATCCCATCGCAACCATCGGTTCAATTGCTATGGTCATTCCGTTTTTCAACCGAACGCCATTACCTCTTCTACCAGTATTAGGCACCTGAGGATCTTCATGCATTTCTTTTCCCACACCATGTCCAACCATTTCACGAATCACTCCGTAACCATGTTTTTCACAATGTGACTGAATTGCATAACCAACGTCGCCCAAACGGTTACCGTCAACTGCCTTTTCAATTCCAAGATAAAGCGACTCTTTTGTCACTCTGAGTAACTGCTTAATATCTTCAGCAACTTCGCCAACGCAAAATGTATAGGCCGAATCACCGACAAATCCATTTTTTGTTGCACCGCAATCAACTGAAATAATATCGCCTTCTTTTAAGATCGCATTCTTGGAAGGAATTCCATGAACAACCTGATCGTTAACTGATGTGCATAAAGTATTCGGGAAACCGGCATACCCTAAAAAAGTTGGTATAGCACCATGATCTCTGATACAGGTTTCCGCTACTTTATCAAGCTCCAGTGTCGAGACACCCGGAGTAATTAACTTAGCTACTTCAGCCAAAGCCTTTGATACAATCAAATTGCTTTGACGAAGTAGCTCAATTTCTTCCTCTGTTTTGAGATATATCATCTCTGCTTATTAATTAATAAGCCGAAATATTGCCAGTACGTCCTTTAATTCTGCCTGATTTCATCAAACCGTCATAATGACGCATCAACAAGCGGCTTTCAATTTGTTGTAGTGTATCCAAAACAACACCTACCAAGATCAATAATGATGTTCCCCCATAGAATTGGGCAAAGCTGGTACTTACACCCGAGATTCTTGCAAATGCTGGTAAAATAGCCACCAACGCCAGAAAGAATGAACCGGGTAAAGTGATTCGAGACATGATTTCATCAAGGTATTCTGCTGTTTTCTTACCAGGTTTAACCCCCGGAATAAAACCATTATTACGTTTCATCTCCTCTGCCATCTGCGTCGGATTAATTGTAATAGCGGTATAGAAGTATGTAAACGCAATAATCAGAACAGCAAATACGAAATTGTACCAAAAGCCTGAATTATCTGTAAATGCACTTACAATGCCACTTGCAGCTTCCGAATGAGAAAAACCTACTAATGTAATTGGAATAAACATAATTGCCTGAGCAAAGATAATCGGCATTACGTTAGCTGCATTCACCTTAAGGGGAATGTACTGGCGAACGCCACCATACTGTTTATTACCGACAACTCGTTTAGCATATTGAACAGGCACTTTACGTGTTCCCTGAACCAGTAAAATACACAGTCCGATTACGAACAACAGACAAACTATTTCTCCGATAAACATCACCAAACCACCGGCAGCGTCACCTAAACGAGAGGCAAACTCCTGTACGATTGCTGTCGGGAAACGAGCAATAATACCAATCATAATGATGAAAGAAATACCATTACCGATACCTTTATCGGTAATTCTTTCTCCCAGCCACATGATAAACATACTACCCGCAGTTAAGATGATGACTGATGTTACTTGAAACCAAAAGCTTTGGGGTAGAGAAGCTCCAACATGTCCCAATTGCACGCTAAGGTTAACCAAATAAGCAGGAGATTGGAATAACAAGATAAGAACGGTCAGATAACGAGTTATCTGGTTCATTTTCTTTCTGCCACTCTCGCCTTCGCGTTGCATTTTTTGGAAATAAGGAACTGCTATACCCAACAATTGCACAACAATTGATGCAGAGATGTAAGGCATAATTCCCAAAGCAAAAATAGAAGCGTGAGAAAAAGCTCCCCCCGAAAACATATCCAACAAGCCTAGCAAACCACCCGATGTTTGATTTTGCAGAGCTTCAAGATTTGCGGGGTTGATTCCCGGTAATACTATGTATGACCCGAAACGATAAACTAATACAAATAAAATTGTGGTTATCAGGCGCTTTCTAAGGTCTTCTATTTTCCAAATATTTTGGAGTGTTTCAATAAAACGTTTCATCGGATTACAATTTTACCACTGTTCCACCTGCTGCTACGATAGCTTCTTCTGCCGATTTTGAGAAAGCATTAGCTTCTACCTGAAGTTTTGCACTCAAAGTCCCATTGCCCAAGATCTTTACAAGATCATTCTTTGCAATAACTCCGGCCTGAAGTAATTCAGCAACACCAATTTTGGTAAGGCTAGTTGCTTCAGCTAAAGTTTGTAAAGTGGCAAGGTTAATCGGTTTGTATTCAACACGACTTATATTTTTGAACCCGAATTTGGGCAAACGGCGTTGCAAAGGCATCTGGCCTCCTTCAAAGCCGATTTTTTTCTTATAACCTGAACGGGATTTAGCACCGTTAAGACCACGAGTAGCTGTACCACCTAAACCGGAACCTGTACCGCGACCTACTCTCTTTCTTTCCTTAACGGATCCTTTCGCAGGTGTCAAATTACTTAAATCCATGTATGTATGTTATTTTAAGCGTATTAAACAATTATTTCTCTACTACTACCAAGTGTTTTACCTTTTCTACCATACCAAGGATGGCAGGAGTATCTTCATGCTCTACAACGGCATTCACTTTTTTCAAACCTAAAGCCTCCAGAGTCAGTTTCTGAGTCTTGGGGCATTTAATTTTACTCTTAACTTGTTTTATTTTAATAGTTGCCATAGTTGTACGTTTTTAGCCTTTGAATACTTTTTCGAGTGAAACACCACGATTAGTTGCTACTGTTGCTGCATCACGCAGTTCACCAAGAGCTTCGATAGTTGCTTTCACAAGGTTGTGAGGGTTAGAAGAACCTTTAGATTTTGCTAACACGTCAGTAATACCAACACTTTCAAGTACAGCACGCATAGCACCACCAGCTTTTACTCCGGTACCATGAGATGCGGGTTGAATATATACTTCTGCTCCACCAAATTTAGCAACTTGTTGGTGAGGAATAGTTCCTTTCAACACAGGTACTTTAATAAGGTTTTTCTTAGCAGCTTCTACACCTTTCGCAATGGCAGCTGTTACTTCGCTGGCTTTTCCCAAGCCCCAACCAACAATGCCATCTTCGTTGCCTACTACCACGATTGCAGCAAAGCTGAATGCGCGACCACCTTTAGTAACTTTAGTTACACGGTTGATGGCAACTAATCTGTCTTTTAATTCTAAATCGTTGGTTGATTTAACTCTGTTATTTATTCCTGCCATAGTGATTAAAATTTAAGTCCTCCTTTACGTGCGGCTTCAGCCAATTCTTTCACTCTACCGTGGTACAAATAGCCGTTACGGTCGAAGATAACATCAGTTACTCCGGCTGCCTGAGCATTTTTAGCGATCAATTCGCCCACTTTTGCGGCTTGTTCCTTTTTAGCCATTTTCTCAGCAATTGCCAAAGAAGAAGCAGCAGCAAGGGTTTTGCCTGATTTATCATCTATAATTTGCACATAGATTTGCTTATTGCTTCTGAATACCGACAAACGAGGTCTTTCGGCAGTTCCGGCAATTTTACTGCGGATATGTGCTTTTATCTTGATTCTACGTTGAATTTTCTTAATCATAACTCTTTCTATTTCAAAAAATTATTTTGCACCTGCCGATTTACCAGCTTTACGACGAATAACTTCGCCTACAAACTTAATACCTTTTCCTTTGTATGGTTCAGGCTTACGGAACGAGCGTATTTTTGCACAAACCTGACCGATCAGTTGTTTGTCGCAGCTTTCCAAAATTACTAATGGATTCTGATTACGTTCGCTCTTAGTCTCCACTTTAATTTCGGGAGGCAACATCATGTGAATGTTGTGAGTATATCCCAAAGCAAACTCAAGCAGGTTGCCACTGTTTGATACACGATAACCAACACCAACCAATTCAAGTTTCTTCTGGTATCCTTCAGATACACCAACAACCATGTTGTGGATCAACGCACGGTAAAGACCATGCATCGCGCGGTTTTCCTTTTCATCGTTAGGACGAGTTACTACTACAGCAGCTTCTTCGACACTTACAGTGATGTTCGGATTAATTTCTTGAGAGAGTTCTCCTTTGGGTCCTTTTACTGTAACAACGCTATCTTTAACAGTAACGGTTACACCTTTAGGAAGGCTTATAGGTAATTTTCCAATTCTTGACATCTGTAATCCTCCTCTTAATTAGTAAACATAACATAAAACTTCGCCTCCGATATTCAAATCGCGGGCTTCTTTATCTGTCATAACACCTTTCGATGTAGAGAGGATGGCGATGCCTAAACCGTTCAATACGCGAGGCAATTCTTTGTGACCTGCATACTGACGCAAACCCGGTGACGAAATACGCACGAGTTGTTTGATTGCATTGACCTTGTGAACAGGGTCATACTTTAAGGCAATTTTGATGGATCCCTGAGGACCATCTTCTACAAACTTGTAGTTCAAAATATAGCCTTTTTCTAAAAGAATCTTAGTGATTTCTTTTTTCAAATTCGACGCGGGAACTTCCACCACACGGTGGCCTGCTCTGATAGCATTCCGCAGTCTCGTTAAATAATCTGCTATTGGATCTGTCATATTGATTTGTTTTAAATTGATCCGGCCTGCCCGGACAATATTTATCACGCTTATATTTAATGCAATCCTAAAAAGTCAGAACGCATAAACCTGCATTCTGTCTATTTCGGGGCACAAAAATAGTGTTTTTCCCCGAATTAAACAAGTTTAACGCAAGTTTATTACTACTGACTTTTCGTATTGCAACACAAACTGGTTACCAGCTTGCTTTTTTCACACCCGGAATTAAGCCTGCAGAAGCCATTTCGCGGAACTGAATACGCGAAATTCCGAAGATGCGCATGTAGCCTTTAGGACGACCTGTTAGTTTGCAACGGTTGTGCTGACGAACAGGAGATGCGTTTTTAGGAAGTTCTTGCAAAGCTTCGTAGTTGCCCTCTTTCTTGAGTTGTTCACGTTTTGCGGCATATTTTGCGCACAATTTCGCTCTACGTACCTCGCGGGCTTTCATTGATTCTTTTGCCATTGTATCTTCTTTAATTAGTTGTGCTTAAATGGTAAACCAAACTCTTTCAACAAAGCGAAACCTTCTTCGTCTGTTTTAGCTGTAGTAACGAATGTGATATTCATACCCAACAAACGAGAGATGTTATCAATGTTGATTTCCGGGAAAATGATTTGTTCCTGGATACCCAAGGTATAGTTACCGCTACCATCAAATTTACTTTCAATACCTTTGAAGTCTCGGATACGAGGCAAAGCCACGCGAACCAAACGTTCCAGGAATTCGTACATCTGTTCGTGACGAAGAGTTACACGAACCCCGATAGGCATTTGTTTACGCAATTTGAAGTTAGAAATATCCTTACGAGAAAGTGTGGCAACAGCTTTCTGTCCGGTAATTGCAGTCATCTCGTTGATAGCTGTATCGATAATTTTCTTATCAGCCACAGCGATTCCCAACCCCTGGTTGAGAACGATTTTTTCAAGACGAGGTACTTGCATTACTGACTTATAGCTAAACTCCTTCATCAAAGCAGGAACAATGCGTTCCTTGTAGTCAGTTTTAAGACTGTTGGTTGTACTCATTATTTAATTTCCTCCCCTGATTTTTTAGCGTAACGCACTAATTTACCTTCGGCATTTTCACGACGACCGATACGTGTCGGTTTGCCGCTCTTGGGATCAACTACGTTGAGGTTAGAGATATGAATAGATGCCTCTTTCTTGATGATTCCTCCTTGCGGAGCTTTTGCATTGGGCTTGGAGTGTTTAGAAACGAAGTTGGCTCCTTCAACGATAGCACGTTGTTTTTCTACCAAGATTTCGAGTACACGTCCGGTTTTGCCCTTGCTCTTACCAGTGTTTACAAACACTGTATCGCCTTTTTTAATATGTAATTTACTCATTGCTAATTGTTTTACAAGGGTTAAAGTACTTCAGGCGCTAATGAAATGATTTTCATGTTAGAGGCACGAAGCTCACGCGCTACGGGGCCAAAGATACGGCTACCGCGCATTTCGCCTGCATTGTTGAGCAACACACAAGCGTTGTCGTCGAAACGAATGTAAGAACCGTCTGCACGACGAACCTCTTTCGATGTACGAACAACTACTGCTTTTGATACGGTGCCCTTTTTCATGTCGCTGGAAGGGATCACATTTTTTACCGCTACCACGATAATGTCCCCCAGAGAAGCGTAACGTTTGCCGGTTCCGCCTAATACACGGATAACCAAAGCTTCACGAGCTCCGCTGTTATCAGCTACTGTTATTCTGGATTCTTGTTGTATCATAATTACTTAGCTCTTTCTGTTATTTCAACTACTCTCCAATTTTTTGATTTGCTCAGCGGACGGGTTTCCATGATGCGCACGGTATCACCGATGCCGCAGTCGTTTTTTTCGTCATGAGCATGGAACTTCTTCGTCTTATTGACGAACTTGCCGTAGATAGGGTGTTTTTCTTTCCACTTAACGGCAACGGTAACGGTCTTATCCATTTTATTGCTGGTAACGACCCCTACTCTTTCTTTTCTTAAGTTTCTCGTTTCCATTCGGCTCAATATTATTGTTGTTTATTTTCTCTCAACTTCAATTCGGTCGCAACGCGAGCAATTTGTTTACGAACATCCCTGATTTGCATCGGATTGTCGAGCGGAGAAATAGTATGGTTCAATTTCAAGCGCGATAAGATGGCTTTATCATTATCCAATCTTTCCTGCAGCTCTTTAACACTTAGTTCTTTGATTTCTCTTGTCTTCATATTCGATTACGCGTTAAGGTTTGTTGAATCAAAATCACGTCTGACGACAAACTTGGTTGTAACGGGTAACTTCTGAGCTGCCAAGCGCAATGCTTCTTTTGCAATCTCAAACGATACGCCTTCTACTTCAATAATCATACGGCCTGGAGTAACGGGTGCCACGAAACCTTCGGGAGAACCTTTACCTTTACCCATACGTACTTCAGCAGGTTTTTTGGTAATTGGTTTATCAGGGAAAATACGAATCCAGATTTGTCCCTGACGTTGCATATAACGGGTTACGGCAATACGGGCTGCCTCAATCTGGCGACCTGTAATCCATTTCGATTGTAATGATTTTATGCCGAAAGAACCGAATGCCAGCTGATTACCTCTTTGAGCCACACCTTTCATGCGGCCTTTTTGCTGTCTTCTGAACTTTGTCTTTTTCGGTTGTAACATAAGTCTTTGAATTCAATGCGTTAGAAATTATTTTTTCTTTTTACGGAAGCCGCCTCTACGGTCGCCACGATCTCCACGATCATTGCGGTCGTTACGTTGGCCACGGTTGTTAGAGCCTTCTTTGGCTGCTGCGAATTGAGGAGCCAAGTCCTTTTTACCATAGATTTCGCCACGGCAAATCCACACTTTCACACCAATAAGACCAACCTTTGTTAAGGCTTCAGCAAGAGCGTAGTCGATATCTGCACGGAATGTGTGAAGAGGAGTACGTCCTTCTTTGTACATTTCCGAGCGTGCCATTTCAGCGCCGTTCAAACGACCTGAAACCTGCACTTTGATACCTTCGGCTCCCATACGCATTGTAGATGCAATGGCCATTTTGGTTGCACGACGATAAGCGATTTTGCCTTCAATCTGACGAGCAATGTTGTTAGCAACAATTACAGCGTCGAGTTCAGGACGTTTCACTTCATAAATATTAATCTGAACGTCTTTGTCGGTGATAGTTTTCAACTCTTCTTTCAGCTTGTCAACTTCCTGTCCGCCTTTACCAATAATGATACCCGGACGAGCTGTACATACTGTGATTGTGATGAGTTTTAACGTACGTTCAATTACTACGCGAGAAACACTCGCTTTAGCCAGACGGGCGTGAAGATACTTTCTCAGTTTGCTGTCTTCCAGCAATGTATCCCCATAGTTATTCCCTCCATACCAGTTGGAATCCCATCCGCGGATGATTCCCAAACGATTACTTACCGGATTAGTTTTTTGTCCCATCTGCTACTTCATTTGATACGTTAATACTATTCTTTGAGTCAACAAACAACGTTACGTGGTTCGAACGTTTGCGTACTCTGTAACCGCGTCCTTGCGGAGCAGGACGAAGGCGTTTTAACATACGGCCGCCATCAACGTGAATAGCGCTGACGAACAAATCGCCGTTTTCTGCTTTTTGTTCTGTTTTTTGTTCCCAGTTGGAAATAGCGGAACGAAGCAATTTTTCAAGTCTGGCTGACGCCTCTTTGGTCGAAAACTTCAATACCCCGAGAGCTTTGTTCACTTCCATACCACGGATCATGTCAGCCACAAGGCGCATTTTACGGGGTGAAGTTGGAACGTCGTTAAGACGGGCAAAATATTGTGTTTTGAGGGCTTCTTTCCTATTTTCTGCTGAATTTTTCTTTCTTGAACCCATTTTATTGATATTTTTATTTTTTCAAGTAAATGAATCAACGGGTTATTTACGGTTACCGCTGTGACCGCGGAAGGTACGTGTCGGGGAGAATTCACCGAGTTTGTGACCTACCATGTTTTCAGTAACGTAAACAGGAATAAATTTGTTCCCGTTGTGAACTGCAATCGTATGACCTACGAAATCAGGTGAAATCATTGAAGCACGAGCCCATGTTTTTACTACGGTTTTTTTACCGCTTTCATTCATGGTCAACACTTTCTGTTCAAGCTTCAGATTGATGTAAGGTCCTTTTTTTAATGAACGACTCATAGTATCTCTCTAATTATACGTTATTTTTTTCTTCTTTCGATAATATACTTGCTTGATTGCTTTTTAGGAGCTCTTGTCTTATAGCCCTTAGCTAACAAGCCTTTGCGAGAACGTGGGTGACCACCAGAAGCGCGTCCTTCACCACCACCCATGGGGTGATCGACAGGGTTCATAGCAACACCACGTACGCGAGGACGTCGTCCTTGCCAGCGTGTGCGACCGGCCTTACCTGAACTTTCAAGATTGTGTTCTGAGTTGCCAACGCTACCTACAGTTGCTTTGCAAGTGCAAAGAATTTTGCGGGTTTCGCCTGAAGGTAATTTAATGATTGCATAGTTTTCTTCGCGAGAAGTCAACTGAGCAAAAGTACCTGCTGAGCGAACCAATGCAGCACCCTGTCCCGGACGTAATTCAATGTTGTGAATAATGGTACCGAGTGGGATGTTCTTCAACGGTAGAGAGTTTCCAACTTCAGGAGCTGCTTCAGCACCTGATAATAGAGTTTGGCCAACTTGCAGTCCATTGGGTGCAAGAATATAGCTTTTATCACCATCAGCGTAATAGAGCAACGCGATACGAGCCGTACGGTTCGGATCATACTCTATGGATTGTACCTTCGCAGGTACTCCTTCTTTGTTACGCTTGAAGTCAATTACTCTATATTTCTTCTTGTGACCACCGCCGATATAACGCATGGTCATCTTACCTGAGTTATTGCGACCGCCGGTTGAGCGTTTGCCTGTCACAAGAGATTTTTCCGGTACAGACGAAGTAATTGTGTCGAACGTACCGATAATTTTGTGTCTCTGCCCCGGTGTAACGGGGTTCAATTTACGTACAGCCATTGTTTTACTTAAATATTGCTATAAAAATCAATGTTATCTCCTTCTTTCAACGTAACCATCGCCTTTTTGAAAGCTGATGTTTTACCGTTGATAACTCCACCTTTGGTGAAGCGGCTTTTCTTTTTACCTGGCATAACAGCTGTATTAACAGCAACTACGGTTACACCATACATTTCTTCTACGGCTTTCTTGATCTCAATCTTATTGGCGTCTTTTTCAACGCGGAAGCTAAAACGATTGAGTTTTTCACTAAGGCCGTTTGCTTTTTCTGTAACAATCGGTTTAATTATAATTCCCATCACTTTTACCTCCTTATGCTTTTAAGATTTGATCCAAACCAGCGAAAGAAGCTTCAACAACAACGAGTGATTTCGCATTCATAATACTGTAAGTATTTAGATCAGAAACAGTTGTTACATTAACACCTTTCAGGTTTCGAGCCGACAAATATACGTTTTTATTTGGTTCCGATAAAATAATAAGCGGCTTTTTATCAGC
>JAUZOL010000075.1 GCA_030706455.1 Bacteroidota bacterium
GATATTGTCCCATTGCATGAGGCAGGCAAAATGTTTCGACTCTTCATCGTTGGGAAGGTAGTTGGTCATCACCTTGCGAACGTGAAAATCGTTAGACAACTGAAAGGTGAGCACCGGATCGAAAATCTCTTTTTTGCGAACTTTTTCGATATACTCTTTCGGGCGTATTTCGTCGGCATACTTGTGATAATTGGGCAGACGGCCGCCAAACATGATGGCCTTCAGATTAAGCGTTTCGCAGAGCTCTTTGCGGTAATCGTACATGCGTCGGGCAAGGCGCAACCCCCTGTATTGCGGATGAATAAACACCTCAATACCGTAAAGGATATTACCGTTGGGGTTATGCGTGTCGAACGATTCGTTGCCTGTCACCGAAGCATAAGTGTGGTCGTTTTTTACGAGGTCGTAATCCACGATAATGGACAACGCGCACCCCACAATCTTTTTGTCCACAACGGTTACCACCTGTCCTTCCGGGAAAATGGTTATCAGTGTGTCAATCTGTTTTCGCGACCAGAATACGTCGCTTCCGTCGCTGTAGGTGCGAGTAAACGACTGTGCCAGTTGCTTGTAATCATTCCGGTGCAACGGGCGAATAGAAACTTTGCTGATTTCAGGTATATTATCCATACGGATCGCATGTTATGAATTTAAGAAAACAAATATAAACGTAATATGTTGCTTGTCAAATAAAAAAGTGCATTTTGAGGCATGAACGGTCGCTTTTGTTTCGAAAAGCTGATTTGCATATCCATGTTGTGTGACAAATGTATCTATCCGGGATTGATGAAAGATATTGTGCTTATTGAAAAGTTTCGATCGGGAGTTGTATAGGATCGGAAGATTATTTCGAAAGGCAAAAATAATAGCAGGTCGATTCACATCGACCTGCTACCCATAATCTAAAGAGAAAAATAACATGGCAGACACATTCTGTCATGTTGTATCATAAAATAGTTGTTGTGATAATCTAATTGTATTTTAAAGTCGTTTAGATTGCTAAATATTTTACATGCAAAGTTACAAAATAGTCTGCTGTAGCAGTGGTTTGTGTTGAGGGGAAAGGGAATGATCAAGAAAAGTACTACATTTAAGTATGTGATAAAATTTAAATTATTATTCGTTTTGTTGTTAAGATAAAATAAAATAGAGTTAATGAGAATAACTATATTAATGTTATAATGTAATTAAATTTTAAATTCAAACGTTTGCACAGACAATTTGTCTTTTTGATATTTTGATTTTACACGTGTTTTTTTACATATTTACCTGTAGAAGTATATTGGCAAGCTATCCGAATGCACCTATCTTTGCTATTAGAAGATATCTGAAGGTTAAAGGGGAGAGGAAATGAACATTGTTGATAAAGCATCCGGATTGAAACATGCTAAGAAGAAGTCTGTAAGAAATACTATTGTAGATAATATACTGTCGCAGTCATATATTTTAAGACAAACCGTCATTCTTATTGATTACCAGGCACAGCGTCTTATATGTCGTAATCATAATCCCTCGTTGAGATCAATATTCGAAGATGAGGAAATGGACATGCCAATGGGACAAGGCTTTCTTTGGAAGAACCTTTCAAAAGAAGAATTCGCATTGTATAGGAGAATTCTTCTTATCATGTCGGAGTACAGAAAGAACAGCGCACTATCAGGGCACCTTTATCATTTTACTTTTAATGTGGCATTACAAACAAATACAGGAACTATCCAAATGATACAGTTTAAGGCGATGCCACTGTTTCATATCAATGTTTATCCTAATAAAATTCCCTGTTTCACATATTCTTTACTCGAACCGGCGAATGGTTTGTGTTCAGGAAATCTCACGCTACACGATTTTACGAATCAGAAAAAATATTATTACTTGTTGTTGATGAAAGGCAATAAGGAAAGTTTTGTTGTATTGGAAGAAGCAGAACTCTACATTTTTCAGTTGGTTGCTAAAGGGTGTGTAGAGACGGAAATAGCAGAAATACTGAAGATTAGTTTTGGTACTCTGAAATATTTGAAAAGTAAAATATTATTGCAGGCCAATGTTCAGTCTACAGCACAACTCATAGCATTACTTACCAGACAGGGGTTTATTTGAAATTATGCAGGCAGAATAGAGGGATATAAAATGAAAGCAGTAACAGATTTTTGTGAATTCTTGTCTCAGATTTGGCAGAAAGGTTTAGGCGTCATTAATATAGAAACTCTTGAGCCAATTTTTGTGTCAGAGCTTTTTACAAAGGAGACCGGAATACGAAACTGTGATATCCATTTGTGTGGATTAGACTTATATGGAAAATTTCTTCATCCAAAGGATTACATTATTTTGCCAAGGATACATGATATAACGATGCAGTATTTCGAGAAACAGAAAGTGTTGAATGAGTGTATTCCCATTGCTACGTACAATATAAGATTAAAAAATCTTGTGGGTGACTACCGAAGTTTTTCGATGTCACTCAAAATAATCTCGATAAAAACAATTTCTGTTAAATCAAAAAGAGTTGGATTACTGATATGCCAACCTGAAACAAAATTTGGTTTTGAGCGGTTTGTGCTATGTATTCCAGATAAAAAGAAGCAGCTTTACTTTTAAAATGCCTCGGGGAAATATGTCAGCAGGGAGCATCTGGAGTTTCGTGCAATTGAAAAAGATATCCTGAAATTAATTGCAGGTGGTTATAATGAGGCAAAGATTACCAAAGAATTGCATGTTAAGATTGATCTCATTCGTTATTACAAAAAATGTATTTACCAGAAGCTCTACGTATCCAATATGTCGGAAGCCATTTATATTGCAACATTACAGAATTTGATCTGAAAAGATATTCGTCAAACTAATGCAACGTAACAAAAACAAATGCTATAATACAGAAATTACTATCCAAAACAGATGTGCATTCACTTCTTTTAATATCACAAATGTACGGATCTATGGCGTGATAAAGTATCTTTGTCATCAAATTAAAGATCGCTCCAATCGTTTATGTACAGAAGAAATATGATACGCACTTTTATAGCATCACTCCTATTGATGCTGACAACCGGCACATTGATGGTGAAGTCGGTTCACTGTGTGTTGATTTCTCACGATGCGGTTACTGAGGCTGTAAACGGGCAGACAACTGTTTCTACCGATCAGCCGGATAGTTGTCCTATCTGTTCTTTCGATTTCTATCCTGTAATCCTTCATTCGCTGAAAGTGTTGCCGGATGTGACCCGTTTTGCTTATTCAGAACGCCTGTACAGCCTTGTTAACGCTCCTGTAAACAGGCTACCCATCACTTTTTGCTACGCGCACCGCCAGCCGCGTAAGACACTCATCTCATTTCTTTTATAAAAATCAGAACTCGTAGTATTGACTTACACGGGTATTGGTGTATTGTATTCGGCGCTTTGGTATGTCGTTCGTTACATCCGCATTTACATTAGCCTTAAGAGATCGGAAAGCATGAAAAATATGCCTGATTTTTTAATGGTGATCATGATAATTTAACTTATTATCGGTTGTTATACCTCATAGAAATAGCAATAAACTATATCTATTTTTCTCAGCATTATTTGCGGTAAAAAAATCAAAGATTAACCGCCAAGAACACGGAGAATGCGCAAAGCTCGCAAAGATTAGGCCTGCTAGGTAAATAACCCGATAGTCATTCTAATTCAAATCCAAACGTTATGCAAAAAAGATTGATATTTATCATTTTATATATTATTCCGGCATTATTGTTTGCCGAACCATTGCCTTTGGCTAAAACGTCGCTGAAGGGAGTTGTGACCGATAAATTAACGGGAGAACCCTTGATAGGGGTGGCTGTGTACATTCCCGAGTTGAAAACAGGAGCCGTGACTGACGACAAAGGCGCCTATCATATTGATAATTTGCCGAAAACCACACTGACCGTACAGGTTACTTATGTCGGGCATCAGTCCGTTATTGAGCCTGTTGATTTGAGAAACAGTGTTACGCAAAATTTTTTTCTTGTGGAATCGTCGGCAAAAATTGACGAAGTGGTGGTAACGGCCACAGCCGGATCTACGCAACTGGTGAGAACTCCCACGCCGATTGCGATAGTGCCTCATACCGATCTTTTGCGTGAGGCATCTACCAACCTGATGGATGCGTTGGCCAGTCAGCCCGGTATTTCACAAATTACAACGGGAGGAGGTATTTCCAAACCGGTTATTCGCGGACTTGGTTACAACCGGGTGGTAGTGGTCAACGACGGGATACGTCAGGAAGGTCAGCAGTGGGGCGACGAGCACGGAATAGAAATAGACGAACAAGCCGTGAATAAAGCCGAAATTTTGAAAGGTCCTGCCAGTCTGATGTTCGGTTCTGATGCCATGGCAGGGGTGATCAATCTCTTTTCAGCACCAACTCTTCCCGAAGGCAAAATAGCCGGTAATTTCTATGCGAACCATCAAACGAATAATGGACTTGTGGCTTATTCTCTCGATTTGGCAGGCAATAAAAAGGGATTTATATGGGATTTGCGCTACAGCGATAAAATGGCTCACGATTATAAGAACAAGTATGACGGCTATGTCTATAATTCACGTTTCAAAGAGCAAGCACTAACCGGTTTGATCGGTATAAACAAAGAGTGGGGATATTCTCACCTGACCTTTAGCACTTATCAACTCACCCCCGGAATTGTAGAAGGTGCACGTGATTCAATATCCGGGAAATTTATAAAACCGGTTGCAGTCAATGGCGTTGAAGGTACTGAACTTGTTAACAATGCTGACGGGAAGAGTTACAGTCATGGAATGCCATATCAGCAGGTAAAACACTACAAAGCAGTGTGGAACAACAGTATTTTTATTGGGGACGGTAGTTTGAAAACCACACTTGGATTTCAGCAAAACCGCAGACAGGAATTTCCAGATGTTCTGAATCCCGATCAGTACGGACTTTACTTCCTGTTGAATACCGTAAACTATGATGTACACTATATGTTGCCGCAAAAAAACGGGTGGTCTGCTTCGTTTGGTGTTAATGGTATGTATCAGCACTCCATGAATAAAGGTTCTGAGTTTTTGGTGCCGGAATACAATCTTTTTGATGCCGGTATCTTTGGGATTGCCAGTAAAACTATCGGACGATTCGACATTAGTGGTGGCATACGGTTCGATAATCGCCACGAACACGCTGATGATCTCTATTTGAATTCAAATGATGAGAAAACCTCCGTTTCAGATCCTACAGCCTACCACCGTTTTACCGCTTTTACCAATGATTTCGGAGGAATAACCGGTAGCCTGGGTACCGCATGGAGAATAACCGACGATTTTCATGCAAAATTCAATTTGTCAAGAGGTTTCAGAGCTCCAAATATTGGCGAATTAGCGTCTAATGGAGTTCATGATGGAACCGTTCGTTACGAAATAGGCGATAGTAACCTGAAGCCGGAAACCAGTCTGCAAGCCGATTTTCAACTGGGCTATTCATCGCGCTATCTTTCTGCGGAAGTCGACCTTTTTGTCAACCGTATCAACAATTATATCTTTTCCAGAAAGCTGAACAGTACGGCTGGTGGCGATTCAATTACCAACAGTTACCAGACTTATAAATTTGTTTCGGGTGATGCCCGTATTATGGGTGGTGAATTTATGCTCGACGTTCATCCTTTTGATTGCCTGCATATTGAAAACAGTTTCTCGTATGTCAATTCCATTCAGCTTAACCAACCTGATTCTACACGCTACTTACCGATGACTCCGTCTCCAAAATGGAAAACCGATGTGCGTCTTGATATCTTAAGACATGGTAATGTGTTACGTAACGGATATATCAATGTCGGTGTAGAGAGTTATTTTGCACAAAATCACTATTATGCGGCCTACGGGACAGAAACCCGTACCCCCGGTTATTCTTTGCTGTATGCCGGAATCGGTGGCGATGTTATACACAAAGGCCATACGCTCTTTTCTCTCTATCTGACAGGGAATAATCTGACTGATGTGGCTTACCAAAGCCATTTGAGCCGGCTTAAATACGAGGATGTAAACAATGTAACCGGCCGAACGGGAGTGTATAATATGGGGCGGAACTTCAGTGTTAAGCTATTGGTTCCGATAAACCTGTAAACAAATAGAATACAGGTAATAATACCTATTCTTCAACGAAGTGAGGTTGTGATAAAAAGAAAAACCATTAAGAAAATGAAGATATCTTCATCGTCTTAATGGTTTTTCTGTAAATTATGCTATTTAACAGTGCTTATTTGGTAATTGTTTCCAGCTTTTTGAGCATAGCAAACATAAAGATGGCAGAAACCAGGCAGCAAAGTACCAGTACGCCCCATACCATCCAGAGTTCCATACCTCCCCACAGGTCACCAATTACACCGGTGAGTTTGTTGCCGAGTGCAGTAGCACCAAACCAGCCTCCCATCATCAATCCTTTGTATTTCGGAGGAGCAACACGGGAAACAAATGAAATACCCATCGGACTAAGGAATAGTTCGGCAAATGTTAGTACCAAATAGGTGCTTATCAACCAGTTTGGCGATACCAGCGTAGGACTTACACCTCCCGAAGCTTTCAGATCGGCAGGTGAAAGTAAACCAATAGAACCGAATGCCAGTAAGGCAAACCCAGCCGCAGCAATCACCATCCCAAAACTGATTTTACGGGGTGCTGACGGCTCTTTCTTCTTTTTAGCCAGCCATGAGAACAGTCCGACAAAAAGCGGCGTTAAAACGATTACAAAGAAGGGATTGAATTGTTGGAAGATCTGAGGTGTAATTTTAATGGACGGTTCCATATGTGCATAAACCAAAGCAATTGCACCCAGAGAAGCGGCAAGAAATAGCCCGGAAATGGCTTTTCCTTTTCCTGTTTTGGATTGAAAGATATTCGTGATGCTATAAACAGCTGCAATAAGCAGAACCATGGAAACCAGCGAAAATCCGATTCTATCGAGACCGGAAACAGAACCTGTAGTGTAATCACGGGCAAAGAATGTCATTGTCAGTCCATTTTGGTGGAACGACATCCAGAAGAATACAACCACAGCAAAAACCATTAAAAGGGCAAAAATGCGTTCGCGTGTTTGTTTGGGCGTAAGTTCTTCAACGTGCGAGGTAGCTGTTGGTTTATTGGCATTGTAATCAGCATGTTTGTAAGTTTTTTTGAAGACCACGAAGATGGCAATAGAGATAACCAGCGAGATGCAGGCGATGCCGAAGCCATAGTTATATGCGGCACTCAATTTTTCAATGTAAAGGCTTGAAAAGTCGGCGAGCGGTAGTTTTGTACCTTGTTCAGCGGCCAATGTCGTCAATTGAGCCAAACCATCAGTAGAGATAGTGCCGTTGAGCAACTGGTGGGCGAGAGCGGGGATATGAGCATCGTAAACCATGTGGTATTGACTCAGACTGTAGTTGGTGATCCATTCTGCAGCAGAAGGTGCGAAAAATGCACCAATATTGATACACATGTAGAACAGACTGAAAGCCAAATCGCGTTTACTGCTGTATTTCGGATCGTCATACAAGTTACCAACCAATACCTGCAGGTTTCCTTTGAAAAGACCGGTTCCCAACGAAATCATGGCCAATGCCGATACCATTGCAATAAGTGAAAAAGTACGGTCATTGCTTGGAATAGCCAAAAGAAGATAGCCGGCAAACATGATTATGATACCAATCATGATAGTGCGTCCGTAGCCCAGCCATTTGTCGGCAAGAAATCCACCCAAAAGAGGAGTAAGGTAAACAGCACCCAAAAACCAACTGAAATAGGAACTGGTTTGTGAAGTGTCGAATCCGAATTTTGCCTGAAGAAATAACGTAAAAATGGCTAACATTGTGTAGTAGCCGAAGCGTTCACCAGTGTTAGCCAATGCTAGAGCAAAAAGCCCTTTGGGATGTTCTTTAAACATAAATGAATACTTAATGGATTATTATTGGTAAAATTGAGAAACAAAGATAGTTTTTAATCCTGATATATCCCAATTAACCGATTATCCGGTAATCATCTATAAGTGCGTGTCAGTCTGTTGTTTTGTCTATTTATTTGATAATTACTTTTTTGGTCAATGAACCGGCTTTTACTATCCAGGCTCCGGTTGGCAATGTAAACGAATACGGGTTGCCATCGGAAATGACATTCTTTAGCATTTTTCCTACAGGGGAATAGACGTAAATCGTAGTTCCTTCTGTCATACCATATACAATCACTTTTTGATTATCACATAAAATATAAGGCTCTGTAAACTTTGGAGCAATATAATCTATGCAGGCACTTTCTGTCCCCACTATTCCGTTGTTCACCGTGCGTACACAATAGCGACCGCTTTTTGCAGAAAGAATGGTGAAATCTAATGAAGTGGTGTTGCCAATGGAATCATCGTCGAAGTAAATGTTGTAAGAACTAAGGGGAGCCTTGTTGATTAAACCTCTTACATTGAAATTGTAGTCATTAGTAGCTCCAATCGTATAAGGCGTTCCACTTTCAATAATTACAGCGCCATAATTACCTGCAGTTGTCGATTCAACTTTCGGACCTCTGTCTACCGATACGGTATAGCCCGATGAAGAGGTGTACTGAACACCTATCGCATATACTTTCCCGGCTTGAATTGTCCAGGGATTGGTGAAATACATCTCGTTCCATTGGTTTGACTGAACACCAGTTACCGATTCATCCAGCTTGAGAGTCATTTTATTGATAGATGATGAATATTCAAAAACCTGAATGTGGTAAGCGCTTGCAGTTGCATCGTAAGGATAGAACTTAACGCCGGCGAAAGTCTTACCCACATACGGAACCAATGTTGACGAACTGAAAGCCTGCACACATGACATTGTCTGCTGTTGTCCGGTTGAAAGAGCTCCATCCAAAGCTGCTCCATCCCAATGCAATTCCTGTATAGAATCTCCAATTTGCGGAATAGTGGTGGGGGCAGTCCATGACAACACATAATCGGTGCTGGATACTTTGCCAGACAGGTTTAGTGGTGCCGGGCCTACGTTTATATCTTTCATGAAGTCGAATGAAATAGTTCCACCGTTTTCTGAAATATTTGTTACGGGTTTGCCTGTTAAGGTGTTATTCCATGACTTTGCAGAGGGAGTGGTGCTGTCTGTAAATGATGTCTTGCCGGATGTGCCGGGAAATGGGCATCCTCCGGAATCAATGTTGCCGTATGATGCTGCCGTAGATGTCGGATTAGTCGAGGCAGATGCACAAACCGGGTACACTTTTTGCGGAGATGTGATATTTAGATCATAGTACAGGTCATTGGCATCTTTTGCAATATGATAAATCAGAAGGCCATGTCCCGGCAACGAACTGTCATAGCCGGATTGCTGTCTGTTTTCAAGTATATAATATTCCCCTTGCGTCAGTGTTTTGAAAATATACGCTTCTCCTTTTGTGCCATTTGCTGCCATATTGGAGATGGCGGTTGGGGATTTAAGTTCAGTCGGTGTAATCCATCCGTACCGATATTTTTGATATAGGGTAAGGTTGGGTGGACAGGTGCCATAATAATTTGAACCTACCCGGTTCCAACTTCCTTCTGCCATCAGATCCCATGCTCCGGTACCAAGGTAACTACCATCGCCGGTGTTGTCATAATTGGTGTCATAATAATCGGGAGCTCCGATTACGTGGTTCAGTTCATGGCACAGAACTCCCATTGTGCAAGTAATATTCGTACTGGTGGCATAGAGTTCCGGAGTACATAAGTAATGAGTGATGGAGCAGTAGCTTGGGGGTGTGAAATCATTCTGATGAGACCATATGGCATCCGTGGAAACGCCTGTGAATTCCTGCCCGTTTCCTGCAAAAATGACATTTATAGCACTGTATCCCGAAAAATCGAACGAAGGATCAGTGGTGTGTATAGATCTGATTGCCTCTACTACCAATGAGTCAGGATGCTGGTCATTTCCGAGTCCTCCTACATCTTTTCCGTAGTATGATCTTACTCTGCTGGCGGTAAAAGGGCCTTTGACATCAAAATTCATAGCGAATTTTCCGTATGAAGTAGCAGTGAAAAAATCTTTAACCGAACTTTGATTGTTATTTACGCTATAACCCGTTTGATTGAATAAGTTATTAAAATCAGAAGTTGTTTTTGTAAAAGCAATATCTTGAAACCCCATCAAAACAACTAAAATTTTGACGGTTCCCGTTGGAAGAGCCGAACTTTTTTGACGTTTAATGATGGATGCTTTAAGTTGGGAGGTCATTGAATCGAGTTGGAGCTGACTGAAAAAAACTTTTCTGGTTTGTCCGGAAAGGAAGCTTTTTGCTCTTTCTGAACGTTCAGTTGCATCCTGAGCAACAATATCCGATGCAATCATGTTGCCATTTGTGTCATTTGTGGCATAAGTGATGTATCCCTTGGCATTTTTCATCAGGGTCATGCCGTCGGTGGTTTCCATCCAGTGAATGTGTTCATCGCCTTTTTGCACAACAGTCACAATACTTCCGTCAGGTTGCGTAATTTTTACCGGCCAAGGGAATGCCGAAACAGCTGCTACTTTAGTGGCACAAATGAGCAGAATGGATAGGATATAAAAACTTTTTTTCACAATTTAACGTTTTGCAGTAATAAATTCAAATTTATAACATCTAACGTTAAGTACCAATTAAATAGTATGAATTTAGCATGTTTTGTGATTTTGCAGGGTTAAATCTTACTCTAATTTATGCTGATTCATTTTAGCGAAAAGAGCTTATCCATTGAATTTATGGCATCTTGACACAAAAAAAGCGCTTTGATACAGCCTGTTGTATCATAGCGCTTTTTGAAAATGTGTCAGATAATCTATTCTTTGGATTTATCTGCTGTTTTAAGGGGAACCCTGATTAAGAAATATCCCACTAAACATAAAGCTACAAGACCTAAAAGATAGGGAGGATTGCTGAACAGACTGAAAACATTGCCTAAGAAAACATCGCCAATTGCAAAAATAGCAATAACCAACCCCATGAGGGCTTCTCCGGCAATCAGACCTGACGCCATTAAAACACCGGTATTTTCCACAACACCTTTTTGGTGTTCGTTCAGTTGTTTTTTTGCTACGTAATGATCCAGGATGCCCTTAAATAAGCCACCAAGGAAGATGGCAGCAACAGTTTCCAATGGCAGGTACATTCCGACAAAGATCAACATCGGACTTTTTACTTTCATCAGAATCAATGCCACGCCCATCAGCATACCGGTAATAATCAACGCCCATACCATTTTACCGGCAATAATACCGTTCGACAATACTGCGAAAAGTCCTGCTTGTGGTGCAGTCAGGTTTTTACTTCCGAAACCACCAATGTAGTGTTCGGCATTTCCTTTCGCGATGTCGCCCTGATTTAGCAGAATCAAAACGCCAAACATTACCAGTCCCGAAATTACAACACCGATAATATCGCCAATCTGCATTTTCCAGGGAGTTCCTTTCAGAATATGCCCGGCTTTCAGATCCTGAAACATTTCACCGGCCACAGCTACAGCCACCGCAACAATAGCGGCGACGCCCAATACAGCGGCTACACCCTGCGTGTCGTGTGTGATTCCCAAAGCAAGGAATATGAGTCCGGTAACAACGATTACGGTAACTGTTAAGCCACTGATAGGATTGGAGCTACTTCCGATAATTCCCACCAGATAGCCGGAAACCGCGGAAAGGAAGAAGGCCAGCAGAACCATCAGCGAAGCAGCAGCGATGGCAATTACTATAGAAGCATTGAAGATGAAGTATGTTACGAAAAAAGTCAGAGCTGCAGCAAACGCGATACCCATCATGACCCATGTAAATTTCAGGTCTTTTTCGGTGCGATCCGCAGCTTCACTGCTTTCCTGTTTTGCTTTTTGAATATCGCCAACGGCACGTTTCAGACCGACAAAAAGACTGCTCCGCATGTTGTAAAGTGTGAAAAATGCAGCAACCAACATACCTCCGATAGCAATCATACGAACGATGTATTTCCAGATATCGGTTGAAAGATGTTCCCATCCGGCAAAATTGGGTGTGCCGTCGGCAGCCATAAGGCTGTAAACAGGATCATTGATGACGCTCGGACCAACAATCAGCATAATGATTGGAATGAATAATCCCCACGCCAGAATAGAACCGCTGAAATTAAGCGATGCCAAACGCGGACCGATGATATATCCGACACCAAAATAAGCGGCGCTGATTTTAGGTGCTCCGGCAAGGAATCCACCTTGTGTTTTAATACTTGTTCCGGTAATAGTTTTAGCGCCGGTATAAATAAACTGGCTCCAGGATACCGCAAACACTTTGAATTCGCCGAATAGTTTGATGAGTCCGCCGACAATCATCGAATAAAAAAGGAATTTGGAACCGGAGGCTCCTTTTTGCCCGGCTTTGTGAATTTCGGCAGCCGCCTGACTTTCGGGAAATGGCAACTCTTTGTCTTCAACCATTACGCGGCGCATCAATGCCACAAACAAAATTCCGAGAATACCACCGGCAATCAGAATCAAAGAAGCTGTCAGATAGGTTTCCCATGATGAGAAATTATCTTTCCAGATTCCCGTGATGTAAAATGCAGGAAGTGTAAAAATGGCTCCTGCAGCCACCGACTCTCCAATACTTCCCACGGTACGGGTGAAGTTCTCTTCCAGAATCGTACTCTTTTTCATCATTCGCAACACTGCCATCCCCAGCACAGCAGCAGGATAAGTGGCGGCAATAGTCATACCGGCCCCAAGGCCAAGGTAAGCATTGGCAGCACCTAAAACAACTGCAAGCACTAAACCGATTAACAACGCGCGGAGGGTGAACTCTTTCAAAGACCCACCAGATCCGAGCGGTTTGTTTTCATTTGCCATATCAACATTTTTAGAATTAGTAAACAGTAAACAGCTCTTGTTTTTTTATAAAAGATGTCCATTTTTTAACATTGCAGGCAAAGGTACTTGCTTTTTTTCTATTAACCAATACTGTTTGTTGACGGATAATTATTTATTGGTTCTTAAATGAAGCATTTTGTCAGGAAACATTGAAAGAGTATTGTTTCGTTACAAAATCAAAAAAATAATTGTGTTTGGTTGATAATTTGAAACGATAGACACCTGACTACTATCACTCTGGTAGATGTCAATAAGTTGTATGTTTTTTTCTTTCACTTTTCCTAAAAGAGCCGTAACTTTGAACTTTGATTAGGATTATCATGGATTGGCGTAATCCATTGAATATCCGTACTTTTATTGATTGTCGTTCTTTTAATCTTATTACCTACAATGCAATCCGAACAATTTGTTGATCGTCACAACGGGATATGCCCCAATGACATGTCGAAAATGCTAAAAACCATTGGTGTTAACTCTTTGGATGAACTAATC
>JAUZOL010000076.1 GCA_030706455.1 Bacteroidota bacterium
AGTGCACAGGTGCATCTGCTACCAGCCTTCGATGAGTATCTGATCAGCTATCGCGACCGCTCGGCGATGATTGCTCCCCATCACAATTCCAAAACGATCTTCATCAACGGTGTCTTTCGGCCTATAGTGGTTGTCAACGGGCAAGTGGCAGGGCTCTGGACACGAACGACTAAAAAAGATGTTGTAACTGTGAACGTGTCTATGTTTGACGATTTTTCAGACGAGATCAGGTTCCTGATCGAAAAGAGTGTTAAATCGTACGGCATCTTTCTGGGAAAAATCGTAGATTTGAAGATTGAAAAACAATATGAAGATTGACCATATAGCGCTCTGGGTGAAAGACCTGGAAAGCATGAAAGATTTCTACCTGAAATATTTTGACTGTAAATCAGGAGAACGGTACGAGAATCCAACCAAGGGCTTCTCTTCTTTTTTTATCCGGTTTGATGACGGCGCACGCCTTGAGCTAATGCATCGCAACGATATTTCGGAGCATAACAGCAGGGATACTTTTGGATGGACTCATCTTGCTATTCAGGTTGGCAGCACGGCTGAAGTTGACCGCATGACACGCGAATTTGAAAAAGATGGCTTTACGATTGAGAGTCAACCTCGTGTTTCCGGTGATGGGTATTACGAAAGCGTAATTCTCGATCCGGAAGGCAATCGAATTGAATTGGTTGGCGAATATGAACGAGTAATATACAATGATTCTTTATAAAATATATTCCTCGCGCAAAGCCGCAAAGACACAAAGAAAAACTTTAAGTTTTACTTTGTAGCGTCTTAGTTCATAATGTAGTCCTATAATTTATGAACACTTGCGCCTCAGCGACTTTGCGTGAGAAAATAAGCCGCAGAAAAAAAACGACAAATCGTTTTTTGCATATATCAATTTGATTTTATAAGATACACGCACCTTTGTGACGAAGTATTGATATACGGAAAAGATTAAACATAAAGTATGAAGAAATTGGTTTTGTTAGTTGGAATATTGGTGAGCATAACTGCAATGGCGCAGACTCCGCAGGTAGCACCAACCACTACAGCTACAACAGACACAAGCAAGGTTAGCAAAGGCACAAAACAGGAAACGCCCCGTCATCGCCGCAAAATGATGTGGGCTGCCGCAGACACGATTACTTCCGGCGACTACATGATGAGTATAGAGCGGGTAAACGATAAGCTCAATGCCATTCGCGACAGCGTAAAGATGAGTCTGGAGGTGATGGGTGCCGGCCGTCAGTTGGATAAAATCACCAAAGATATTGCTGAAATAAAAGAACGTCTCGGGGGACGACGGGCAAGGGTCAATTTGCGCAATCTGTACCTTTATCAGAGTTTTCTTGACAACCTCGACGAAGACAACCAACAGATACGACAATATCTTACGTCTACCTACACCCGGTTTTACCGATCCAAACTGGGGTTAAAAACGGTGATGAAAGACTCCATTTTCAAACGTCTGGACAAGGATACGATAATGGCAAAACAGTTTGACCAGCGCCTCGATCGTATGCAACGCAAATGGGTGCGTACCGACAGCATGACACGTGTCGGACTTAACATGCTGAACGAATTGAAGATGAAAGTGTCTGACAATTCGATGAACATTGGCAACATGCTCAACATGATTGACAACCGGCTTGATAAGGCCGACATGCAACTATTCGGCAAAGAAGCTCCCTGTTTATGGCAATTCAATGTTCCCGATACCGTTAATTCAAAATTGTACAAATCGGCCTCATCTATCTCTCTCCTTGAGCAAAAAGCTCTCGCCTATTATTTCGACAAGACTTCGCAAAGACGGATTGTGATGCTGCTGGTTGCCCTGCTGCTGTTGGGTTGGTGGTGGTTTAAGCGACGCCAGTTTAAAGACATCCGCAATCAGAAAGCAGAATTTACATTTCTTCACCTGAAATACATCAATAGCCATCCTGTTTTATCGCTGTTGATGATTCTCTTTGCATTGATACCATTCTTTGATGCTTACGCCCCGACCCTTTATCTGACAGGCGAATACCTTATTTCGTTCATCATCGCATCGGTGATTTTTTATTCGCAATGGGATCGTAAGACATGGTACGCATGGATCGTCCTAGTTGTAATCTTTCTGGTAGTTTCCGTATCTTACGTGTGGGTAGAACCGAAACTGCTTCCGCGCTATTGGCTGGCCTTGTTACAGATCGGGGTCATTGTGTTTGCAAAACGATTTTACAACAGTTGCGACGACAAGGTATCGTTCCGAAAATGGATTCGTATATCACTGTATGTAACGCTTCTACTGGCCGGATTATCCATTTTAACCAATATATTCGGACGTTTTTCTCTTGCAGGAATCATTGGGGTGGCATCCATTTTCACCCTGATGCAGGCAATCATACTTCCGCTTTTCATCGATACTGCTCTGGAAGTGATCTTATTGCAAATTCAATCCGGTCGCGTACGCAAAGGCATAACAGCACCTTTCGATGTTTCGCAAGTCGTCAAAAAGCTAAAATTGCCACTGGTCGCTTTTGCTATTTTACTTTGGGCTATGATGCTGGCTTCCAACCTAAATGTTTACCACGGAATTAGCGAGTGGGTAAGCAACCTGCTTACTTCTCCACGTACGGTTGGAAGCATCTCATTCAAGCTATCGAGCGTGTTGCTATTCTTTATTATTATTTGGTTTGCCCATATTTTGCAGCGGCTTATCAGTTTCCTTTTTGGCGAAACGGGCAATGAAGCCGAAGACGGAGTCATCACAAAAGGACAACACTCGCGTTTGCTGATGCTTCGTCTGTTGGTGCTTTGCGGTGGTTACCTGTTGGCCGTGGCCGCATCGGGATTACCTATCGACAAAATCACCATCGTTCTCGGTGCTCTCGGCGTTGGTATCGGTATGGGCTTACAAAACATTGTAAACAATTTCGTGTCGGGCATCATTTTGATTTTTGATGGTTCGTTACAGATCGGCGATGTGATTGAAGTGAGCGGTCAGGCCGGCAAAGTAAAAGAGATTGGACTGAGAGCCAGTACGCTCAATACCGCCGACGGTGCAGAAGTAATTATACCAAACGGCACAATTCTTTCGCAAAACATTATCAACTGGACATTTAGCAACGATCAACGCAGGGTAATGATAGAATTCTCTCTCTCGGGAAACGAACTCGATGCAAATGTAATCAGTGCGACCATTAATACGACTATCAGTGAAATCAAGAATGTAATTGCCCAAAAGCAACCGGTAATTCTATTTACACAGGTTCAGGAACACTCCTGCCGCCTGACAGTACGATTCTGGAGCAACGTAGCCAACACAGATCAGGTAAAAAGCGATGCGCTGTTGCATCTCAATTCGGCATTTCTGAAAAAGGATATTAAAATGATTTACGACAATTTTGTTATCCAATCGGTTAATGTCCGCTAAAATTCTCATTCTGAAGAACCGACAAACACGTTCATTTATAAATCTATGCAGACAACGATTCACGACGATAAAGATTTTGACAATCACATTTTTACGCAGGAAGAAACCCGTAAATGCGAGTTTGACAATTGCACCTTTACCAATTGCGACTTTTCTGCCGCAGAATACCTTTCCGGGACTTACATCGACTGCCGGTTTGTTGACTGTAATTTGAGTGTCGTGAAGATGAACAATTGCCAGTTGAACAACGTCTCTTTCAAAGGGTGCAAGCTGTTGGGAGCGTCTTTTGTCAACAGCTCCGATACGCTTTTCAATGTTCGTTTTGACGATTGTATGATGGATTATACGGTGTTTGCCGGAAAGAAGATGAAAAAGACTCCGTTCGTAAAATGTTCGCTTCGTAATGCCGACTTCTCAGAGTGTGACCTGAGCCAATCCAGGTTTACGGATTGTGATCTGGCCAATACTGTGTTTCACTATACTAACCTAAAAGAAACTGACTTTTCATCGGCATACAACTACACTATCGATCCCGAAGCGAATACGCTCCGCAAAGCAAAATTTTCGTTGCAGGGTGTGCCCGGATTGTTAGCTAAATATGGACTAACAATTGAGTGAGAGATCACATACATAAAGTTATTGCTTTACTAAATATTCATTTCATGGAACAAAAATCAAAGAAATCAATTCACTTCTATATGCGGGGCTTGCATCGCGATGTAGGTTTTTTAATTTTAGGCATGGTGCTTATCTATTGCGTAAGCGGTGTGACCATGATCTTGCGCGATAAAGGGTTTCTGCAACAAGAAAAGCAGATAGAAAAGACGATAGCGCCCGGTCTGGAAGCATCTGCACTGGGTGAAATATTGCATATCAAGGGGTTAAAAGTGCTGAAAACTCAAAACGACACGGTCTATTTCAAAGAAGGAACGTACAATAAAGCCACCGGCACGGTTAACTATTCAGAAACCAATTATCCTACCTTCCTGAAGAAAATAACGGACTTGCACAAAGCTCCCAGCAAGAAGATAACATCAATATTTTCAATTATTTTTGGAATCCTTCTCGCCTTTATGGCTGTCTCAGCCTTTTGGATGTTTAAACCCGGCACAAGGCTTTTCAGAAGAGGAATCCTATTCGTCGGTATCGGTATTGTGGTAGTGATTGTTTTACTGTTGTTATAATCAGAACTATTTATCCGCTGCCTTACATGATTCCTCAACATATACATAAAATAGAACGAACCACCAGTGAGAATTCTGCTTTTCATCAACTGATTGCTGAATTGGACGAAGATCTTAACAGCCGCTACGGAGAGTTGCAGAAACAATACAATGGTTTTAACCGGGTTGATAAAATTGACACCGTGGTCATTGTCCGGATAGAAAATGAAGCCGTCGGTTGTGGTTGTTTCAAACTGTTTAATAGCGAAACAGTAGAAATAAAGCGGGTTTTCGTTCAGAAAAGCTTCAGAGGAAATGGCATTGCCGATGCCATTCTGAAAGAGTTAGAAACCTGGGCTGGTGAACTTGGATTTACCGCAGCTGTCCTCGAAACGGGCAAAGGTCAGCCCGAAGCCATCCGGTTTTACACCAAACAGGGTTACTCGGTAATTCCAAACTTCGGGCAATATATCGGAAACGATAATAGCGTATGTATGAAGAAACTATTCCACATCATATTGTAACCGCAGATTATTTTTTTATTCAAATAACCTTTTGTCAATATAAATTTTTATATATTTGTCGAGCATAAAATTAAACAATATGTCGACTACAAAACGTATTCTCCTTTCCATCTGCTTTTTGACCCTTGTTCTCGCCATACACTCTCAAACGATAGTATATCTGGATTCGAATGACAAGCCGGTAAAAAAACCGTCCAAAGCCTCCAAATACATGACCATAACCCGGGATTCCGTAAACCCTGACAAAGCTGAGACCCGGCTTTATGACATGGAAAACCACCTGCTGAAACTCAATAATTTTTCCTCTTTGATTCTCACAAAACAAGACGGGATTCAACGTGAATGGTATTTGTCTGGTCAATTAAAAAGTGAGTGGATTATGCAGGACGGTAAGCTAAATGGATATAACAGAGTCTGGTTTGAAAATGGACAGATCAAAAGCGATGCCTATTACAGAGACAATGTACAGTACGGATCTGATAAAGAGTGGTATCAAAACGGACAACTGTTGAGATCTGCGGAATATACCAACAATGAAATTAAGGGCAAATTATTGACATATTGGCAAAACGGACATGTAAGAAGAGCTGATATTTATGACCTGGGAGAATTAAAGGAAGGACAATGTTTTGATTCGTTGGACAATAAGGTTCCTTACATAAAATACATGGAAATGCCTCAATTTCCGAATGGAGATGTCTCTGCATATTTAGCTCGCACAGTTCAATATCCTATTATGGCTCAGAAAAACGGTATTCAGGGACGGGTAATTGTACAATTCGTTGTTGATAAAAATGGCACTATTTCGGAGATAAAAGTGGTAAAATCTGTCGATTCATCATTGGATAGAGAGGCTATTAGGGTTGTGAGCAGAATGCCCAACTGGATTCCGGGAAAAAGAGAAGGAGAGCCAGTACGAGTAAAATATACCTTACCTGTAAATTTCAGACTGCAATAGTTTTATCGTGCGTATGAATATCGATGAATTGACTGTCTATATTTGCGATTAACCGATTGGTTTGGCTGAGCAATTCTTCAACCGAAATTCCCTTCACTTCGGCTATTAGAAAGCAAATATCTTCAATTGACACCTTGCTTTCATCCGTCTCAGTGCAAAGCTTTTCTAACGGTGTTATGCGCAGACTATCGACATTGAACTTTTCTCCGAACGAGAGATACAACCCCAACTCCAACAACTGACTTGCCAGTTCCGGCTTACCGCGAAAACCGTGAATGACCCAGGGCACGGAAGGCAACACTTTTTTGCGGATAGCAATCAGCTCCAGCCATGCCTTCACACAATGGATAATCAAGGGTTTTTGCACCTCTTCCGCCAATTCAATTTGTCGGAGAAATATCGTCTGCTGCAATGCAAAATCGGTTTTGCAGAGCTTGTCCAATCCGGTTTCACCAATCAGCAACACCCGCTTTTTCCCCGCTACTTCGCCCAGCACCCGCAACTGTTCTTCCCAGTCGGTACCGACATGCCACGGATGTAAACCTGCGGAAAGCAAACGCTCGCTCCGATCGTTCAAGGCTTCAGCAGGAGATAGATTATAAATAGTTATCATTATTTCAAACATTTCATAGTTTTTCAATTAAACGATTTACTCTCTGAGTACTGTATACTGTTGACTGAGTACTTCTTCTATTGTTTGAAAAACTCTTTGGCAAAGCTCACCAGATAGACTTTTTCGGTGGCACGGGTCAATGCTGTGTAAAGCCAGCGGTAATAATCGGTGTTGAGTTGCTCTTCGGGAATGTTTCCCTGATCGATAAAGACCGTCTGCCACTGCCCGCCCTGCGCTTTGTGACAAGTGACCGCATAGGCGAACTTCACCTGCAAGGCATTGTAAAATTCGTCCTTTTGCATTGCTTTGGCCCGTTCGCGCCGGTTGCCAATATGGGCATAATCCTCGCTCACAGCTTCATAGAGTTTTTTATTCATCTCATTCAGACTGGCAGGCGTTTCGGCTTGCAGGGCCTCCACCAGAATACGCGCTTCGATTTCGCAGTCGTAATCGATAAACCGCAGTAAAACATCGGCAAAACGGAAGCCGTACAACTCTTTGTAACGAAGGATGCGCTGCACTTCGGCCACATCACCGTTGGCAATAAACTCCATTTCGGGGTAATCCTTGCTCCAGAAATAGTTGTTCTTCACCACCATCACCAGATCGCCGCCACTGAGCTCCTCCTCTTTCTGAAACACGCGGGCACGAATGCCGTTGTTGTAGAGGTTCGCGCGTTTGTTGGAACGGGTAATAACGATGGTCTCCTCCACGCCGGTTTTGTTGTATTCGGCTTGCAACGTATCGATCAATTCGTCGCCGGGAAGATTCCGTATATCGGCAAAGGATGCCACCTCGAATTGCGGGTGTAGATGAGTCGTTCCTTCCAGCAGGTTATTGCGTAAAGCAGTGGCATTAAAAAGGATTCCGCTCTCTTCGGCCTGACGAACCACCTGTGTAAGCGTGAAATCCGTCACATTCAACCCGAAACTTTGCAACTTCGATAGTTCCAGCGCAGGACTCACAGGTTGCATTACCGGCGGCAACTGAGCCGTATCTCCCAGCAAAATCATACTGCAACCATCGCTTCCGTAGACATATTGCACTAAATCGTCAAGCAATTGTCCCGAACCAAACATACTACCTTCGCCGGAAAGATTGGCAATCATTGAGGCCTCATCGACAATGAATAGCGTGTGTTTGTGAAGATTATTATCGAGCGAAAAAATGAAGTCGGCTGCCGATTTTTGTCGGTATATTTTCTTATGAATGGTAAAAGCCGGATGGCCCGAATAGTGCGACAACACCTTGGCTGCACGCCCTGTTGGTGCCAGCAACATCACCTTTTGCTGAAGCTCGTCAAAAGTCTTCACCAGAGCGCTCACCACCGATGTTTTTCCCGTTCCGGCATATCCTTTCAGCAAAAAAGCCTTTTCGCGTTCCTGTGAAGTAAGAAAAACCGATAGAGATTCAATGAGAGCAGCTTGTTGTGCCGTAGGCTCGAAAGGAAGATGGGAGCGGATTTTATCTATGAGGAAACGATTAAGCATAAACTGAACTCTTTCTGCCGTGCAATTTGACCGGGATCAACAAACAGAAACCGCGTCAGTATCACGACATAAAAAACAATAAGAAAGCCGATTAAACAATTCAAGCACCACAACCCCAAGATTTGTTTGGTTAAAGTAAATTAAAAGATAAACCACAGAGTTTGAAGCTATAAAACTTACTTTATCTTTGCAGTGTATTATTGTAGTAATACAATGATACTATAAAACACATTAACCTTGATTCGTTGTTGAATTACCGGCTAGAACTACAAATGTACGGTTTTATTCGCAACCTGCAGTAAAGGCTGTAATTATTCAGGCGAAAAGTTCTATTTCAATCGAAAGCAAATATTTACACTCAATGATAACACTACGCGACGTAAACAAAACCTACTACACAGAAGCAACTTCGCTGCATGTATTGAAAGGCATCGACCTTCACATCGAGCAGGGTGACTATGTGTCGATAATGGGCGCTTCGGGTTCCGGCAAATCCACTTTGCTGAACATATTGGGGATTCTGGACAATTACGATACCGGCGATTACTACCTCAACAACAAATTGATCAAAGACCTGTCGGAGACACAAGCGGCCGCTTACCGCAACGAAATGATCGGTTTCGTGTTTCAATCGTTCAACCTGATCAACTTCAAAAATGCGATGGAAAACGTGGCGCTGCCACTTTACTACAAAAACATCAGTCGCAAAAAGCGCAATGCCATCGCACTGGAATACCTCGACCGCATGGGTCTGAAAGATTGGGCATACCATCTTCCGAACGAAATGTCGGGGGGACAAAAACAGCGTGTGGCCATTGCACGTGCCATCATCTCGCAACCCAAAATTCTGCTGGCCGACGAACCGACCGGTGCGCTTGACAGCCAAACCACCGAAGAGGTGATGCAGTTGCTCGGAGGACTTAACCAGACCGGTATCACCACCATCATCGTTACGCACGAAAAGGCCGTAGCCGACGAAACGCGCAAAGTAATCCACATCAAAGACGGGCTGATACAGAACATACAACACAACTAACCTTTCAACCGGATACATCCACAATCTTCATTCGATGAACATACTTCAGGAAATATGGTCGAGTCTCCGACACAACAAAATGCGCACCATGCTCACGGGCTTATCTGTTTCGTGGGGCATCTTTATCCTGATTGTATTGCTTGGTGCCGGTAACGGGTTAAGTAACGGCGTCCGGAGCAACTTCAACTCGAGAGCAACCAATTCCGTACAATTATGGTCGGGCAAATCTTCCATGCCTTACCACGGCTTAATGGCCAACCGCACCCTGGATTTTTCGAACAGACAGGTTAAAGACATTGACGAACAGCTGCGCGAACCTGACAAAAAGAGCGGCATTATCGACAAACAATCGACAGTAACCTACGGAACAGAATATGGCAACTATTCACTGCGTGGTGTTGATCCCTCTTATAAAGATATTTTCAATTTGAAGTTCGACCCCGAAGGCGGACGTTTTATCAATGAAATCGATTTGAAAGATCATGGCAAAGTGGTGGTTATTGACAAGAAAGTAAAAGAGGTACTTTTCAAGAAGGAACCAGCATTAGGTAAGTACGTCAAAATCGGGTCGGTCATGTTTCGCATTATCGGCATCAACTCAAAGAAAGAGCAATACGGTAACCCGACCTGCTACATCCCTTTTACTACAGCACAACTGATTTACAACCCCAACCAGAAGTTCGGCAGCATTGCCATGACTGTAAACGAGCTGGATTCGAAGGCCAAAAACGACTCTTTCAACAAGAAGCTAATTGGGGTAATGTCGCGTAGCCTCTACTTCGACCCGAAAGATGAGCAGGCCATCTATATCCGCAACGCACAGCGCGATTACCTCCAAACGATGAAAATATTCAACGGCATCACGCTGTTTGTCTTTATTATCGGAATATTTACACTGATTGCCGGCATCGTGGGTGTGAGTAATATCATGCTGGTATCGGTAAAAGAGCGCACCCGCGAAATCGGTATCCGCAAAGCAATCGGCGCTCCGCCGGGATCGATCCTGCGCTCCATCATCATCGAGTCGATTCTGATTACCGGCATATTCGGATACTTCGGCATGGTGCTAGGCATCGGACTGACGGAGCTGGTCAACTATATTATGGTACAAACGGCAGCGCAAAGCACCTCGGAAAACGACATGACCATATTTATGAATCCGACTGTGTCGTTGACCTACGTATTCATTTCGACCTTTATTTTGATTATTTCCGGTATCATTGCCGGATACATGCCGGCTCGCAGAGCCGTGCGCATCAAGCCCATCGAGGCAATGTGCGAAGAATAACCTCAATGTGCCAATATGCTAATATGCCAATAAGAACTTGAGGTTGTGAAAATTTGGAGATTCGAGAACAGGCGGAATGCAACTTAGTTAAATTCAATTGTCTCAGATTGCAATTGTAAATAGTAAATGATTAAATTGTAAATAAATACACATGTTTGATTTAGATCGCTGGCAAGAAATATGGTACACCATCAAGCACAACAAATCGCGAAGTGTGATGACGGCTTTCGGTGTGTTTTGGGGCATGTTTATGCTCGTCTGCATGGTGGGTGCCGGTTCCGCGCTCAAAAACGGCATGGAATCGACCATCGACGGATTTGCCACGAACTCCTGTTTTGTCTACGATCAACAAACGACCGAACCCTACAAAGGTTTCAAAAAGGGGAGAAACTGGTCAATACAGAACGAAGACATTCCGCTGCTGCTGAAAGGAGTTCCCGAAATACAGTATCTGGCTCCCGTACTTTTCGGCGGACAGGGCGCCAACAATGTGGTGCGCAAGGATAAATCAGGAACGTTCAACATCAAAGGCAACTACCCGAGCTACAACAAAATAGAAGAGAATAAACTAATCTACGGACGTTACATCAACGACATCGACATTGCCGAAAAACGAAAAACCTGCGTGATCGGCGAACGGGTCAGCGAGGTGTTGTTTGGCAAGAACGTCAACCCGGTAGGACAGAACGTGAAAGTGATGGGCATCTATTTTCAGGTGATCGGAGTAGCGCGCAGCATTTCGCAGGTCAACCTCGGTGGTCGTGGCGAAGAATCGGTTGTGCTACCGTTTACCACCATGCAACAAGCCTTCAACATGGGCACCAAGGTGCACTTCATCGCCGCAACAGCGATACCAGGCGTTCGCGTGAAAGTGATTGAAGAGAAAATCAATCAGATTCTGAAAAAGCAGCACAACATAGCCCCGTCCGATAAAGCCGCGATAGGAGGATTCAACATCGAAGAGCAGTTCACCATGTTCCTCTATCTGGGAATCGGCATCGCGGTACTCATCTGGATTGTGGGAGCCGGAACGCTGTTTGCCGGAGGCATCGGCGTAAGTAATATCATGCTGGTAACGGTGCGCGAACGAACCAAAGAGATTGGAATACGTCGGGCGCTGGGGGCAACACCCCGTACCATCATTCGCCAGATTATCAGCGAAAGCATTGTACTCACGCTAATGGCCGGTATTGCCGGACTGATGCTCGGAGTGGGACTACTGTCGCTGGTAGGCTTGGTACTTAGCCAGACTGACAGTTTCTTCCAGGAGCCCCAAATCAGCTTTGCCGTGGCCATCGTATCGTTAGTTATACTGCTTGTTATCGGCATATTGGCCGGACTCGTTCCCGCCAACCGGGCAATGACCATCAAACCGATCGAGGCAATCCGGGAGGAGTAAAAACAGTGTTCAATCGTGTAATCGTTTAATTGTAAAATAGTTCCAAAATAATAGTTTTCCCATGAAACGATCATATTTTCAAGCATTTTCATAAAAACACCAATATTGTAATATGGAGTTCCATATGTCCTTAAACAAGAAATTTATTATCATATGAAAAAAATCTTCAAAATCTTTTTTTTAGTACTATTGGGCGTTATAGTACTCGGTACATTTTTCTTTCTCTGGAAAAAATCGCAGCCGGTAGTAAAGAAATACGAAATTGCCGAAGTAACGATAGGCAATATTGAAAAACGCATCGTGGCTACCGGTAAAATATCTCCGCGCAACGAAGTGTTGATCAAGCCGCAAATGTCGGGTATCATTGCCGAGATCTATAAAAAAGCGGGCGACAAGGTAAAGGTAGGCGATTTGATTGCCAAAATAAAAGTTATCCCCGATATGGTAAGCCTCAACAGTGCCGAATCGCGGGTAACCCGTGCACAATTGGCCTACGACCAGTCGAAGAAAAACTACGACCGCGATGCCAAATTAATGAAAGAAAAGGTAATATCGAAAGAGGAATTCGACAAAACCCGCCTGCAATACGAAAACGATAAAGAAGAGCTGACAGCCGCCAAAGACAATCTGAGTCTGGTACGCGACGGCATCACAAGCAAATCATCGCAAACAAGTAATACGTTGGTTCGCTCCACCATCAACGGTACTATTCTGGATATTCCGGTGAAAGTAGGAAACTCGGTGATTCAATCCAACAGTTTCAATGACGGAACGACAATTGCTACCGTGGCCAATATGAGCGACATGCTTTTTGTGGGAAAATTAGACGAAACGGAAGTGGGCAAACTGAAAACCGGCATGTTGATGGATATTACCATCGGTGCCATGCAGGATCAGAAACTGACCGCAACGTTGGAATATATCTCTCCAAAGGGAACGGAAGAGAACGGTGCTATCATGTTCGAGATGAAGGCTGCCCTCAAAATTCCCTCTTCGGTATTCGTACGTGCCGGCTACAGCGCCAACGCGGAGATATTACTCAACAAATTGTCCAATGTCCTGACTCTTCCGGAGAACTGTATCGAATTCAGCGGCGACACCTCCTATGTTTATGTTTTGAAGACCAAAGAACCGCAGGCATTTGACAAAAAAGCGATCAAGGTTGGATTATCCGATGGTATCAAAATCGAAGTACAATCGGGTTTGAAAGCGAAGGATAAAGTTCGCGGAGCCGAAATAGTGGCTAAGAAGAAGGAACAAAAATCGGATGAAAAGTCGGACGACAGATAAGCTGACAACCGGAGCTTAAGATCGCTTGCAGCAAACGCAAGGCGTTCCGGCTCCGGAGTTACATCACTCCATTAACACATGCATCTCATGATAAAGAAAATCATATTGATCGGCCTGATCTTCCTTCCTTTGACCTCTTTTGC
>JAUZOL010000077.1 GCA_030706455.1 Bacteroidota bacterium
GCATTAAATACAAAGGCTTAATAGCAATATACGATAAACCATGAGTGGAGCAAAAAATTGTCCGGAAACGCCGCGGCAGAAGATGATTGGGATGATGTATCTCTTCCTGACTGCTATGCTTGCGTTAAATGTTTCTTCAGAGGTGCTGAATGGCTTTGTATTGGTGAACAACAGTATGTTGCAGAGTATTACCAGTTCAGATGCAAGAAACGCCAATATGTATCAAAGATTTAAAAATCTGGATGCGGATAACCCGGGCAAGGTTGGCGAGTGGTTGAATAAAGCTTTGGTAGTGAAGCAGAGATCAGACGAGATGTTCAAATATGTTGAGAATTTCAAATATCAACTTGTACGTCTTGCTGATGGTAAAGAAGCGAAAATTAATGAAATTAAAAATCTGGACAATCTGGATGTTGCCGGACAATACGCTTTGGTGCAGGGACATGGCAAAGAATTAAAGCAGAAGCTTTCTGAATATAAAGAATTCCTGAAAGGCTTTGTCAATGGAGATCCGGTGAAGATTTCAATGTTCGACAGGAACTTTGCAACAAAGGGTGGTAAAGACGGCAAAAACTGGCAGGAGAATATCTTTGAGATGATGCCGGTTGCTGCAGCTACCACTATTCTTACTAAATATCAGACAGATATTCGTGCGGCAGAAGGTGAAGTTGTCCAATATTTAATGGCGCAAACTGATGCCGGCGACTTTAGGGTAAATAAATTACAGGCTTATGTAATCCCGGTTTCTACCTACGTAATGCAGGGAGATAAGTATAGCGCTCAGATCGTACTCTCTGCGATTGACTCAACCAAAATACCACAAGTTATGGTAAATGGACGTACTCTTGGCAGAGACGGTAAGTTGGAAATGGTATGCGGTCAGGTAGGAAGTTATGACTACAAGGGTGTTATCCGATTGAATTCAGGAGGGGTAAACCGCGATTATCCATTTGCTGGTGCTTATACTGTTGGTGCAAAAAGTGCTACGGTTACAAATACAGCTTTGAATGTTGTATATGCAGGTATTGAAAATGAGCTTTCGGCTTCTGTTCCGGGCGTGGCTGCTTCAAACATTCAGCTTGCCTGTGCCGGTGGATCAGTTTCCAGAAAGCCTAATGGTTTATGGACTTGCCGTACAAATGTAACCTCGGGGAAAATCAATTTTTCTGTTTCAGCAAAACTTGCAGGAGGAAACAGCTTTGTTCCTATGGGTACTGTGACATTTAACGTTCGTCAGTTGCCGGATCCCCGTCCTTTCTTAGCATATAATGCGGGAGGTGTAGAAAAATCTATTATTGAAGGCAATATTACGCTCAGTCAATTGAACGGTGCTGTTATAAAAGCAGATTATGTAAACGAATTAATTTCTGCCAACTTTACGGTAGTTTCATTTACTTTGGAATATCCTAATGGAGAAGTGCTTGAAAGTAACGGTTCTACATTGTCGGCGCAACAAAAGAATCGTTTGGCTCAGGAACGGGTTGGATCTCGCATTCTTGTAAGAGGTATTAAAGCGGTTGGCCCGGATAGATTGGTTCGCTCATTGCCTTTGTTAGCTGTAAAATTGAGCGGAAGATAGACTAAAAATTAAAAATGAACAATATGCAACGAATGAGATTATTTTGTATCATTTGTTTTTCTGCCTTGATTGGCACCTTGTTTGCACAAGGTAACGAGAAAAAATTTTTCGACGAGTCTCCATCACCTTACGACTCTGTGGCATTGTCACAGCAAAAGCCGGAGGTGGTAATTTCTGACTCTGTTAAACGGGCTATCGTAAAGATGCGTAATGCTTTGCAATCGAGGATACGTCGTGATGACGTGGTTTGGTCCAAAACCGTGTACCGTATTATCGATATGCGCGAAAAACAAAACTTTCCGCTCTATTTTCCTCTCGAAGAGATGGATGGCTTTAAGAGTCTGATGAATGTTATGTTGCAGGGCGTTATTGATAAGAACCTGACTGTTTATCGGAAAGGTATTCGTGATGATCAGTTCCGACCAGACTTTTCAATCAGTAAGGCTGTTCCGTTGGATAGCACAAAGTATTTGATAAACAGTGTTTTCTCTTATAAAGATGGTGATGCTGAGTTTTATCCGGCATTAATGGTTTCTGATAAAGGAAAGTTGGGTATCGACAATATGACCATTATTGAATTCTTGAAACGCCAGCAGCGTTTCCTTATCAAGGAAGTTTGGTTTTACGACAAACATCGTTCCGTACAGGAATCCCGAATTGAAGCTATTGCTCCTTTAATGAGCTATCCAAAAGACAGATCTTCGTTGATTAAGTCTATTGTATGCTGGTTTAAGTTTAATGAATTGCGGTCGTTGCTGGCAGAAGAAAAAATCTTCTGGGGTGATAACCAATCTTCTGAAATGACATTTGATCTGTATTTTAGTCAACGAATGTATTCCGGTAATATTCTTGGAGTTGATGATATTTATCATCGTACATTACTTGATTATCTTACAAATGCTGATGACGTTAAAAAAGAACAGGACGCAATTCAACGTTCGATTATAAACTTTGAAAATGATTTGTGGGAGTATTAAATAATTCTTATTCTCAGGCTATATAATAGTGATAGTTCGTTTGACGTTGTTCAAGCGGACTATTGCTGTATTAAAGCTCTCCTTTCTGAAATTTAAGTATAATACATATACAATCTTCTAACTCATTTTTGTGGTGAGATACATTTTTTTTCTTTTGATCTTTTGTTGTGCGTCGGTGTGTAGCCTGTCTGCTCAATTTTCTCGTATGCGCCCTCAAAGTGGAAGCTCTTCTTCAAAAGGAGAGGTTGATAATAGCAAGGCTAATTACGTTTCTCCGCATGTTGTGGCAAAAAAGATAGAAGAACGTTTTGGCATTGCCGATACAGTTACGGTAGATACACTCCCAAGAAATTTTCCTGATAAAAATTTGCTCGATTCATACAGCATAGCTAATGAGTATAACGGGAATATGGGTTCTCCGGTACAGTCAAAAATTTTCTTTGACCGGACGCAGAAAACGAATTTTCTGTTTTCTACGCCATACGATCCGTATGTGTATACAGCGTCAGATTTGTCGTTCTATAATACAAAAACTCCCTATTCCAATTTGACTTATTTGTCCAGCTTTCCTGGCGAACAATCGGAAGAAAGGACAAAGATATTTCTGTCGATGAATACGAATAAGAAGTTGAATATTACAGGGTTATTCGATTATTTATACAACAGGGGACGATACATGAATCAATCCAATAAAGGACTGATTGCATCGCTTTATGGAAGTTATTCAGGAAAACATTATTCTGCTTATGGTGCTTTTCTTTACCAGAATTTTTCGAATTATGAAAACGGTGGGCTGTCAAATACAGATTATGTAACTAATCCATCTGCTTACAGTCAGTATACTTCCATTACGATGCCGGTAAATTTAACCGGGGTGCAGGCAGGTTACAGAACGATGAGTTTCTTTTATAATCACAAGTATTCTCTTGGATTCAATAAGGTTATTGTTGTTAAAAAAGATTCAACGCGTGAGGAATTTATTCCTGTTACTTCGTTCATTCATACTTTGAAGATACAAAGAGATGTGAAACGTTTTCATGAAGCATCTGTCGATACTGCGTTTTTTGTGAATACCAATTTCAGTAAAACAGCTCATTCTGATACTGTAGCTTATTTGTCCGTTCGGAATACCTTTGCTGTTCAAATGGATGAAAAATTTAACCGCTTACTGAAATTTGGATTGACCGCTTTTATAGAAAATGAGGTGAACCGATATATGCAACTTGATCAGAACGATAAGATTGCCTATAAATGGGAACAAAATACGCGTGTCGGAGGAATTCTTGCGAAGAATGAAGGGCGGATTTATCGCTATAATCTACAGGGGAATATAGTTATTGTGGGCCCGAAAATAGGAGACTTTGAGCTGAGTGGTCGAGTGGGTGGCTATTTTACATTGTGGAAAGATTCTGTTGCTTTGAAAGCAATGGCAAGAATCAGAAATACATCCGCATCTTATTTCTGGGAGCATTATTATTCGAATCATTTTATTTGGAATAATAACTTTGATAAGGAGTTGCAAACCTATATCGGTGGAAGTGTAGAGTTGCCTAAAAGGCATTTGAAATTGGGGCTTCAGGTAGCAAATAACACCAATTATCTTTACTTCAATGAGAACGCAATGCCTACGCAGGCTTCAGGTAGTGTCCAGATAGTCGCTTTGGATGCGAGTCTTGATTTATTTCTTGGAAAGCATTTTGTCCTGGAAAACAAAGGGGTATATCAGGTGAGCAGTAATCAGAATGTTATTCCTCTGCCGGCATTGGCATTGTACAATAATTTGTATTACCAGACAAAGCTTTTTAATGTATTGCGGGTACAGTTAGGAGTATCTTCGCATTTCCATACGTCATATTATGCCCCGGCTTATATGCCTGCAACTGGTCAGTTTTATGTGCAGAACAAAATCAAGATAGGCAACTATCCCCTTGCAAGTGCTTACGCCAATTTTCATTTGAAGAAAACCCGTTTTTTTCTGGAATATTACCACGTAAACCAGTCGTTTATGCCTAACCAGAATTATTTCTCCATGCCGAATTATCCTATGAATCCGACAACGATGAAAATGGGGATTTCCTGGAATTTCTACGATTAATTACATGGGGTCAACATCGTAGTTGACCTGAAGTGATTTGAAACGACCATCCGATTGGATGCCACTCACAATATTCCGGATGATTTCCTTGACAGCATCTGGTGAAGCTGCGTTTTCTATCTTGAGGAGAATATGCTTGATGTACCAGTTCTGAATTCGGCCTACGGGAGGATTGTTCGGCCCTAAAACACGAGTTCCAAGTAGCTTTTTAAGCTCATCGGCGATAAGAGCAGCCGCGTGATTGTTTACTCCTGCATCCTTGTGGCGGATGATGATATTTATCAGCCGGAAATATGGCGGATATCGGAAATCATGCCGTTCCCTCATTTGTGTAGCAAACATTCCTTTGTAATCGTGAGCAATTACCTGTCGGATTACCGGATGATCCGTCTCCGGCGTTTGGAGAACTACCAACCCTTGTTTACTTTTCCGTCCGGCTCGACCGCTTACCTGTGCCATTAGCTGGAAAGCCCGTTCGTGCGCCCGGAAGTCGGGATAAAACAGTAGGTTGCCGGCGTTCAGAATCCCCACCAAACTCACATCACCGAAATCGAGTCCTTTGGTCACCATCTGCGTGCCGATCAAAATATCGATGGAGTGACTTTCAAAATCGCGAATTATCTTCTCAAAACCTTTTTTTGTTCGTACTGTGTCGAGGTCGAGGCGTGCCGCTTTGGCATCCGGGAAAAGCGCTTTTATCTCTTCTTCAATTTGCTCGGTACCGAATCCTTTCGTTTGTAGCGAGGGCGTGTGGCAACTTGGACAATTGGCCGGTACTTTGGTCGTGTAGCCGCAGTAGTGGCAAGTGATCATGTCGAAGTGCTTGTGATAGGTGAGACTGACATCGCAATGCGGACACCGGGGAACGTAAGCACATTGCTTGCACTCGATGTAGGGTGCATATCCACGACGGTTCTGGAAGAGGATTACCTGCTCTTTGTTGGATAATGCCAGAGTGATTTTCTCGACCAATTCGTCGGTGAAATGTCCGGTGATCCGTTTTTTGCGGTATGCTTCTTTCATATCGACGGTCTGTACTTTGGGCAACTCTATCTCTTCGTGCCGTTGTGCAAGTTCCACCAAACCATATTTTCCGGCAAGAGCGTTGTGGTAGCTTTCGATAGCTGGCGTGGCGCTTCCCAAGACTGTTTTGGCTCCGTGCATGTTGGCCAGTACAATGGCCGCATTGCGGGCGTGATACCGTGGTGCCGGGTCGTATTGCTTGTAGCTGCTTTCGTGCTCTTCGTCGACGATGACCAGTCCAAGATCGCGGAAAGGGAGAAAAACCGAAGAACGCACTCCGAGAATGATCTCATAACCTTTATCGTTCAAAAGATTGTTCCATATTTCCACCCGTTCGTTGTCCGAGAATTTGGAGTGATAAACGCCCAGTTTGTTTCCGAAGACCCGCTCCAGCCGTTGGGTGAGCTGGGTGGTCAGTGCAATTTCGGGAACAAGATATAGAACCTGTCGACCCAGCTTTAATGTTTCGGCAATGAGGTGGGTATAAATCTCCGTTTTGCCGCTCGAAGTTACTCCGTGGAGTAAGACTACGTTTTTCTCTTTCAGTTGCGAGAGAAGCGACCGGTATGCCGTTTGTTGAAAGCTATTGAGTGTGGCAAGCGGTTGCAGTGCCGTTTGGGTGGAATCCAGCCGGCTGATCTCTTTCGTGTAGGTATGCAAAATCTTTTTTTCGACTAACGCATCGAAGACCGCAGCGGAGCTTCCGCTCTGTTCAAGGAGCTCCTTTTTGGAGACTTCCCGCGATCCGGATTTCGTCAGATAGCGCGACATTTCAAGGTAGACCATCAGCAGATTCAACTGCTTCTTCGATCGGTGCAACGAGTCGAATACAGTTTGTAATTGTTCGTCGTCGGTTACACCATCGGCAAGACGGACGCAGGTGAGCCGCTTGGGTTTGTAGGCAGCGCGCAACTCCTCGGAGAGCGAAACGGCTCCGCGATCCATCAGGGTTTTGACGGTTGGCAGGATGGTCTTAAAACCCGTGATGCGAGTCAGCTCCTTGATGGAGTGGGGCTTGTTGTCGCTCAGTGCATTGTAAATGCGCAGCTCTTTCTCCGAAAAAGGGGATTCCGCTTCGAAATCGTTGTTGAGCGTGATGGTGGTTTCGCTTTCGAGTTTCAGTCCGGCCGGAACGGCTGCCGTGTAGACATCGCCGATGAAAGCCATATAGTAGTTGGCAATCCATTCCCAAAACGGAAGTTGCGGACGGCGGAGAATAGGCGCATTGTCGAGTAAGGCAATGATCTCTTTTACCGACGAAACATTAGGCGGAACGGCATGTACGTAGCGAACAATGCCGGTGTATATTTTTTTACTTCCGAACGGAACGACAACCCGCATGCCAAGCTTGACCGATTCGGATAGCTCCTCCGGTATTTTGTAAGTGTAGCTGTTGGCTAAAGGCAGGGGAAGAATGATGTCGGCAAAACGTTCGGACATAAATTGAAATGGATTTTAGAATCAAGAGCCAAGAATCAAGACAACAATCTGGATTGAAAAGGTCTTGACTCTTGGTTCTTGGCTCTTGATTCTTGTTTATACAAATATGGCTTCCGGTTCTAAGGCGATGCCAAAATGTGTCTCGACGGATTGTTGAATCTCTTTTGCAAGTGTTTTGACCTCTTCGCCGGTGCAATCGCCCAGATTGTAGAGAACCAGAGCTTGTTTGGGATAAACGCCCACATTGCCGAACTGGCGCCCTTTCCAACCGCATTGTTCGATGAGCCAGCCCGCTGCCACTTTGTATTCTCCTTTATGCGGATAGGCCACTAAGGCGGGATATTTTTCTTTCAATGCTTCATATTGTGCAACCGGAATGACCGGGTTTTTGAAAAAGCTACCTGCGCTGCCGATCTTGTCGGGATTCGGGAGTTTCTCTTCGCGGATTTCAGCAATAATGCGACTAACATCGGCCAGCGTCGGATCCGTGATGCCGGCTTTCTCCATTTCGGTGCGTATGGCACCGTATTCAAGATTCAGCTTCGGTTGTTTGCTCAGCCGAAAAGTGACGGATGCCACGATGTATTTATTCTTCAGTTCGGTTTTGAAAATACTGCTCCGGTAATCGAACTGACAGTCGCTGTTGGAGAAGATACGTTGTTTGCCGGTCAGTATTTCGTAGGCTTCCACCGATTCGATGATGTCTTTGGCCTCTACGCCATAAGCCCCCACGTTTTGCACTGGACTGGCCCCCACGGTTCCCGGAATAGCGGTTAGGTTTTCGGCTCCGTAAAAGCCGTGATCCACGCAGAAATCAACAAAATCGCTCCACACTTCACCGGCAGCCGCCTTTACCAAAACTGTATCGGCAGTTTCCTCTTCGACTCTGATTCCCTTCAATGAAATCCTGACCACAATGCCGGCAAATAGCTTGTTGAAAACCACGTTGCTACCGCTACCCAGAATGAAAAACGGAAAAGCGTTCAAGAGTCCGCTTTGCATCAGAATCTGAAGATCGATGGGTGCTGAAATGTCGGTAAAATACTGGCTGGTAGCCGCTATGCCAAAGGTGTTGTAGGGCTTGAGGGAAACGTTTTCCTGAAGAGTCATTGTTGGTTTATTTTGAATTCAAAATTACAACAAATCGTTCACATTTTCCGAATCGGCCAAAATCAATGGAGAATCTGTTGTATTTTTGTATGAAATTTTGGTAGAGACGCAATGCTTGCGTCTCGATGTTCAAGGAGCCACAAGCATTGTGGCTCTACCTAAAATTCTGAATTTTGAAATTTATACGCATATATGGCAGCATTTGAGATTTTTGGCGGCAATCGTCTTTCGGGCGAAATTGTTCCGCAGGGTGCAAAAAACGAAGCATTACAGGTGATTTGCGCTGTGTTATTAACTCCCGAAAAGGTGACGATCAGCAATATTCCCGATATCCGGGATGTGAACAAACTGATCGATTTGGTTGGTATGTTGGGCGTGAAGGTGGAAAAAGTTTCGGAAGGAACTTATACTTTTCAGGCCGATGCTGTCAATTTAGATACGTTGTACAGTCCCGAATATGGCAAAAAGGCCACCGAACTACGTGGTTCCATTATGCTGGTGGGCCCGTTACTGACCCGCTTCGGTTATGCCGTCGTGCCGCAACCCGGGGGAGATAAAATCGGACGTCGTCGCTTGGATACGCACTATATCGGCTTTCAAAAGCTGGGTGCCGAAGTTGGTTTCGATGAAGACTCGTCGCATGTGAAGGTAATCACTAAAGGACTGAAAGGTGTTTACATGTTGCTCGACGAAGCTTCGGTGACCGGTACGGCCAATGTGGTGATGGCGGCTGTGATGGCAAAAGGAACGACTACGATTTATAATGCAGCCTGCGAACCCTATCTTTTTCAACTCTGCACCATGCTGAACGCGATGGGCGCAAAGATCTCCGGCGTGGGTTCCAACTTGTTGGTGATTGAGGGCGTAGAATCAATGGGAGGTTGCAACCACCGGATTTTGCCCGATATGATCGAAGTGGGTAGTTTTATCGGACTGGCTGCTATTACCCGTTCCGAGCTAACCATCAAGAATGTGGCTCGCGAACATCTGGGCATTACTCCCGAAATTTTTCATCGGCTGGGCATCAATTTTGAGTTTCGCAACGACGATATTTACATACCGCAACAGGATACTTATGAGGTGCAACGCTTTTTCGACGGTTCTATTATGACCATTGCCGATGCTCCCTGGCCGGGATTCACCCCCGACCTTATCAGCGTGGCACTGGTGGTGGCAACGCAGGCAAAAGGCAGCGTGCTGATTCACCAGAAGATGTTCGAGAGCCGCCTCTTCTTTGTCGATAAGCTGATAGAGATGGGCGCACAGATAATTCTTTGCGATCCGCACCGTGCGGTGGTGATTGGAATGAATCATGAACAGTCCTTGCGCGGCACCCGCATGACTTCGCCCGACATTCGTGCCGGGGTTTCATTGCTTATCGCGGCCCTTTCGGCTGAAGGACGCAGTGTGATTGATAATATCGAACAGATCGACCGTGGTTATCAGGATATCGACGGGCGTTTGAGAGCGCTGGGAGCGGATATACGGAGGTTGTAATTTTTGAATAAAAGTATAAACGAATCAGTCGGAACGAATTATTTTCATTCCGGCTGATTCGTTTATGCTACCGAGCTGTTTTACTTTACGACAATGCCATCGATCAGGGCATCAGCAGAATTGCCGCTAAGATTAACCAGAGCGCCGTTTTTCCAGTAGACGGCTGTTTTATTGCCGCTGCTGTTGGTTATGTATCCCGCCAGATAAATGTCGTTGCCGGAAATATAGATCGCTTTGGCTTCTGCATCCAGCAAGCCATCCGTTAAGGTGTTCTCTGTCCCGTTTTTCCAGTATGCGGCGACATATTTGCCGCTGTTGCCTGTAACTGCTCCTGCAGCATAAATATCGTTGCCAGAGGTGGAAATCGCATTGGCAGTCGCGTTGGAATTTCCATTGGAAAGATTAACTGCACTGCCGTTTGTCCAGTAGGTAGCAACCGCAATACCGTTGCTGTTATAGACGTTCCCTGCAATATAAACGTTCCTATTGCTCAGTGTAATAGCATTGGCGAATGCTTCTGTTGTGCCGTCGGAGAGGTTGGTTGCCGTTCCGTTTTTCCAACAGGCAGCTACGTTGTGGCCCGTTGTGTTTTGTGTCGTGCCGACCACATATACGTCGTTGCCCGAAACAGCAATTGCGTTGGCATAGGCGTCGATAGTGCCATCGGTTAGTTCAACTTTCGTTCCGTTTTTCCAGTAAACGGCTACGCTATTTCCTTTGCTGTTGTCGACAAAACCAGAGACATAGACATTGCCATCCGAAACGGTGATGGAACTTGCATAAGCATTGGAAGTTCCGTCAGTGAGATTCACTGCCGTTCCGTTTTTCCAGTACTTGGCAATAGGGTAGCCGCTGGTGGAATACTCATAACCAGCCACGTAAACGTCGCTACCCGATATGAAAAGCGAAGTGGCGTAGCCTGACTGTGAGCCATTGGTCAAGCTAACGGTGGTTCCATTTGCAGAATAAGCAGCAATATTGTTGCCACTACTACTGCGCATATTATTTGCAAGGTAAAGACTGGTGCCCGATGAAGTTGTGAAGGCTTCGGTGTCCTGTTGACTGCAACCTGTAAGAGATAGTCCTGTAATTAAATAGATAAAGCAAAAAAGAACGTTCCTGGTCATATAAATAGTTAGTTGATATAAGAGATTTTCGGTACAAGAGATTATCTCAATCCGTATTTCTGTAAGACAAAACGCTCTCTTAACGGTTTTATTATTGAATAGTTTCAACTTTTAGTAACGTTGGCTATTGTTGACTTATATTATCTGAAAACCGCTACTTAACTAAAAATACGAATTAAATGAACCTTCCGGCGGATGAGTATTTTGCTAGCAATTAATGCTGAAGTCGTCTTGAATTTTTATTTTTTGACCCCCAACCCCCAAATGGGGGCTATAACATTTGCAAAATGCACAATTTTTTCTCGTTTTAACGACGAATTCCTCCCCATTTAGGGGAGGTTAGGTGGGGTCAATGAGTAAAAATAAACTATTAATTACATATATAAGAAAAGCAAGACGAGTTCGCTGTTTTTTGACAGATAGTCTTGTCTTTTCGATAAATTTATAGAACTTTACACCCGAAAGTGCATTCCGGTTATCCTGATGAGAGACAATGATAAAGGAGTTGCAATTTGATTTAATTACAAGCCTACGATGCGAAAAATAATTGTTCTGGGAGCTACTTCGGGCATTGGACGTGAAGTGGCACGAATTTACGCTGGCAAAGGCTGTCTGGTGGGTATTACCGGCCGCAGGCAAGAGTTGTTGCATGAACTGGAACAAGAAGCGCCGGATCGCTTTGTCGCAGCTTCGTTTGATATCTCAGACATTGCTTCGGTGGAAACTCACCTCGCAGCTTTGGTCTGCCGTTTGGGAGGTCTTGATTTGTTGATTCTTAGTTCCGGCTATGGTAAACGGAATAGTGAGCTTGCGTCGGAACCGGAACAACTCTCGGTACAGACAGACGTAGCGGGCTTTACAGCTGTGGTTGGCTGGGCGTTTCGTTACTTCAGGCAACAGCAGTATGGTCATATTGCCGCAATAAGTTCCATCGCCGGATTGCGCGGAAACCGCTTTTCGCCGGCATACAGTGCCAGTAAGTCGTACAATATGATTTATATGCAATCGCTGCGTCAGTTGGCTCATCATCAGAAACTCAATATTCAGATCACGGATATTCGTCCGGGCTTTGTAGATACCTGCATGGCTCAGGGAACAGGTGTTTTCTGGTCGGCGCCGGTGCCGAAAGCTGCCGCTCAGATAGTGAAAGAGGTAGAGCAGAAAAAGGACATAGTTTATGTGACTAAACGCTGGCGGTTTGTGGCTATGGTGATAAAATTGATTCCAAGAGTGATTTTTGAAAGAATATAAAGTGTAATTTTTATGGTGGAAGAAAAAAACAGAGTGGCTTTACTTTCAGTATTTGCTGCGATATTTCTGACGAGCTTCAAACTGATTATCGGTGTCCTTACCGGTAGTTTGGGTATTCTGTCCGAAGCCTTGCACTCCGGTCTCGATTTAGTGGCTGCCGTGATTACCTTCTTTTCGGTTCGTATTTCCGATAAGCCTGCCGATAAGCAGCATAACTATGGCCATGGCAAAATCGAAAATTTTTCCGCATTCATCGAAACCATTCTTTTGCTGATTACCTGCGTGTGGATTGTGTCAGAGGCAATCGACCGCCTTGTAACAGGCAATACCCATATCGAAGTGTCGGTGTGGAGTTACGTGGTGGTGATCAGCTCCATTGTGGTGGATTTTACCCGTTCGAGAGCGTTGTATAAAGTGGCGAAAAAGCATAACAGTCAGGCACTGGAAGCCGATGCACTTCATTTCTCTACAGACATCTGGAGTTCGGCTGTTGTATTGTTTGGTCTTGTTTGTGCTAACTTTGGCTTTTATTTTGCCGACTCCATTGCGGCGTTGATGGTTGCGGTGATCGTCTTGTTTGTTTCTTTTCGCTTAGGAAAAAAAGCGGTTGATGTGTTGTTGGATAAAGCTCCGCAAGAGACGATTACGCTTGTCGAAAATACCCTGAATTCATTCCCGGAAGTGAAGCTCTATCATCATCTTAAAGTGCGTACTGCCGGCGCGGATACGTTTATCAAGTTCAATATTCACCTTGATCCGGACTTAAAGCTGCGGGATGTACACGAACTTTGCGACCGGATTGAACATAGCCTGATGGCTCAGATAAAACGAAGCGAAATATATATTCATGTTGAACCTCAGGATTCATGTCATTTGAAGGACGAGGAAAATCAAATCAACTTATTGCAACAAAATGGAAAAGAGTAAAAAAAACAGACTGGTTCGCCAGGTGAGCCTTGCGTTGCTTTTGACGGTGGCTATTTTGCAAATCACTACCATTGTGCTGATGGGAACCGGATTTCGAGGTTTTGATGTGGGAGAATTGCACGAGTTTTGCGGCTTTTCATTGTTTGCCCTGATTGCCGTTCACATTGTGGTGTTTCGCAAAACCCTCAAGGCTATTTTCTTTCCGAAAAATTAATTAGTGCAGGTGGAATTGAAAACAAGGGATTACGGTATTGACTGGCTGAAGGCGTTTGCCATCGTTTTGATGGTA
>JAUZOL010000078.1 GCA_030706455.1 Bacteroidota bacterium
AAAAATTGAGGCTGACAAAAATCACTTTCTGCCAGCCTCCTCAAGTGTTAACTAAAGTTCAATCTTATCTCATTCAATTTATTTTCATCATAAAAACTACAGTTTAATCCGGTAGACGGCAAACGAATAGGGAGCCAGTTCTGCCTTAATGATTTTGCCTTTGGGTGTAAACGGTTGTGTTTTTGCCGCCAGTGCGGCAGGGTTTTCAATCGAGTTGACCTGCTTCATATCACCACTTTGCATCACGGTTAGCGTACCTGCTTTTGCAAGTTTGGTCGCTCCTTCCAGTTGAATCTCCCTCATCGTTTTATTGCCCGAAGCATTGACAATCTTAACGATCAGTTCATTGGTTTTGGTATCGACACAAGCCGAAGCGTAAAGGCTGTCCTGACCGGCTACCACATCCTTTCCTAAGGTTATTGGAACTACTTTGTTCCCCTTGTTGTTAGAATAGAGTTTCTGCACGTAGTAACTCGGCGTTCCGTACGAATGAAGATTGTCGTACCAGATCAGATCGGGAGCCCATTGCCACCCTTCGAGATGAGCAAACAGCGGGGCATACGAAGCCATATTGACCACCGCTGCATTACGTTCCAAGCCTGTCATAAACGCGGCTTCCGAAAGAGCGGCCTTCCAGTTATTGCGAGCAGCTCCCACAAACGAGTTGTCGCAATGCGACGCATATTCGCCGGCAAAAACCTTGCTCCCGGTACGCGGATAGTTGTCGTAACGACGGGCATTGGAAAGGAACCATTCGGGCGAGCGGTAGTAGTGCTCGTCGATCAGGTCGGCATTCATTTTCCGCAATTCACCGTTCAGATAGTCGAAACGATCGCCGCTCGGATCGGTACCCGAACTGTTCACCAACTTAAAGTCAGGATATTTGTCTTTGATCGCTTTGGTGAATATTTTGAGTCGTTCAACATACTGCGGACCCCAGTTCTCGTTACCCACGCCCATCATCTTGAGATTGAACGGAGCGGAATGTCCCATCTCAGCACGCAGTTTTCCCCATTTGGTATCGGTGGAACCATTCGCGAATTCAATCAGGTCAAGGGCATCCTGCACATACGGGTCTATTTGTCCGGTAGGAACCAGCTCTGCTGAGTTGAACTGGCAGGCCATGCCGCAATTAAGGATCGGTAGCGGTTCGGCACCAATATCTTCGGCCAGTTGGAAATACTCGAAGAATCCAAGTCCGTAGCTCTGGAAATAGTCGGGAGTGGAACGATAAGAAAATTCGGTGTTCCAGCGATTGATAATCAAGTGACGATCTTCGACCGCACCAACTGTTTTCTTCCACTGGTAACGTTGCGCCAAATCGAAACCCTCGACAATGCATCCACCGGGGAAACGGATAAAGCCCGGTTTCAGATCGGCAAGCAGTTGCACCAAGTCGGCACGCAAGCCTCCGGGACGGTTCTTCCAGGTATCGGACGGAAAGAGAGAGATCATATCCAGATCGATCTTACCATCGCCTTCGAACCAGATGTTCAGTTTGGCTTTCGGTTCAGTCTCATTGGATTTGAATGAAACCGATTGTTTGTGCCATTGATTATCGGCTACTTCCGGTGTAAGAGATGTGCTTCCCAACACCTCGTTCTGTGCATTGACCAACTCGATATTCAGTTTGCCGATCGCAGAAGACTGGCGATAAAGAACCGAAAAGGTATAGGTGATATCTTTCTTAACGCCCATTCCACGGAAGCCTTCGTTGGTCAGTCCGAGGTCGTGTCCGCTTGCTTTTTGCAGCGACACCTGAAGATAACGCGGATTGGTATCCTCTTTTTCAGGACGGTTCACCACCTGCACGGCACCTTCAACAAAGTTTTTCTGTTGCACTTTCCAACCCATCAAAGGTTTGGTAAACTCAAAAGAACGATTTTTCACCAACTCAGCATAGATGCCTCCATCGGCAGCAAGGTTGATATCTTCAAAGAAAATACCCCACATGGTGGGCTGAATGTCGGCAATCGGCTTGTTGACCTGCACGGTCAGTCTGTTTTGAGCAGTCACCGAGAACAATGCCAAAAAGGCCAACAATAGAATGGTTGTTTTTCTGATCATGATAGAAATTTGTATGGCTAAAATAATAGGTGTAAAAATAACACTTATATAAAATCGGAGCAAACCCAAATTGTATGTTTTACAACATAGATCTTTGAGACAAAAAATATCCGAAGAAAACATAGCAAACACAATCGTCCCTCCACTGAATTCTTCGGACATTCTTATCAAAAGAGAAGTTTCTCCATTAAAATTTCACAAACATTTTTTTGCCTGAATAAGAAACTTTTTTCACCGCCTTTTTATCTTTTCCTGCCATATTCAGGATAAACGACCGCTTCTCTAACATACCGGCAAAATGTCCATTACGTTCTGAAATTGTCAGGACGCGGCTCTTGTCGTTCCAATGAAATGAGATGGTGGAATAAGCTCCTTTTTCGTAATTATAGTTATCGTTCTCGTCTTCATAGAGGACAAATTCGCCATCAGCACCGGGGTAAATCCGAATCTCCAGATTGTTCCATTTTTTCTCGGTGGCATATTGCACTTTCGGACCAAAAGGAATCACAGAACCGGCTTTTATATACAGCGGAAGGATATCAATCGGAGCCGCTTTTTCCAGCGATTGTCCTCCGTCCAGTTTCTCTCCCGTCCAAAAGTCAAACCATTGGCTCCCTGCAGGAAGATAAACCTTACGGCTTTTTGCCTGAGAATAGTCTTCGGTTCCTTTCCCATCCTGAGAACTGACATACATCGGATTAACCACAGGAGCAACAAGAATGGATTTTCCGAAAAGATATTCGTCATTGATGTCAGGCACGGCTTTATCATTCACAAAATCGAAAAACAAGGGACGCATAATACTTCCGGCATTGTTGCTTACATTCCATGCGGTAGAATACAGGTAGGGCAACAAGCTATACCGCAGGTTTATATACTTTTCGATGGCATCGAAATCCCGATCGCCGCGCTTACCGAACCGGAAAATCTCTTTCGGAGCATCGGTTCCGTGCGAACGCATCATCGGAGTAAAAGCTCCGAACTGAATCCAGCGTACGTAGAGTTCGCGATAAGCGTTGTTCTCCAGCGCCTTCTCACCTCCATAATTCCAAAGGAAGAAGCCTCCGATATCGGCATTCCAATAGGGAATACCACACGAAGAAAAATTAAGTGCCGCCGGAATTTGCTTTTGCAAAGTCTCCCAGCCGGCAACAATATCGCCCGACCATGAATTGGCTCCGTAACGTTGTTGCCCGGCAAAAGCCGAGCGGGTCAAAATACAAACGCGCTTGTCGGAGGTAGTCGCCCGCTGATGGTCGTAAACACCACCAACATGTTCCAGAGGGAATGCATTTACTACCGAACGATAGGATCCCAGATAAGTCGGTTGATCAAAATCTTCCTCTTTCACATTGATATGATCGGGTTCCGACGAATCGAGCCACCAGGCATCGGTATTGAACGAAAAGACACCTTTATTCAGGTAATCCCAGTAAATATCGCGTGCCGTCGGATTGTACGGATCGTAAGGTTTTGCCCCCGATTTGGGCGGCCAGGTATCAAAATTGATCATCATTTTTTTTGCCGACAACTCTTTGTATTGCTTTGTCAGCGGGCCGAACCCGGGCCATGCCACTATCATCAGGTGAGCATTCATCGCATGAATTTTATCAGTCATCCCCTGCGGGTCGGGATACGTTTTGGAATCGAAACTCATAGCGTTCCACACACTGTCGCGCCCCCAATACTGCCAATCCTGGATAATCCCGTCGAGAGGCACACCGATGCTACGGTATTTCTCTACCACACCAACCAGTTCCTGCTGTGTTTTGTAACGCTCGCGCGACTGCCAGTAACCATACGTCCAAAGCGGTAACATCGGAGCTTGTCCCGTCAATTCACGCATCCGGGCTATCACTCCATCGCCGTTACCACCATACATAAAGTAGTAATCGGCTCCGTCGCCCAACGATTCGAAAGAGGTTTCCTGCGCATTGTCGGTATAGGTTGTAGCAGCATAATTGTCCCAAAAGAGGCCGTATCCCTTTGCCGACATGAAATAAGGAATACAAATTTTCATATTATCGTTTTTGAGAACAATCCGTTCGTTACGCTGAATGAGTTTGCCGTTTTGCTGTTGACCCAGTCCGTAGATTGCCTCATTTTTGTCCAATAAAAATGCCTGACGGGCAAGGAATGCCTCTTTTTGGACATCTTTCACCGGAGTAAACTGCGCTCCGTACTCTTTTTCACTCAAAAGCGGATTTCCCTGCGCATCGTTGTAAGCAATTTTGCCGGTTTTCAGGTCGATGGTTACACTCAGGGCTTTGCTGCTCAGGATTACCACAGACCCGTTTCCTTCGATTTTAAGGGGCGTTTTTTCAGGAGTTTTTATCACCGAAAGGCTCTGCCGGGTAAAAGAATTTCCATCGGGAGTCTTAGTAACCCGTACAATCTCCGGTGAATAAAACTTCACTTCAACAGTCATCGACTGTAAAGACGCGGTAATGCCAGAGCCGGTCTTACTGTATTGTTGGCCAAGCATCTGACCGGCAACCAGGATAATAAACACAAGTAAGGAAACTGTTTTTTGCATTATGTCTTAGATTTATTGTTCGGATAAAGAAAATTTGTCAGCTCTCCGTGGAATCCACACCTCCATGGCAGATTTGCCCCGGTTGCACCATTGATAGTATGGTATTGCAGTGAACGGTTGTTTTTTGGATTGAATGGAAAGCCCGTCTTTTGACACGTTGAATTGAATCCCATCGCCTGTCAGTTCATGAGTCCCGTTGAGTTTGTTGTCGTCGGTTACAAATGAGAGTTTAGCATCGTCCGGCAGGACAAACCGATCGTAGCTACCGGGATTATCGACCCCTTCGAGGCAATAGACAATCGGGCCGCGTTCCAACGCCACTTTTCCCTCATCGGCTTTCACATTCCGATTGGCTTCCACACGATGAATAGTCATTGGGAGCTCATACTCAACCACGTCTCCTTTTTTCCACTCGCGGGAGAGTTTCGCATAACCGTTTTCCATGGTATAAGTTGCCTCTTTACCATTGATTTTGATGAAAATCGTCTCTGCAGAAGGATTTGCATAGCTGTATAAGTCGGCGGGAACGGGTTTGTTTTGTGCCCATCCGGGACTGCGCAGGTTCAATGTGAAGAGCGATTTCTTAGCCGGATTCACAGCAATGGATACCTTTCCATCCCAGGGATAATTTGTCTTTTGAGCAATTTCGACAGCATTTTTTGACTGTAGTTGCAGCGACGTTTTACTTGTAATAAAGAGATTTACAAACAGATTGCTCTCTTTTTGAGCATAAATATATCCGGGGACAGAAGCAATAAAACGGCAAAGATTGGTCGGACAACACGAGCAATCGAACCAGGGCTGACGGGTGATGGTGTTGTCGGCATTAAAATTGTAATGCATGTCGCACGACAGCGGGTTGGGATAAAAGAACGTTTTTCCATCCATACCCACACCCGAAATCACATTGTTGTAGAGACTGCGCTCCATTACATCGATATATTTTGCATCGCCGTGAAGCAGGAACATACGGAAGTTCCAGTACACATTGGCAATGGCGGCGCAGGTTTCGTTATACGCAGTCAGGTTGGGCAGCTCATAATTACTGCCAAAGGCTTCTCCATCGTGCCGCGCTCCGATACCTCCCGTAATATAGAATTTCTTCGAGACCATGTTTTCCCAGATTTTATCAATGGCGTCGATGTAGGCTTTATCGCCGGTCAATGCAGCCACATCGGCAACTCCCGAATAAAGATATCCGGCGCGCACGGCATGACCAACAGCCTCATCCTGCTGAACCATAGGTTTATGATCCTGGGTATAAGCCTTTTTCGGATCAACGGCCTTACCCCTGCTGTCGATAAAGAATTTTGCAAGATCGAGGTATTTTTGTTCTTTGGTGATACGGTAAAGCCGAACCAGTCCCATTTCCACAATTTCGTGACCCGGAGCGTCATTGCGCTTGCCCGGCCCGAACGTTTTTACCAGCAAGTCGGCATTTTTCAACGCAATGTTTAGAAAATTACGTTTGCCGGTTGCAAGGTAATGAGCTGCAGCAGCCTCAAAAAGATGCCCAGAATTGTATAGCTCATGACTGAGAATCGATTCATTTACCCACCGGTCTTTCCCCGACCAGCTATGCGGATGTTGCGGATCGATGGTACGGGCGGTATACAAGTAACCATCCGGTTCCTGTGCTTTGGCAACAATGGCAATAAGACTATCCACATACCTGTCGAGAGCCGGATCGGGATGAACGGTCATGGAAAACGAAGCACCTTCAATAGTTTTGTAAATATCAGTATCGTCAAAAGGGAAGGTGGTCAGAAATTTGCCCTCTTTTTGGGCTGCCAGTATAAAATTCTGCACACGACCGGTCTCTTCGCATTTTTTGAAAGATGCCGGAATGGTTACCGTCCTGTTGGTTTCAATCTTTGGCAGCCAAAAACTGTCGCCGATAGAAACTTTGTTGAACGGAACTCCCTGTACGGGATAATCCTTTGCGCTTTGTGCGAAGGCATTACTGTTCAGAAATCCGACAATGGCCACGAAACTCAACAAGCAAACATGTTTGTAATTCATAAACTACTACTTTAATGATGGATATACTATTTTATGATAAACTGATTCTGTAAATACAGCTGGCATCTCCTCTGTGAATGGAAGAGGCAACGCTTGCCTTCACAGGATGGCCAACTACTTTGGAGAACATGAGCTCGGAAAACCCTTCCGAGCAATAACACAGGATAGAAGATTTAACTCCCTTCTTTGGATTGACCAACGGACATACACATGCTTTTTTGTTTTCATTGGCTATAATAATGCCTTCCTCTTTTTGGTAACTAACTCTCCAACCCCACTCTTTTTCAATAAAATGGTTGAACTTTTCAATGTCGCCCACATAAGGAAGAAGCAGTTCATCCATGTTCAGGTGTTCATAATGACTTATGGCGCACTTTTTCATTATGTTGCGGCATTCATCTCTACTGGCATGCTCATCTATGCTGAGCAGTAAGGTTGAAATCCAATCCCGCATCAGGACTTTTTCTTTGTCAGGGCCCGAAGTATCATTCAAAGTTGCGTCTGCCGCTTGTAGCAACGAAGGGAAGCCGCATAAACAAGCCCCTGCCATACAGGCTTTTTTAATAAACACACGTCTGTTATCCATAATATATTTTGAAGAAGAAAAGACTTCTACGCAGGTAGAAGTCTTTTCAAAGAATTTCAAACTTCACTACTTCTTAATTGCCATCTAAAAATCAATACCCCGAATTTTGTTTCAAATTTGCATTCTTTTGAATTTCTCCTATCGGAATGGGGAATAACACTCTGTAATCTCCATTTGGGGAATGAGACAACCATGATTTTTTGGTAAACATTCCAAAACGGATCATATCTGTTCGACGGTGAGCTTCCTGACAGAATTCCCATCCGAGTTCATCCAGAAAACGTCCATATTGGATATCACTTCCACCTTCGGTTGTTGTTGTTATATGATTGCGCAATCCATAATCATAAGAACTTCCTTTGAGAAGATCGGCTCCTGTAACTACGGCTTTGGCAGGATTCGATTTAAAATCGCGTTGACGAACCTGAGTTACAATGGTAGCAGCATCGTCAGCATGACCAGTACGCAATAAACATTCAGCTTTCATCATGAGAATGTCTGCATAACGGAACAGTGGAAAGTCGTTACTCAAGCGGTTGGTAGCCCCCATAGCAATTTCAAATTTACCTAAACGGAATCCATCTGTCTCTTCCGACTGATCCACGCCCGGAAGTGAGTTAACATAAATCAGCGGTTTGCCCACCATGGAACCCAAAGTACAGATTAGTTTGTCTCCCTTAGACGAATACTGTTGCCCCTGAATGTAGTTATCTTTAAGACGGGCATCATCCGGATCAAACGTATTAATAAACTGAGGAATAGCACATACGCCTCCCCAGGGAGAAGATTCCAGATTATACGTTGCCTGATTCTCCGGTTCCAAGGTTTGCATATGAATGTCAAACGCATTCCAGTCGGTCACATATTTCGAATCCAATGGCAGAGCAAAGATAATCTCCTTCGAGTTTTCATTGTTTGTAACAAACACGCTCTTTTGGTTATCTTCAAGGCCATAGCCTGCACTGGAATTAATAATGGCATCACAGGCCTGAATACACTTATCCCAAGCTGCCGTTCCGGTATAAACTTCGGCATTCAGATAAACCTTAGCCAACAAGGCATAAGCTGCCCATTTATTAAATTTACCATATGTCTTTGTATTATGAAGATCACTTAGGTTGCCAATATTGTCGGTAATCTCCTTTACAATGAAATCATATACCTGCTTACGGGTATTCTGAGCAGGCAGATAACCATCAGGAACATCAAATTTATCGACAATAGGAACATTGCCAAAGAAATTACACAATACCCAGTAATAAGAGGCTCTAAGTACTTTCATCTCCGAGATAAGAGACTTCTTATCTGCCTCGTTCACAGGGATAAGATTTTGCTCCACCTGATAAATAATTCGGTTACAGTTGGTAATGCCGGCATAAGTACGGCTCCAGGTATTCACCGAAATATCATCGTCTGTTGTCCATTTATGTTCATGGATACGGCGATAAACGCCACCATCCACCCAGCCATTGGGACGAGCCGGAGTCAACAATTCGTCTCCCGCAGTCTCGTCTGCTCTATACACTCCGTTCCATTGTAACAAAAGAATTCTCCAGTTTACATAAGCTGCACCTGCAAGCGCAGCCAAATCCTGATCGGTAGCACTAAACTGACTGGCAATAATCGTGTTGTAACTCTTATCTTTTAGGTCGGTACACGAAGAAATCAATATAGATAAAGAAACAACTACCGTTACCCCTACAGCCGATATTTTATTCAATAAGGTTTTCATATTCGTAATAAATTAAAAGGTAACATTAAGTCCGAATGTAAATGTTCTCATTGTCGGATATTTATCCCGCTGATCGACACCGGGCGCTAATCCCGCTCCACTGTTGATATTGATACCTCCCTGCGAGCCTCCTCCGCTGGTAACCAAGCTGACTTCAGGATCAATACCTTTGTATCCGGTTATGATCAAGGTATTTAAAGATGAAACATACAAACGGATTGATCTTATATACTTTGTTCCGGTATTTGTGATATTATATCCCAACGTCACATTATCGATTTTCCAGTAATCTCCGTTTTCAACATAGTAGCTGTTGAATTCCTGAGGCGATTTCAGCAACGCTTTGCCATACACCTTATCAAATGCCGATTTTAGAAGATTATACTGGGTATAGGTCGGATTTTCATACATCATGCGAGACATATTGGCAACCTGAAATTTGAAAGCTCCGCGTTGTGTGATACTCAAATCCCAGTTCTTGTATCGGAATCGGTTGGTCCATCCCGCATAATATTTTGGCAATCCGTTTCCAATCACTTTCTTATCTCCAAAAGAGTGTTTAAAGTCTGAATATTTAACAGGTTTACCATCTGCCCCTTCATAAATCCACTGACCATAATTTGCAACGTCACTCTTATCATTACAAATATCGATTACCTTAAATCCATAGAAATTACCCAAAGGTTCACCCACTTTCACGATGTGCGTAAATGTCTGGGCCGGTGGGCCGGTGTAGCCTGTTGTGAAATAGTCGCTTGATGTTGTATAGATACTATTCGTCAGGCTCACGAGTTTGTTTGTATTGGTAGAGAAAGAAACGCCGGTTGTCCATTCAAAATCTTTACTTTGGAATGGAGTATAATTAATCAACACTTCCAGCCCTTTGTTGGACATCTTACCAACATTAGCACGAGTGGTAGAGTAGAGATTCGGAGGACTTGGTACTGCATAGTCGAAGAGTAATCCATCAATATTGCGGATATAATAATCGATGGTTCCCGATACCCGGTTTTTGAACATACTGAAATCTACCCCAAAATCAGTTTCTTTCTTTTCTTCCCATTTCAGGTCGGGATTTGCATTTTGAGTCGGGATTAATGTTCTGACCCACTTACCATTAGAAAGTATATATTGGTCATATCCGACCAATCCTACACCTTTAAATAAATCAGAAGGTTGTGTTCCTGTAACACCATAGCCGGCACGAATTTTAATGTCGTTGAAAAGAGTTTGCTTTTGCATAAACGGCTCTTTTGTAAGTCTCCAGCCCAAAGATACAGCCGGAAACATTCCCCAGGGATCTTTCGTCCCCCATAGCTGACTGGCAGCTTCGCGACGTAAACTGGCCATCATCAGGTATTTGTCATTGTAGTTGTAATTCAAACGACCAAAGAAACCGATCAGGTTGGTTTCTGAATGATAGCTGGATTGAGCATTGGTTACTTTGCCATTTTTGTTAGCTTCCCCAAGCCCTATGTTATAATATCCGAATTGATCGGTCGGAAAATCCCAGTTCTCCATATACATATTTGTATAAGCATTTTCCTGATAACTATATCCAACCAATCCCTTAATCCTATGATTACCAAAAGATTTTGAGTATTCTGCTGTTAATTCAGCCAATTTATCCTGCGATTCTGCACCACCAATATTGGCATATGCGTTTTTGCTATCTCTGAGTGTTGAAGCATGCTGTTTCGTTTCAGAATAGCCGTTCGTCTGATTCCATTTTGAATAGGAAAGAACGCTGGATAACTTCAGGCCTTCGATCGGAGTCAACGTAATGGTTCCGTTAAAGCGTGAAAGATGCTGACTAGTCAAGCCATCACTTTCTTTAAGATCCGATACGGGATTTTCATATTCAAATTTTGTAAGCTGCTGAAACCATGTTCCGTCTGCATTTTGAACCGGAGCCGTCGGGTTCTGTATCAAAGCCTGACGATAGATATAACCGTTAAAACCGTTCATTTTTTTAGTTGAGTTCAAAATGCCGAAGTTAAATTTCAGTTTATCGTCTATCATGCTGTGATTAATGTCTGCTCTTCCATTGAAAGCCTCATTGTACGACTTAAGAAATACTCCCTGAGCCGAATTATAGTTGAGGTTGACCAGATAATTAGAAGTTTTATTACCGCCTCTAAAGGTCAGATTATGTTCATGACTTACGGGTTGACGTGATATTTCGCTTAGCCAGTCGGTAGTACTTCCCAGGTCGGAGTTTGCATCACGGTACCCGTCTTTAATCTGTTGGCGAAAGTCTGCTGCCGTTGACAAATTCAACTTCTTTGCAATGGATTGAATACTGATATATGAACTGTATTCAACAGAACTCTTGATGTTCCCGTCGGCTCTCCGGGTAGTAATTAAAATTACACCGTTAGTTGCACGTGAACCATAAATAGCAGCAGCCGATCCGTCTTTCAAAACGTCGATCGATTCGATATCCTGAGGAGCCACCGTTTTCATATCGCCCGGAAGTCCGTCAATGAGCACCAGCGGATTGATGCTGGCTCCCACCAAGGTAGTGTTTCCTCTTAATACGATCTGTGAAGATCCGGTAGGATCTCCGGTGGGCATTACCACTGTCAGACCGGCAACTTTGCCCTGAACTAACTGGCCTGCATCGCTGACACTTCCTTTGATGAAATTTTCCGCTTTTACCGTTGCTACAGAACTGGTTACATCGGCTTTCTTTAATGTTCCATAACCAATTACCACTACTTCATCCAACTTCTTAATATCCGGATCAAGAGCGATTCTTACCTGGCCTTGTTTCCCTGTCAACACTTTTTTGCTGGCATAGCCTACATACGAGCAATCAAGAATAGAATTGGTCGTCACTACAATGGAAAATTTTCCATCAATGTCGGTAATTACCCCATTTCTGGATCCGGCAATAACAATATTTACTCCCGGAAGCGTTTCGCCCGTTGAAGAGTCAATCACTACTCCGCTTATCCTGTGAGATCCGGGGACAGAGCTTCCCTGTGTTTCCTTATTCTCTTCTTTCGATTCGGATGCTGTGGTCAGCACGATTTGTTTATTGGCATCGATCTTGTAACTAATGCCCGCATTCTGAAAGACTTGTTTCAGCACTGCATCAATACTCTGATTTTTAGCATTGATAGTAATGGTTTTATCCAAACCGGGCAAGTCATTGTTGTAGAAAAAACTATAGTTGCTGCTTTTTTCAATCAGGTGGATTACCTGTCTGATTTTTTGATTTTTTGCACTAAAAGTAATTTGTGCGAAACTCACTGCTGTAAACGACACAAAGAGGGTGCATAACAGCAGCCGATAAAGGTGTGTTTTTATACGATTCATCTGTATGAGTTTTTATACGATTAAATTGTAAGGTAAATAGGATCATTCCAAAAGAATGATAGAGAGTTCTTCTTTTACAAAAGAAAATATTGTACATTTGCAATATCAAAACGATACACCAATGGCTGTTGATGCCTGATAAAGACATCAATAACACGGGAAACATGAGTGTACGAATGATTACGGCGGAACAGTGTTAACGGCATTGTTCCGTTTTTTTTGAGGGGTGATTTCAGGAGGATGTTTGTTTCATATTATATTCAGATTTGATAGGTTAACGAGTCATTTAATCACGGCTATAGTTGAGCCTCTTTTTTGTGTTTTGTTTCAAAGTAACGATAGAATCCTTCACGTTGTAATGAATCGGAGACGTTAAGGAGATGAGCTGCAAGACGCTTTCGAGGCTGTTATTTTTTATCTTGCCGCTAAAGCGGATCTGTTTAATCTGTTCCGAATCAAAGACTACCTGAATGTTATACATCCGCTCCAGCACTTTGGCAATATCTTCCAGCGTTTCCGAATCGAATGCCAGCTGATTGTTTTTCCACAATCCGGCAATTGCAGCATCGTATACCTGCACCTTATCAAAGGTATGATTGCTTTTGTTGAAAGTAATCTTCTGATTGGGCAACAATTGCGAGGTTGTTGTTTTGTCAAATACATTCACTTTCCCTTCAATGAGGGTTGTCGTAATTGCATCATCATTTGTATAGGCCTTAACATCAAATGCGGTACCGACCGCACGAACGGAGACAGCATTGGCCTTCACTATAAAAGGGCGTTTTTTATTTTTTGCCACTTCAAAATAGGCTTCTCCCTCAAGAGCAATAATCCGGTCGTGTTGGTTGTAACTCTTATCGTAACGAATGGAACTACCGGAGTTAAGCCACACCTTTGTTCCGTCCGGCAATTGCAGGTTGGCCTTCTGCCCATTATCAACGCTTACAATCATCTCCCTGTTGTTGTCGTGAGATAAATTTCCAATCAGAAAATAGGCTCCTACTCCCAGCATAACAGGGATGACAGCGGC
>JAUZOL010000079.1 GCA_030706455.1 Bacteroidota bacterium
TATCACCCGTTTTTGTAGTTGTATATGCAGCAGAAATTTGCGTTTTCAAATTCTTAATCACCAATTGATAACTCCCGGCATTACTCGCCGTCCCCCACGAAAAAATTACAGAAGCGGTGGTGGTAGTTGCCGAAGTGCCCTGTAAGCAGGCGGTATTATTAGCCGGCAAAGATAGCGTCGTAAGACCCGGAGCCGGCACCGGCACCGGAGTGGGCTCGTCGCTCCCCCCACCACAACTCAACAAAATAAAGCCAAGTATTAAACTGCCAATGCTGGATATTCTTATATTATGTATCATGTGTTTTGTGTTATCATTAATAATTTCGTGCTCTTCATAAATCTATTGCTTAACCACCCTCAGGCTTCTGTGAATAACAGAGCCGTTAACTTTAACGATATATGTTTCATTTGCGAAGTCAGAAATATCCATATCGACCAATTTGCTTTGAGGAATCTGGTATTTATATTTTCGCAATAATTGACCATTCAACGAAAACAAATCTATCGTCACATCTTTGTCCTCTTCGGGAATACCTATTGTTATTTTACCCTTTGTAGGATTAGGAAAGAGCGAAAGCTGCCCGCTCACATCGTTATATATCGTTTCTTCATACACACCCTGACAAAGCTTATCCGTATATATTTTTATCCTGTTTTCTCCCGGCTGCAAAGAGACATTTATATATCCATCGTTATTCTCTGTGGTTTGATCGTTTACCACAACGAAATAATTGCTTCCTCCGCTTACAGAATACTGTGCACTATTCGGGGCTGCGCTTACTTTCAATACACTCAAATCTTCGGGTTGGGTAATGACTACCGTGAAAATTTGCTGATAGCCCGTCAAACCATTAACACCTATAACAATTTGATAAGTATCCGGCATCAGACCAGAAAGATTGTAAGTGGTACCTGAAAAAGTATCGCTCTTACTATAATTGTTTCCTGTAATTGCAATTACACAATTAAGAGATAAAAAGGAATTTATCTCAATCTGACCATCATTACTACCACGACATGAGCAATTTGTAGCCCTTGCGTTGAAATTGTTACTATCAATAAAATTAGCCACCAAAGAACGATCGGCATTGGCAACGAACGTATAAGTTAAATTATTTGAAACTTCCTTCCCTCCTTCCGTCCAATTGACAAAAAGACAGCCACTAGGAATTGTTGCTGAGAGAGTACATGAAACTCCATAATCATAACTTCCACACCCATTGATTGCACCTCCTTTCTTTGGACTTGTTGTCGCAGAAATAACATAGGGACCATCTTCGATAATATTCTCAAAGTCTTTCCATTGATCAGCTGTTGCATAGAGAGATTTAGAACCTTTGGGTACTAAAAGAATGCAAAGAGACTTTGGAACAGAATAAAACACACCTGATTCCAGAGTAATAGTTGACGGAGTCGCATTTTTTGCACGAATTAAAGTCAATCCGCTACACTCTGAAAAAGCTTCGGACTCAATAGAAGCAACCGAAGAGGGAATAGTAACCGAAGTTAAGCTACTACAAAATTTAAAAGCTCCCCACTTTATGGTTGATATTGATGATGGGATAGTGACAGAAGTCAAGCCTGTACAATTGTAGAAAGTTCCATTTTCAATGGTAGTAATTGAAGAAGGTATAGTAACAGAAATCAAGTTACTACAATATTGAAAAGCATATTGACCTATGGAAGTAACCGAAGAGGGAATATTAATTGAAGTCAAACTTGCGCAACCTTCAAAAGCAGATTCCCCGATAGACCTAACAGACAATGGAATATCAACATAAATTAAACTACGACAGTTATTAAACGCTTCGGATCCAATAGAAGTAACCGAAGAGGGTATTTCAATAGAAGCCAAGCTATAGCAACTGCCGAATGCAAAATTTCCAATAGAAGTAATCGAAGAGGGAATTGTAACAGTTTTTAAACCAGTACAAAAAAAGAACGCATCAGCTTCGATAGTCGTAATTGATGAAGGAATTGTAACGGATCTCAGACCAGTACATTGAGCAAAAGCAAATTCTCCGATTGAAGTAACCGAAGAGGGTATTGCGATAGAAGTTAAACTCCGACACCCCCAAAATGCAGCCGTTTCAATGGAAGTAACTGATGATGGAATTGTAACGGAAGCTAAACTACTGCAATCTGCAAAAACCGAATGCGTGAGCGTCGTTATTGATGAGGGAATAACAACTGAAGTAAGACTAATACATTCATCAAAAGCAGTTGCTCCAATATAAGTAACCGATGAAGGAATCGTAATTGAAGTCAAACCATAACATTTCATAAAAGCAAGGTCTCCAATATGCGTAACCGAGGAAGGAATGTCAACAGAATTCAAATTAACACAGGCATAAAAGCAGCCTGCTTCAAGCGTTTTAACTGAAGATGGAATATTTATAGAGGTCAAACTGTAACATGAATGAAAAGCATGCTCTCCTATGGAAATAACCGTTGATGGAATAGTCACTGAGGTAAGATGGTAACTTTCATAAAAAACCGATTGTCCGATAGAAGTAACCGAATAAGTTATTCCATTATAAGTAACAGATGAGGGAATAGTAACATCTCCCCAATATGGTAAATCCCGATTAGCAACAGAAACCTCATATGGATATGAAGATGAAGTAATAGAATAAGCTAAATCTCCAGATATAAAATCATACGCCCAAGCTTGCAAGCTGCTCAGAATTAAAACAAAGAAGAGTAATAGTTTTCTCATTAGCGGTGTTTTTACATGTATAATTCAGAGATCATATATAGAGAAAAATAAGTATTTTCTGCCACAAGCTACCCTCAACAGAAAAATATTTATTTTTCTAATTTAAGCCGTAAAAATAGAATATTTAAATGTATCAAACAAATATACAATAATTTATTTTAGCTTAAAATGATTTCAAAACAAAAACCACCAATCAGAAAACATTTTACTCCATAAAAAAAGCTGTGATTTACAACCACAGCTTTTACCGACTTATTTATTAAAACTCTTCAGTTTTACATTTGTAATCACCTTTTTAGTGTGTAAGGTAAAATCACCCTGCAAAATCCAGCCGTAATAACCGGGATCACGTTTCAAAACATCAGCCACCTTCTGTCCTTTGTATTTTCCAAAGTTAAAAATTTCCTCATCATTATCATCCAGCACGATACGCCCTGCAAAATCGGCATTACGGTTAAACGACGAGAATTTAGAGAGATAGTTCACATCGTTCTCCAAATCTTCGTAACGATCGAGCTGGGCTTTCAACACTTCGTAGGTTGCACGGGTGTCGGCCTCAGCGCTATGGGCATTTTCCAGATCACCGTCGCAGTAAAATTTGAAAGCGGCAGAGAGCGTTCGGGGTTCTTTTTTGTAGAAAATAGTTTGCACATCGATGAACTTACGTTTCATCAAATCAATATCCACATCGGCACGAATAAACTCTTCGGCCAACAGCGGAATATCGAAACGGTTGGAATTGTAGCCCGCCAAATCGCATCCTTCGATGTCCTTTGCCAAATTTTTAGCCACTTCAGAAAATGTCGGACAATCGGCCACATCTGCATCCGAAATACCGTGAATTTCAGTAGACTGAGGCGGAATAGGCATTTCAGGGTTTAGTCTTAAGGTTTTACACTCTTCTTTCCCGTTTGGAGAAACTTTCAGGTACGAGATTTCAACGATCCGATCGGAAGCAATATTCATACCTGTTGTTTCCAGGTCAAAAATGACCAGCGGATTTTTCAAACTTAACTGCATTATAATTAGAATTTTATTATTGTCTTGCTTTTTTAATAACGGCTTTCAGCGATTTCCTCAAATCTTCCACAACCGACTTGCTATCAGGATACTTTTTAACATACTCATTCATATCAGCAAATAATTTTTCAGAAGGTTCCGAATACATTTTCAAAGAGAACATATCTGAAATTGCGTCTTTATCCTTTGGATGAGTCGAGAGATATTGCTCTACACACCCCACTGCTTTCTTCATACTTGCATCCCGGTTTTCAATATCCCGTTGCTTGTTGTACTTCAATGCATCCAAAAAATGCTGGTACATTTCTTTCAAATAAGGGCGCGGAAATTGACGCGCATCAACCCGTTCCACATATTGACGTCCTTCGTCCAGTTGTGCCCTCAAAAGATAAACCGTAACTCTGGGAACCGCGATAAAACTAAACAAATTCTTCTGATGAGATGCGCTGTCAAGATAATGCCCGGCAGCAATCAATTGTGAAGAATCGTGGGTAGCGTTAAAGTTATTCAGACTTCCGATTCCCCGCTGAAGATACATCTCGTAAACCGTATGTTTGGAATGCACACGCTTCACCTGATCTTTTTTTGAACATCCGGTACACAAAGCCAGCACAATAGCTAAAGAAATAAATACACGATACATAACTATTTTTGAATTTATCAACTATTTATATTTCAACAATCCATTACTCTATCTCAATTTCCGTTCTCCTGTTCAATGCCCTGCCTTGCTCGGTATCATTCCTAGCAAGCGGACGTGTCGCGCCATATCCTTTGAAATTGACACGGTCGGCTGCAATTCCTCCTGTTAGTAAAAAATCGACAACCGCCTTGGCTCTTTTTTCTGAAAGCTCCATGTTGTAGCTCTCTGTGCCAACATTATCGGTATGCCCTTCTATTAAAATTTTCACCGAAGGATATTCGAGCAAAAAGCGCCCCAGGCGTTTAAGTTCGGGCATCGACTCGGGCTGCAATTGCCAGGAATTAAAGGCAAAGTAGACATTCCTCAGCGTCGTTTTCCTGCCTTTGGCAATCTTTTGCAGCGCCACTTTCACATTCTTTGACGAGTCTCCAAGCTCAAACGATTCAAACAAATAAGGTTTGGCTGACACCGTGAGCCCGTATTTTTTACCAACCGGATAACATACTGAGAACTTTCCGGTAACGTCATCCGCATAAAGAGTCTGTATTTTTTGTCCGGAACTTAAATCCGTCACCTCAATTAATGCTCTTAAAGGCTCTTGGGTTACAACATCAGTAGTGATTCCTTCAAAGCAAATCACAGGTCGGGGACGAACTTCTAACGGAAGCTCCACCTTGTAAATCTCACGACCATTCCCATTCTGCTCCAAACCATTGGACGAAAAATAACCATAACGGCCTCCTGTTTCAACGACAAAGCCGGTATCATCACCCGGAGTATTGATCCCGCTACCAAGATTAACCGGACGCTGCCATTGTCTATTGTTGTTTTTTCGGGCAACAAAAATATCGTTTCCGCCATATCCACCGTGTCCGTTGGACGAGAAATAGAGCGTTTCGTTATCCGGATGAATAAACGGTGACATCTCATTTTTTGCCGTATTGATGCTATCGCCAAGATTTTCGGCATTAAAAAACCGGAGCAGTCCATCCGATTGCGTGGCTACCGCACACTTCCATATATCCATTCCGCCTTTCCCACCCGTCCTGTTGGAAGCAAAGAAGAGCGTTCGTCCATCGGCGGAGAGTGATGGATTACTCTCCCAAAAACGGGTATTCAACGGAGCATCTGCATGAATCGGTTGCGACCAACGATTTCCGTGCCGAATGACATAATAAATATCGCAACTGCCCAAGCCGTCTTTACGATCAGAAGCAACAAAAAAGAGGTAACGCCCGTCAGCTGAAAATGCAGGCGATCCCTCGTTATACGTTGTATTCAAAGGTTTGGTCAACGCGCTATCGGGTTTCCAGTTCCCGACAGAATCTCTTTCAAATATCGTCAAATCTTCCTGGGTTGCCTGATAAGCAGACTCTCCCCTATGGCTTACCGTTACTGCAAAGTAGTGATTATCTGCTGAGATTGCCGGCCAATAATCATCATCCGGAGAATTGACTGATGAAACATTTACCGGCTTTGATGATATGACGGGAGCCTGTCCGCAAACAGAAATCAAAGTCCCTGTAAAAAGCAGCAAGCAAAAAACAATCCGATATTTAAATGCCTTTTTCAACTTCGGTTCTAACCCTTTCAATTAGTAATTGTTGATCCTGATCAAAAACCAGTTCATAAAGTATTGGCTTGTGAATGATCAGAGTCAGTTTGGCTGGATGGATCAGATAACTCCATATAGGTAATGCCTTGTATGTTCCCTTTATCGTCAAAGGAACGATCGGCAGTTTTATTTCGGAAGCAAGGAAGAAAGCCCCACGCTTGAATTTGCCCAATTTACCGTCTTTGGAACGGGTTCCTTCCGGAAAAATGACCACAGACGATCCGTTCACCAGTTTGCGACTGGCATCGTCAATACTATTTTTGGCCGACATTGGACTCGTACGGTCGATAAAAATATGGCCGGCGGCTTCGCAAGCTGCTCCCACGAGCGGAATCTTGCGCAGCTCTTTCTTCATAATCCATTTGAAACGCGAATCGAGCCAACCGTAGATAAGAAAAATATCGTATCCGCTCTGATGATTAGCTGCAAAGATATACGATTCCTCTTTCGAGATATTTTCTGCCCCCTCCACATGCACGGTGATAAACATACCATAACATGCAAAACGCGACCAGGCACGGGCAGGCAGATAAGTTATCTCCTTATCGCGAAACAATGCCGCAAACAACATCGTGAACAATGCTGTTAAAACAGTGGCGACTGCAAACAATGGAATGAATATCAGCCATTGGTATAGAAAAAGAATCGGATTGAATTTGCGCTTCATTTGCCCTGATAATTAAGTATCTATTTACTTTTTCGGCTCATACTGCCTCAAATAGTCGAACAACTGACTGTAGACCTGATCGCGTACCGGCTTACGGGAGAGTACCAAATCGTGCATCCCTCCTGTGATTCCAATAATTTTTACATTGGTCGAAATATTGCGTGCGTATTTATGAATATCTTCAACATTAAGCACTGCATCGGCATTAAACAGATCATCATTCCATTTTTTAGTATTGATGGAGCGATCGGAATGCATTACCAACACCGGTTTTGCAATATGCAGTCCGGCCTGCACCCGTTTGATGCCATCATTCACGGCATGAATCCAGCCATAAGTTATATCGGGGGCAATCAAGGGTTTCAATGTAAGGCTATAATCCCATTCTCCCTTAAAGTTTTTATGAAGACTTTCGCCGTACCAGCTAACATCAGAAGCCTTACGTGTTTTTTCCGGACGCGTAGCACCTTCACTGGCGGCAATCGGCAAAATAGTTGCCCTGAGGATCGGACTTAAATTCCATGCAAAAAATGGGCTATTCAGAAAAACAGCATCGAATTTCTCTTTTCCAATGCGGTCTTCGGCGTACAGCGCAGCTATTAGTCCACCCATGGAATGACCGTTGAGCACCACAAAGGTATTCTTTTCGCGATGGATGATATTCAGAGCCTCGTCTATTTCATTATAATATTCAACAAGGTTTCTGACATCTCCTCTCACCTGACCCGGTAAAATTGAGCGACCGTTTTTTCTCAAATCGACTGCGTAAAAGTTATACCCGTGTTTAATATATTCCTCAGCCATTTCTGTTTGGAAGAAGTAATCGTTGTAGCCATGAATATAGAGTACCGCTTTCCTGACAGTTGTATCGGGAGCCAGCTTCCTGACAAGCGTTGCCACAACCCTACCGTTGTAATCATTGCCCATATCGAGTGTCGTTTTCTGAAAACCCTGACATAAACTATCCGGCACATATTCACGTTTGAGTTGTGCATTTACACTCAGGCATGAGATCAATATCAATGCTATGACACCTAATTTTCTAATCATTTTTCTATCGTAGTTTAACGTATTAAATCTGTTTTCGCAATTGAGCAGTAGGCAATCCCAACTGGTCGCGATACTTGGCTACCGTTCTCCGGGCAATATCAAACCCCTCTTTAGTAAGCAATTCTGCCAATTTTTCATCCGAATATGGATGCTTTTTATCTTCGTTTTCAATAATATCCTGTAGCGCATTTTTCACTTCATGAATTGAGAACTCCTCGCCCGATTCGGTTTGCACCAATTGAGAAAAGAAATATTTCAGCGGAAAGGTTCCAAACTCAGTCTGCACATATTTGCTATTGCTCACACGGGAAATCGTCGAAAGATCAAAGCCGGTTATCTCTGCTATATCTTTCAATATCATTGGCTTCAACAAGGCCTCATTTCCATCCAGAAAGAACGGACGTTGCAGCTCGATAATAGCCCGCATAGTAGTGAGCAGCGTTGTATTTCTCCGGTTCAACGTATCGATAAAGATCTCAGCTGACTCAATTTGTTGCTTCACGTATTGCGCGGCTTCTTTTACATTTCTGTTCGCTGCTTTATCGGAGGTCAGTTGCTGTTGCATCTGTTGATAGTCCGGATTCACGCGTAACGAATGTTGATTTCGGTCATTCAGAGTAACTATCAGAACGCCGTTATCATTTTCGACAATAAAATCTGGAACAACAATTTCCTTGTTTTTTTCGAGCAAAGTACTCCAAGCATTTCCGGGCTTTGGATTGAGACGTAACACTTCATGAACGATCTGTTTCATCGCCTCATCTTTGATTCCCAATTCCGACATGATTTTTTGATAGTTCTTGCGGGCAAACTCTTCAAAATATTTTTCAATAACTACCTGTGCCAATCTGCAAGCTTCTGAATCGGACTCTTCTCTACGCAGCTGAAGCAGCAAACATTCCTGCAAAGAACGCGCGCAAACCCCGGGCGGATCAAATTCCTGCACACAAGCAATTGCAATATTCAGATCCTTTTCACTTATATCCTGTCCAAGTTGAAACAACAGGTCGTTGCTCATGTCGTCGGTCGAACGTCGTAAATAGCCATCATTGTCAATATTTCCAATGATGTATTCCACCAACGTACGTTCATATTCCGTCAACGAACGAAGTCCTACCTGATCCTGTAAAAACTCATGAAAGGTAAGATCGGCCGAAAACGGGATGTCCTCTTTTTTCTCGTCCCTCGAACGGTTATTGGCAATCAACTTATAATCAGGAATATCATCCTCGTTCCGATAATCTCCAAGATCCATATCTCCGTTATCCTGATCCGATCCGAAATCATCCTGATTGTCAGCTTCATTATTGGATTCTTCGCCGGTCGATTCTTCCAACGCCGGATTACTTTCCAGTTCCTGAATGACACGCTCATCCAACTCGACCGTCGTTGCTTCGAGTAGCTTCACCAGCATAAGTTGTTGAGGCAACAGCTTAAGTTGTTGTTTTTGTGCCAGTTGTTGTTTAAGCATATTTCAAAATACTGTATTCTCTTTTTAATACCTGAAACTACTTCCTCCCAAAAATTCACGCAAAAGCGATGTCGGGGGAATTTCCCGGTCGCGGATAGGAGCAAAGTATCGCATAAATTTAATCAGGCGATGCGCCTCCGTATATTCATCACAATTTTGAGGCACCTCGGCAAGAATGGGCTCCACGTGTTTTTTCAGTACTGCAAGTTCAAATATCAAAGCAGAATTAAACATCACGTCTGCATTCTCCTGATAGGGAAAGATCCATTTATCTTCACCTTTACGTACACTGGGCCAACGCGAGATCGTTTCGCGCGCACTGTAATTCCGAAATCTGTAATCACGTACTATTCTACGTATCAAACGGTTATCAGTAGTTGAAATCCAGTTATGATCGTCAAGCGCTATGGTAGTCAGCGCTGAGACGTATATTTTAAATTTGTTCGCATCCGGGATGGCAGTTGTCAGTTCGGGGTTCAGCGCATGAATACCCTCCATTAGCAACACATTCTCCGGTTTCAGCTTTATTTTGTCTCCTTTGTAATACCGCTTACCATCATCAAAGTTGTAAGTCGGAATTTCCACCTCTTCACCTTTCAACAAACGACGCAGATGGTCGTTGAACAAGTCCAAATCAAGAGCAGCCAGCGATTCGTAATCATAATCGCCATTTTCGTCCTTTGGAGTTTGATCGCGGCTCACGAAATAATTATCGAGCGAAATACTTATTGGATGAATCCCGGCAACGGCCAATTGAACGCCCAACCGTTTGCAAAAAGTAGTCTTCCCCGACGACGAGGGTCCGGCAATAAATACAAAGCGAGCGGTCTCTTTACGTTGCGCAATCATATCGGCAATTTGCGACACTTTTTTCTCATGCAATGCCTCTGCAACGTTTATCAGTGTGTAAGTCAGACTCTTTTTGCAGGCATGATTAAGATCGCCGATATTGCGCATACCCATCAACGAATTCCATGCAATAAATTCTTTGAAAACGTTGAACATCGCGGGTTGATCCACAAAATCTTCGAGCTTTACAGGGTTGTCGCGGTTGGGAACTCTCAGCAGAAAACCATCCTGATAAGGTTCAATGTCAAATATTGATAGTTGGCTTGTTGACGGCAAAAGAGCGCTACTGTAATAGTCAATAAAATGACCCATGCGAAAATAACGGGCATAAGGAACGCCAAGAGTTCCGAGCAAACGCACTTTATCAAATTGTCCGCGCTGACGAAACATTTCAATCACTTCGGGAGTTTGTCGCTCTTCTCGCATGATGGGGATATCCTCTTTGATAATCTCCCGCATCCTCTCTTTTATAGCCTCCAAATCTACAGCTATCACCTTTCCATCCTGCGTCACATTGCCATAGTATCCTTTTGAAACCGGATGCTCAATATGAAGAATAGCATTAGGATACATGTTATTTACGGCTTTGGCCATCACCATGGATAATGTACGTACATATACGCGCATTCCTGATGAAGTGCTCAAATCGATAAATGAAATATCTTTAGGCTTAAACACCAAAAAATTAAGGCTTTCCACCTTATTATTCACCAATGCTGCAACTACCTGAAACGGGAGTTTCACCTGCAACTTCCGATAAATCTCAAGAAGGGAACTACCGGCCTGAAAATCATGGTACGATTTAGTGTTTTTACAATAGATAGTTACTATTTTATCCATAACTGAATATATTCTTCTACAATAAAATTGAGAATAAACGTTGGAAAACACGCTATTCCGGCTATAAAATTAGCGAAAAAACGGTCCGGTTACACAAAACAAAACCGATTTACTACAATAATTATGCCAGTTTATGCATTATTAAATCTGTTGCGCCTAAATTTTCGTTCACAAAATCTGACGAGTTCTTACCACATGCAGATAAATAGTCATCATTCTGCAGTAATTTATCCATCAGGTTTACATATTGTTGCAACTCAGAAACAGAGACACCACCCCCGGCATCAATCAGCCCGCAAGCCTCTCTGAATTTATGGTAATTAGGACCAAAAATAACAGGTACGCCATATACGGCAGCTTCGAGCACATTGTGAATTCCCACGCCAAAACCACCTCCAATATAGGCAATCTGTCCATACCGGTAAATGGAAGAAAGCAATCCTATACAATCAATGATCAGACAATCGGCCTGAGCAGCATGCTGTTCGTCTGTTTTGGTATAACGGGCAAAAGGGCGTTTCAGCTTGCGACATATATCCTCAATGTGAGATTCGCTTGTAACGTGGGGAGCTACAATCAGAAATAAGTCGTCGTGCGAATTAAAGTAATCGAATAAAATATCTTCATCCAAAGGCCAGGAACTACCGGCCACCAAAACCCGTCGGTCTTTAGCAAAAGCTTCAACCAAAGGCAATTCTTTCGCCTGTGCAGCTATTTCGGCCACCCGATCAAAACGGGTATCACCAGCAACCGTTACATTGGTTACACCTATGGTCTTGAGTAATTCCTCCGATGAATTGTCCTGAACATACAAATGAGTAAAAGCCGACAAAAGCTTGCGATACCAACCTCCATACCATTTAAAAAATGCCTGCTGCGGACGAAAAATAGCAGACACAAGATATGTGGGGATTTCTCTCTTTTGCAACTCTGTCAGATAATTTGCCCAAAATTCGTATTTGATAAAAACAGCTTTTTCGGGCTTTACAATATCCAGAAAACGGCTCACGTTACCCGGAGTATCCATTGGAAGATAGACAACAACGTCAGCTCCTGTATAGTTTTTCCGAACCTCATATCCTGAAGGTGAAAAGAATGTCAGAACCACCTTCTTCTCTAGAGAACGGCGTTTTAGTTCCTCAATCAGAGGACGTCCCTGTTCAAACTCTCCCAACGATGATGCATGAAACCATACATATTTCTGCCCTGGGATAATCTTTTCCTGAAGTATGGAGAAGCTACTATTTTGCCCCTTTTCCAGCAACCCGGCTTTTTCATTCCATCTCGCTGCTAATTTAATACCAGCCTGATACAGGGCAATGCCCGAATTATACAATAAAAACATAATGAAAGTTTGTAAATCAAGGCTGCAAAGATAACCTTTTTGCTCCTAAATTGACCATTAATATTCCAGGGCTAAAACATCCGCCAAAACACGAATAACACCATTCATATATTTAATTATCAAATAAATAGCAATATAAATTATTTTATTCATATTTTTTAACTATATTTTATTCACAAACAAAATATCACCCGAAAGTTTCGTTGTATATTTGCACAGTTGTTTATGCAACTATAAAAGAACTAACTATATGGTACAAGTACATGAAGACGAAGTTTTTAGCATATTAACCGGCAAAGTTTCCAATGCTATAAACCGAACATTTCTACGTTCATTTTCCCAACAAGGCATCGACATCACTACAGAACAATGGTCGGTAATGGCCTGCTTATGGAAAAAAGACAAAGTAAGTCAGCAAACTCTTTGCAGCCTCACCTCCAAAGACAAGCCTAGCATGACCCGGCTAATTGACAATTTGGAAAAAAGAAGCCTTGTAATGCGAATGGCTGACAAGAACGACCGGCGCAACAATCTCATCCATCTCACGGATGACGGCTACAAACTCCAACAGAAAGCAACGGATATAGTCCAGAACATTGCAACAAAAACCCTGAATAACATTACTGAAGACGAGCTGAACGTTTGCCGCGTTGTTCTCAAAAAAATAATGACTAACCTCCAATAATTTTTTTATACTAATAGTTGCACAAACAACTTCTATTTAAATCTCAACTTACGATTATGGCAAGAAAAATCTGTGTTTTAGTTTTATCTACACTTTTCACAACATCGCTGTATAGTCAAAAGACACTTCAACTGGAAGAGTGCAGACAGATGGCAATTGCACACAATAAAAGCATCCAGATAGCACAAGAAAATGTAAAAGCCGCCCAACAATACAAACAGGCCGCCTTTACACAATTCTTCCCAAACTTCTCGGCA
>JAUZOL010000008.1 GCA_030706455.1 Bacteroidota bacterium
AGCAAAGACGCTTACGGAGAATATGACGACGAAAATCTGGTCGATCTGCCCCGTGAAATCTTTGAAGTAGACGGCAAACTGGATGAAAATATGGTTTTTGTAGGTAACGTTGTTCCTTTGATGGACTCTGACGGCACCCGCATCAACGCTCAGGTTGTTGAAATCAGCGACAAAACTGTCAAAGTTGACTTTAACCATCCTCTTGCAGGCGAAACTTTGCACTTCAAAGGCTCTGTACTGGAAGTTCGTGATGCTACAGAACAAGAACTGGCTTCGTTTATGGGAGGCGGTTGCAGCGGTGGCTGTTCAGGCTGCGGCGGTGGTTGCGGCGACGACCATGATGCTGAAGGTTCAAGCTGTGGCTGTGGCGACGATTGCGACTGCAAATAAGCTATCCACAGAATAATCTTACACGAGGTGAGAGGTGAACAATCCTGCTGCAGGATGCCGTTTCACTTCTCACCTTGTTTTTTAGGGTTAAGTACCACAAAGTCCGCTTTTGCAACAATCTGATTACCGAATCCTTGTTACTCTTTATTCACTTCTCATTACTACATTATGTCCAACACTTTCGGAAATATATACAAATTAACCTCTTATGGCGAATCGCATGGCGCTGCTGTAGGCGGAGTGATTGACGGATGCCCTGCCGGTATCGAAATCGACATGGAGTTTATTCAGAACGAACTGAACCGGCGCCGTCCGGGACAGTCAAACATTGTTACTCCACGTAAAGAACCCGACGAAGTGGAATTCCTTTCCGGTATTTTTGAAGGCAAAACAACGGGAGTGCCTATCGGATTCATCATTCGTAACACCAACCAGCATTCATCCGATTACGATAATCTTCGCGAAACATATCGCCCTTCACATGCTGATTTTACATATCAGACCAAATATGGAGTGCGCGATCACCGTGGAGGAGGCCGCAGCTCAGCCCGCGAAACCATTGCGCGAGTGGTTGCCGGCGCTATTGCCAAACTCGCACTCCGTTCAACCGGAGTTCAGATCAACGCGTTCACCTCGCAGGTAGGTTCAATTGCGCTTCCGGGTCGCTATACCGATTACGACCTGAGCAAAACGGAAGAGAGCATTGTACGCTGTCCTGATCCTGCCACTTCCGACAAAATGGAAGAGTTGATCCGCGAAATACGCAAAAACGGAGATACCATCGGCGGCATTATTACCTGTGTGGCCAAAAACGTTCCTGTGGGTTGGGGAGAACCAGTATTTGGCAAGCTTCATGCTGCACTGGGAGGCGCCATGCTCTCGATCAACGCAGTAAAAGGTTTTGATTACGGAAGCGGCTTTGACGGAATCCCTTACAAAGGATCTGAATCCAACGACGTTTTCATCAATCAGGATGGCAAAATAACAACTACCACCAACCGTTCGGGTGGTATTCAGGGTGGCATTTCCAATGGTCAGGACATCTATTTCCGGGTGGTATTCAAACCGGTTGCCACGATCCTGATGGAACAAGACACCGTAGATATCCATGGCAATGAAACCGTACTGAAGGCTCGCGGTCGTCATGATGCCTGCGTTCTGCCCCGTGCCGTTCCCATTGTAGAAGCAATGACAGCAATGACTCTGCTTGACTACTGTTTACTGGCAAAAACAAACCACTGAACAATTGACCATTGAAAGATTTACGATTTACCATTGAACAACCCATTTGTTGAATGACAATCAAATACTTCCGCCATGAAAAATTTTATTATCAAATCCGGCATTATCGTTGCCTTATTGCTTAGTTGCCATTTTACTCACGCACAGGATTGGCCTAATTTAAGCAGATTCTCCAACGAGAATGCAGCCCTGAAAGCACCTGCAAAAAATGAAGCGAGAGTTGTCTTTATGGGAAACTCCATCACCGAAGGATGGATTAAGAAACATCCTGAATTTTTCGCCGGCAAACCTTATCTCGATAGAGGAATCAGCGGACAGACCACACCTCAAATGCTGATTCGTTTTCGCGCCGATGTAATCCACCTGCAACCTAAAGTTGTGGTGATACTTGCAGGCACGAATGACATTGCAGGCAACACCGGCCCGTCAACACTGGAAATGATAGAAGACAATATTGCCTCTATGACTGAAATAGCTCAGGCCAACGGAATCAAAGTGGTTCTTTCGTCTGTACTGCCGGTATACGATTATCCATGGAAAAAAGGGCTGGAACCTGCCGAAAAAATCATTGCTCTCAATGCATGGATCAAAGAATATTGCGCAAAGAAAAAGATCATTTATGTGGATTATTTCAGCGCAATGGTTGATGAACGCAAAGGATTAAAAGCCGAACTGACTTACGATGGTGTTCACCCTAACCTTACCGGCTACATGGTAATGGAACCTTTGGTGGAAAAAGCAATCCAAAAAGCTTTGTCAAAATAAAAACCGTTGTCTATGCAATCTTCAAACAGTCGCATAGAAGTGCTACTGGGCGACATCACAAAGGTTCGTGTTGATGCCATTGTCAATGCCGCCAATTCGTCGCTCATGGGAGGCGGAGGAGTGGATGGAGCAATACATCGTGCCGGAGGGTCGGCCATTCTCGAAGAGTGCAAACGAATCGTTGCCCGGCAGGGAGGCTGCCCTACCGGCGAAGCTGTAATCACAACAGGCGGAAATCTACCCGCTAAATATGTCATACATACCGTCGGACCGGTTTGGCACGGAGGTAGCCATCAGGAAGAAGAAAAGCTTGCCGAATGCTATCTAAACTCGTTGAAATTAGCCGTTGCCAACCATTGTAAGACCATCGCATTTCCCAACATCAGCACCGGCGTCTACCACTTTCCGAAGGAAAAAGCTGCTCATATTGCAGTCCGCACCGTAAAGGAATTCCTTCAAAAAGAGACATCTATCGAAAAGGTTATTTTTGTCTGCTTCGATGCAGAAAACGCACTATTAACACAAGAAGAAATCAACAAAGCATGAATATCTTAGTCACCTATGCCATCCCACAGGAACGCGTTGCCGTATCTTTCCCCGGTTGCACCATCACTTACTGCGAAACCGGCATTGGCAAAGTAAATGCACTATTGGCTGTTGTTGATGCAATCGGGATACAAACGCCCGATTTAATACTCAATATCGGCACTGCGGGTTCGGTCGACCGTGACGTGGATTCTATCGTAATTTGCGACACATTTGTGGATAGGGACATGAAGAAATGCAAGGATTTTGGAGTTGCCTATCACCTTGACTTCAAAGAGGAGCTACACGACATTCCCGTTATCAATCACTGGAACAAGAACAATACCTGCAATACGGGAGACTCGTTCGTCACCCGCGTAATTGATGAAGCAGACGCTTTTGACATGGAGAACTTCGCCGTAGCTGCATTGTGCAAACGACGTCACATTCCATTCGTTTCCGTGAAATACATTACAGACAAAATCGGAGAAAATTCGGTCAAACACTGGGAAGACAAACTGGAAGATGCCCAAAAGGGACTTCAGGCTTTCTTCCATAGCCAGAAATAAGTTTCATTTACAGCAAGAAGCGCCGGCTTGTTCTATTCTCACCAGCAACAGAGCCATACGCAAAATTCCAATCCATCTCACACGCAACTCAGACCCAGAGAAACATAACTCCGTCCTTCAGGGCGGAGTCTTCAACACCTTATTCTATTCGGGCTTTAGCCCTGAATTCCTTTTGTATTATCATGGCTAAAGCCACATTTGCCTTCGTCTTATGCTCCGCCCTGAAGGACGGAGTTATAATAATCCTGCTGTCGCACCCTTTTGCGCAAATTTAGCAAAAGCGTAACTTGTATCAAAAACCAGCGTGGATTGCATCCACAAACAACATGCAGCAATCGCTAAATCCAAGGGGACGGATGAATTCCCTATTGATGCGCCAAAAATATATTCTTATTGATCCTGATATAAGAACACGAGTTGCCCTCCCGGATAAGAGTGAGAACTGGGGACCACTACATACGTTTTATTTCCAAACTCAAAGAAAAAATGATACGAGTAACCAGAACCCGGATAATTGCTTACATGCGTCCATGAATTTAGGCTAACATCATACCTGTACAATGACTCTCCTCCCTGCAAAATATAGGCTGTGTTATTCATCACAAACCCCTTATCCGGCAAAGAACTATACACATCATCTGTAAAGTCATTTGTACCTAAATAGGTCCATGAGTCGGTTGACGCAACATACCTATACGTACTTCCATAAATAACAGCATATACTGTATTGCTTAAAACGAATGTATAACCGAAATCAGACAGAAAACTTGCCGGAAAATCATGCATGCGTGTATACTTTTCGTTATCAAAATCGCATTTCCACAATTGTTGATTTTCTGTTAATACGTATATCTCGCCATTCAGTCTAAAATAGGTCACAAATTTGGAACTAAAAGGAAGATTATTTTTTTGTATCCAGGTATGATTAATCAGATCATATCGCCACAAATCTCCAAAAGGCGTCAGAGAATTATAACCTCCTATCATATAAACATAATTGCCCGACGTAATAAATACAGATGCATTCCGACGAATACCCGGAAAAAGATCGCCTGAAAGCGCTTTCCAGCTATCAGCTGATGGTGTATATTCATACATTAATAATGTATTGTATTCCAGAAAATACCCTTTCCCGTTGTAAACAAATCCATTGTTATTGTAGCACCAGCCATCCGGACATCTCGAAGCCATTTGTGTCCATGGTGTCAAAATAGTAAATTGTTTGGAATAAGTAACAGACTTCATCCCTACTGTTACCTGAATATCACCGGTTATATTATTCAATAAATAAGCATACGGAATAGGAATCAACACATCAAGCTGATTAGATGTCGAATTAAAAGAGCAGCTTACATTATATCCGGCTAAATAGACACCTGTAGCTTTATTGTTATGAGTCAAATTGCTACCAGATATAATCAAGTGCGTTCCCGAATATCCGGATAATGCAGAAACGGATGAAATTGTTGGTCCGTCGACGAAAAAACTAACCGGATCACTTTGATAAGATCCTGCTTTCACATATACGGTAGTACTGCCAGAAAACTTTTGCTCTGGAAGTCGAAAACTTATCGATGAATTCGTTGACGATTCAACAGTAGCCTGAACTGAATTAACATATACGCTATTATTAGCAGTTTTATTGCTGAAATTATTTCCGGTAATGGTTATTAAGTCACCATCAAAACCGCTTTCTGGAGATATTTTATTGATTGTAGGAGTGCTACTACCCATAGCTGTAAAATCGACGGCACTACCTAACACTGTATTACTTGCCGTTTTCACATAAGCACGACAGGTATATCGCGTACCATTTTGCAAATCCGAGGTAATACGAATGGTGAATTTTTTGATATCGGTTAGCCCCGACAGACTATACGTATATTGTTCGGACGAAGTACTCCAGATAAAACCATAATCAACAATTTGGTCCTTACCATACGATTCTATTTCTGCGTTCAGGGTAACCCCGGATGCATTGATATCCGTCACTGCTTTGGTAATAACATATGGATATGCTTTTGTCTCAACCTCCAGATCGGAACATCCCCAACAAAGGAGAATCATAGCAAAAAGCAGCAGATATAACTTATTCATAGATCAGATGTTATAGGATAGAAGAAATTGTAAATGGTTACTTATTATATCATTAGCAGAAGAAAGTCCGGTATGGATAAGATATCTAATTTCGACCGACAAAGAATGTTTATAGTTCAGTCTGTATTCTGCGCCCGCTCCAATGGCAATGCCAATCTGATGAGATGTGATAAACTGATCACTATTGGTATGGTTTATATCAATAACAGAAGTCGAAGTATTGGTATATGCCACACTCAGTAACCCTTTGTTCCGTATAATATTGCCATACATCAAGCCGCCATTCACAAAAGGGAAAAAAGACCTAAATGTGGTTGTGTATCGCAATAAAACCGGCAAACTTATTGAGGTGGCATTTACAACGAGATCATAATCACTACTCCCTTGTTTTGTAGAATAGCGAAATCTGTTTTTAGCAACGGAGAGTTCGGAATGAATGGAAAAGTTAGTAGTGCTAAGAGGATAATCAACAAAAATTCCGAGTAATGCATCCAACGTTGGTGTATAATCAAAATTATTCAGAGCGTTATTATTCAATGAACTCTTCAAGGATAACCTGCTCACTTCACCTCCCACAAGTACACCCCATTTAAAATAGGCAATATGGTCGGTTTTACAAAAATCGGTTGAAGAAAAATAGCGCTCAAATGCAAGCTTAGAGTACGATAGATTTTTGAGTTTTTCCTTATTGGTTTGGCAATGTGCGGTACAATCTTCTATTACCTGCCGATAATTATTTTCTGACAATTCAATGAGCCTATCATTCTTTTTTTCAACAAAAAATGAATTACGTTGATGTCCGGCAAAATAATAAACGAATGGTGATTCTGAATTTAATCGTAACAAAAAGAATTTTTGCAACTTCCCATCAATTTCAATTGATTTAGAGAAATATTTCTGTCCATTCATTCCATATTCGGTTACCTCATTTGGCGTAAATATTCGTATCGAATCCTGTATCTGAGCCTTACAAGAAATCGCATTATTCTTTTCTCCCTGATCCACAATGGATAATCCTCCCATAACAAGCATATCTCCTCTCACATAATAATCGGACTGGGCATAAATTGGTAACGCACTGATTAATGTAAAAATAAAGCAGAGATATTTTTTCATAGTAAGATTATTTTGTCTGTTTGCATTATTTTCATTCTGAAACAGAAGTCATTTCGGCTTTTTACAATGTTACTCCAACGGGACTTTCGATTCGTGAATATTACTACTAAAGGAGCATTTATTCAGCTTCAGAGAAGCGATTCCCGATAGATATCGGGAGGTAAAAAATGGTTGAACAATGTTTTAGAGCTCCATACGAGGAGCGAAATTGCATCATTTTAGAAAAGTCAAGATGACTTCTATATATTTTAATCTCTTCTTGCATTAACCGAGACAAACAATTTTTACTATTTCATTTATGCTCTGGACTAGCCTTTCCCTATTTTCCAAACCAGTGTCTCCTGGTTCTGTTTAATCATTAGCCCGGTTTCACCCTTAAGAGATGAAGACTAATAATCTATTCTTTTCTTGCCTCAATGTTTTTATTAATGCTTTGTAATGATTTTGATTACTCCATCAGTGCAGCTTTCTCCATTGCGAGAGGGTTCAATAATCTCAATTTTTTTAATAGTTCCCGGCTGCAAATCGAATAATTTTTGCTGAAGGGAGGGATCTTTTCCTACAGCAACACCATCCAGCTCATATTCTGCAAAAGGATGCGTAACAATCCAGTTATGAGTTTGTTTATGAATATATTTCAAGCCTTTATGCGTTTGTTCATTGGTGGTAAAACGAATGATGCCACTAAAATGAAGCGTACCCTTACAGTCGGCTATCTCTTTTTTGTCTATATCGACACCGGCCACCAGACTCATATCCACATCATCGCCATTACGGGAGTACTGAGCCACCCCATCGATAATATTTAAAGGTTCCGCTTCATTGTCCGGCACAGTGTCTACCGGAAGACGAAGCGTCTGACTGATGTCGAAATAAAAGCCTTTGATTCCCGCTTTGTTCTCTCCCACTTCCAGATAATCGCAATTCGAATCGGTAAGTGTCTGTTGCCCGCCAAAACGATAACCCAACGCCTTTAACAAACCATACTCGTGATTGATGGCGATAACATGCCATGCCGTTTTCTCTGTCAATCCGTCGCCTGACGAAAGAATCGTTTCCATCACCATTTCATATTGCTTCTTATACCGAAGCGACTCTTCCGTATCTCCGGTCTTTGAAAGAGCTTCCGACAAACGTAACAGATCGTCAGGATTGAAGGGAAATTTTCGCAAACACTCTTTTTCATAAGCGATCAGTGCGCCATATTCTTCCTTCGAAAGCGCATCTTTTTTCAATAGTTTTTGTATTGAATCCGGCACTGAAGCAAACTGACGGGGGGTATAGTCGTGAGAAGATAAGAAGCCATAATAAAGCATCTGGTAATCTTTGAGTGATAAGGTAGTGTCGCCTTTCTGATAGCGATTCATCAATACCGGATAGAAATAGGACGAATTAGAATCGTTGGTGGCAGCTTCAATTCTTCTGTATTCGGGTGCCTGAAAAGCAGATTTTTGGCCTGAAACTGAAACTGTAGCCAGACCACAAAGTAGTACGAATAAAAATGTTTTCATATATCAGACGGTTAATCTTCTTTCTAAAACAGGTTGCAAAGCAATTGCTCTTTACTGCATATACCCATGTTTTTCATTTACTTTGCTTCAACCGAAGCCCGACAAAGAATTTATCTCGGTGGTATCATAATCATTGCATCAACTCAAACGTATTGAAATAAGCATTCATTTTCTCTTCGCTAAACAGCGATTTGAGACATAAAAAAGAGAGTGCATAGATTTTATTCCTGTTAAAAATCACCTTTCGGCATTCCATCAAACCACTCTCTTTCATTTCGAGTTTATAATCGATTGCCGGAAGTCCTTTAAACGTGGATTGTTTCTGTTCCAACACTGTTTCATTATTGCCAATAAATGAATCTTCATTCATCTTTTTACTATACATTTTCATGGCCGTCATCAAATCGGCAGATGCTACATTTTTGAGAGTCGGATAGAATTGTTCGCAAATAAAACGGTAAATGATATGATATTTAAGCAATACGGTATTAATCTCTTCATCGGCCGATAAGCGAATAGTTTTCACCTTAAGATGCGGAAAATCCATAGAAGATGTATCCGTCTCATATTCACATGGAAAATCCACTTTACACTTCTTCTCCGGATTAACATAGGTAACGGCATTCACATAACCCGTTATATTCAGGAATAGAGCAATAAACACAATCAAAACTTTCATAATATGTTTATAATTCATTATCATTCAGAAAAGAAGCACCAATTGGCGCAAATTTCGCAATAGCGTAACTTGTGTCCAAAACCAGAGTGGTTTTCATCTACAAACAACAATCAGCAAAGCTAATCAGTTATAAATGTATCATCCCGTATCAACGAAATTGATTCAATACACGCTACTCAGAACCAGAGGAACATAACTCCGTCCTTCAGGGCGGAGTCTACAAGACCTTATTCTTTTCGGGCTTTAGCCCTGATGCTTTAGTATTCTGCCCCAAACCCCTACAGGGGCTTCAATCTGCTTGCTATAACCGATCTCATTTATCAAACTTTCCTGTTTGCACCGGACAAAGTCCCCTACAGGGGAATTGAAAATCAGCGAAGCTAATTAGGGGTAAATTAAGCTATGCCCTTCCACACTAACTTATCTCTTCTTAGCACAGATCAGGAGATATGCGCTAGCGATGATTTTCAATTCACACGAGAATGGATGTGTTTTTTGCTTTTCAGCGGCATTGATCCAGCAACTGAAACACTCTGGTACTGTCGTCGCCCAGTTTGATCGCTTTCTGAAACTCTTTTTTCGCTTTATCGTACTTCCCAAGTTTCATGTATACTTCTCCCCGGTTGACATAAGCCGTACTATATGAACTTTTGATATCGGTTGCTCTATTGAAATATTCCATCGCCTTTTCGTACTGCTTCATTTTAAGATATACTTCGCCAATATTATTGACAAGAATCGGTTCGTTAGGATGCTCGGCCAATAGACTTTCAAATATTGCCATTGCCTCATTACAATTTCCTTGATTCATCAGAACATCGCCATAATTGTTCCTTGCCGGCAAATTGCCCGGATCGTAACTCAAAATGAATTTCAAATCTTTGATTGCGGCAACCGTATCGCCCATCACTTTGTAAAGATGGCTGCGATTGATCAATGATTCCGTGTTTCTCGGTTCTGACGACAAGGCCTGTTCATAGTCAGAAAGCGCCCCCTTATAATCTTTCAGCTGACCTTTAAGAGAGGCTCGGTTGTTCAATATAAATACATTATTCGGATTCAACCTGATTGCCATATTGTATGATGCAAGGGCTTCCTGCTTTTTATCAATACGTCGTTGTACGGTTCCCATGTTAGTATATAAAACATAGAGATCTTCACTTTGAGCGTCCGACATCTCAATTGCTTTTTTATACAACTTTTCGGCACCTTCGTAATCATCTTTACTAAAGTAGAGATCTGCCTTCTTTATAATTTCGTTTCTGGTTTGCGCCACACTACTAACAGAGAGGGAGAGCAAACAAATCAGAGTCATTGTAATACAACATGTTCGTTTCATGGCTGAATTGATTTGAATGAATAAATTGTTTGTTGTTGCAGCTCTTATTCTTAGTTATTTATCATTTGCTTTATAGCTGTCCCCTTTTGCGTAAATCTCGCGGTAGCGTAAATTGTGTCCAAAACCAAACTGGATTGCATCCACAAACAACATTCAGCAAAGCTAATCAGTTATAAATGTATCACCCCGTATCAACGGAATTGATTCAATACACGCTACTCAGATCCAGAGGAACATAACTCCGTCCTTCAGGACGGAGTCTACAAGACCTTAGCCTATTCGGGCTTTAGCCCTGATGCTTTAGTGTTCTACCCCAAACCCCTGTAGGGGCTTCAATCTGCCTAAGAAAAACAATCTCATTTCTCAAACTCTCCTGTTTGCACTGTCCCCAAGTCCCCTACAGGGGAATTGAAAATCAGCGGAGCTAATTAGGGGTGAGCTATGCCATTCCACACTAGCTTATCTCTACTTTGTACGGATCAGGAGATCCGCGCTAGCGGTGAGAGTCTGGTATTAGTTAGTTATTGAAAAAGTACATTTCGGAAAATTACTACATCCTTTGAATTTACCGAACTTACTTCTGCGTAATATTAGATTTCCACCGCAATGTGGGCAAATATTATTTTCAATCAATTTCTTGCGTTCTTTTGTTCTTTGCTGAATTGATAGAATATGCTTTCTATAGTTATATGTTGTACTTTTTATATTGACAGAATTAATTTTTTCTAGAATAGCCTCTTTTTCAAATTCTTCAAGAATAATTTCTCTGTATTTTTTAATTGTTTTTATAAGTTTAGCCGTATTGACCACTTCTGATACTGTGTTCACTTTTAAAGTAGAACGTAAAGAAAAAACAACAATTGGAATATATTTCACATTGGAAAATTCTCTAAGATAATATTTTAACGCCTGAACATGTCCATAATTTTGACGGATTGGATTATATAACTTCTCTTTTCGTTTAAATATAACCTGAGTCCAATATTCAGAATTTTCTCCGCCCAGAATCCAACCCTTATAATTCTTTGTTTCAATCACAAACAATCCAAAATCCGAAATCACTAAGTGGTCAATTTGAGTAGTCTTGCCACCAACTTTTAAAACAACATTATTTATAACGATGTATTTAGTTCGATTTAATCTTAGAAGTATAAGTGCTACAGCTTTTTCTCCAACAATTCCTTTTATTTTTGGTCTCAATAATCTATAACAAAAACATATGATTAACAATAACCATATATACCAATATTCAACCATAACCTTTAATATAGCATCCACATTCAATTTTGGAATTAACATTATTATCTTTGCTTCTCCCACACATTTTGAGTGAGATTCTTACTGAATGCAAACCACGAAATTCCTGATACAAATCAAAAACATAAAACAGTACAGACAGTTATTTTTTTTTAGCACGGATCAGGAGATCCGCGCTAGCAGCGATTACATGTGTTCGTAAACCCGCGCTAGCGGAGTCATACTCAGGCATTCTTTTTTGTTCGACGAACCAAGACGTTCCCCTGAATTTTATTTCACGCGAGAGCATGGGGAGAACCAAGGGTTCTTTTATAGCACGGATCAGGAGATCCGCGCTAGCGGTGAGCTAACTCATTTTATTTTCGATGACTTTTAATTCATTATCTAGTAATTCTTGTTGAATTTCAATCATCTTTTGACAAATTAAAAGTCGATTTATATCACTATCTTTTCTTACAAAAGCTAAGATATTGTCAAACCCCCAATTCAACTGAGGCTCAAATGTTTTAATATTTCTAATTTTTATCATAGCATTTCTTTCAAACTCTCCATATTCTATTTTTTGGTGTATGCATTCAAAAAAATAGAGCAAAATATCTCCATGCTCAGTTTTCAATTTAGATTCTAATCTTATCCTATTCAACTCAATATCATATTTAGCATCATCCGCTAACAAAATAGACAATTCTAGGGCTCCAAAATAAAATTCTTTTTTTTCAGATATTCTAATTTTTTCATTCTTTATAAGCTTATCACAAAATTCATAAGCGTGTTCATATTTTTCTAATATACATAGAAGAATCAATTTGTAATTATTAACTATATTCAGTAATTTATGCGTTGGCTTGATAAGCGACAACACTTTTTCAAAATCATTTAATGCTAAATTTTGATTGTTATTGTTATTTATAATGAGCTGATAATAACACTTCCCTCTTTCAAAGAATATTGAAACGTCATCAATAGAGTTACAGGACTTTTTATGGTCACATATACAATCTAAATTAGCCGGATCCTTGCAATGTATATTTTTATTATAATATTTGATCGCTATTGCATATTCACCTTGCTTATATAATCTACGTCCTACATCAAAGCATTTCCGCCGTTCAAAAATTTTATGGCTAATTGGAATATTTGTTCCATTAGCTTCATACGAAAATCCAGGTAAATCATCAAAAATAGATTCCGATGACAAGTTAAAGATACTTTCTAACTCTTCCCGTATTTTTTTCTTGTCCTTAGGAAGAATATAAAGAGATTTTGCCTCAATATTATCAAATTGTGATAAACCAAACATAAAAATACTATTTTGCTTCACAATTCTATTATTTAAACGCGTTGGTTTCCACAACCAAAAACGAGGTTCAAATGTTTTTTTAAGCCATTAAACTGAGACTTTTTTTCTAATAATTTATCAATCCTATCAGTAGGTTTTGTTTGTCTAATAGGATATAACATATCAAAATTCTTATCATGCATTATGTTAACAATAAAGATTCTACCATGTTTATTTGTGATTTTCTTACCAATACAATCATTATCATTAGGAAGATTTAATATGTCAATGTTCTTTAATTCCTCATTAGTGACATCTTGAGATGCAAACCAAAGTGCCACCAAAAAATTAGTAGTAAAATCTGTAAGACATGTAGCTCCACCATGATGCTGTATTTCAGCTAATATATCTAAATCAGATAGTTTACCTTGATTATCATGGCCCAAGAATCTCGCTTTATCTATAATCTGTTTATGATATATAACAAAGTCATTAAAATTAAATTTTCTATTATCAAGTTTACTTTGTCTATCTATTCTTCGCTGAGCACTTGATTGCAATCCCCAAACAGCTGATTTTTGTCCTCTATAAATAAATTCTCCATTTCTCTCTGTAGAGACTAGCTTTTTTAGTTCATTCAAATAAAATCCAACTTTCGATTCCATCATTTAATTATAATTAAACAAATGCTTTCATTTCCTCTTCTGCACGGGTAAGAAGTCCTGTGTTAACGGAGAGTTCTCAACATTCTTTATTTATTTTACTTTTTATCTCTCCTCTCTATAATATATCTTGTAATACTTTCTTCCGTCTTCTTCTATCCCTTGCTCGATCAGATCACGGGTGCCATGAATCAGAATATCAAAGTTCTTATCGAGTTTAATAATTCTTTTAAGCGAACGTGCTTGCTTTTTTACTGCTGAATTTGAAATGGTAAAACTTTCTGAAATATCAATCTCTCGTTCTTTGGCATAATCTACTTTGTATTTATTAAAACTTTCTATTACTGCAGGTTGTTCGATCACTTCCTTTGTAAAGTCAGACAGATTGAATGTCTCTTTCTCTTTGAAAAACTTAACTGCTTTATTTAGTAAATCAACTTGATCTGCTTTTGTCGTTTCAAATTGCAGTGGAAGATCTTTGGTAATAAAATTTCTACACAACGAAAGTATATTCTGTGTATCATAGTATTCATCTTTTCGAGGTCTTATATGTAAGAAATCATTTATCCAATAATGAGCATCCACACCTTTATTGGTATTATCAACAACCGCCACAACATAGCCATTTTCCTGCTCAGTATTAAAAATCAAACATCCTTTGTCTAGTTTATTAATATTGACGCCGTATTCTCTCTCAATTTCAAACCCATCACCCGATTGAAATACTTTTAAAAAGGTTTCTTTATTCTCAGATTTAAACAATCCTACAGCATCCATGGTTGAACCATCAAGAATACAGTCTTGGAAATGGACTATATAAAACTCTCCTCCTTTAATTTTCGGATGGTTACTTTGTTCAAATAAATGCTTGGTTAGATATACAGATTGTTCTAATAGATTGTTTGGATTATTAAATATCTTATTTACATAGACAAACACTTCATTTAGATTTATATCACTTTCATGGTAAAAATTATAGTGCACATCCGATTGAAATGGGAGAATAAAATATGAGACAAGAGTCTCTTTTATATCTTTTGAGACATTTAAATATTGTGAAGACAGGCAAATATCTTCTCCATTATGTTTATTCCCAATAGAATGTAAACATATATTTATTATTTTAGGCAATTCCATGTGTCGTATATTTTATATCTGCATGTATGAAAATTCAAACATTTATAAATGATGCTAAGATTGTTATCAATAAAGTTTTAATGTTGATGAAAAATAACAACACAAATGAAAAGAATATAGGTATAGCCCATGCGATAATTCTAATCAGAAGTAAACGTCCCTTTTGATGCTTTAGCTCCTTGTTTACACGTCTAAAGCTAATTGAAGCTTCTTCATTCAAAGTATTTCCTGACATAAATGTATCTTGATAGCTTTTAATATCACATTGTATCATTTTTAATGCACTATGCTGATTCCTAATAAAAATATCAATCAACAGGGAAAAAACATATAAACTTCCTATTAATAGGATATTCTTCAATGAATTGATATTGGTGAAATCAATTGTTGCACATGCTAAAACAAAAGCTGCAGGTATAGCTATCAATTTACTTTGAGCATCATTAATAACAGATTGGATTTTTCTCGAATAATCAAGAGTAGCATTATCAAGTTCTAATTTGAACTTATTGAAAGAAAAATTTCTTATATAATACTCATAACTTTGTAAACAATGAGAATAGTAAATTCTAATATTGCTTATCAAAAACTCAAACCTCAGAGTCTCTTCAACCGGCATTAAAAAATTAATTAACTCATTCACAAACAACATTTTCTTTTCGTTATTGTGGTTTGTAAATGTATCACATAAATCTTCTATAATACTAAAATCAATATCGCATTGTTCTATATCCTTGCTTACATAATCTATTGCCACCACAAGCATATTCGTATCTTTATTAACTATGAATAAGTTCTTAATATCTATAACATTACTTGATACTTCACTAATAGATTCTAATGCTTCAATTAATTTAATGATAGCTTCGTATTTTTGAATTGAAAATGGTTTTGGACTATTTGAACTAGTAGACAAGAAATCAAATTCCTTAATATAAAATTCAGCAGGTACATGAAGTTTATTGTTCAATATAAATGCCTCAAAAGAGATATAATATCCAAGTACACTTAATTTGTATGGCGATAATTTTAATGAAATATGATCACCAATTTTAATATCATCTTTATATATAACGTCTCCTTTATTGTTCAATATTTCACTAACACATTCTTTATCGATCAAATAAGAAACAATATCCAAATTCACAGCTAAATAGTCCTGTATATTCAATTCATCGTCATCTACTGTGCATCTTTCAAGTATGTCTATTATTTTTTGGTCTATGTCCATTATAAAATGATTCTAATTATCTTATAAATCTAATTCAATTCTATTTATAGTCAAAATGTGCTTTTTTTTATCATAAATTATCTGCTTCGACAATAATAGCTGATTGTTGAATTCAATGATCATATTATCATCTTTATATTTAGTCAACTTTATATTTTTAAATATAGCTCGATCCCCACTAATAACATCATTAACCTCGTTCTCATCATCAGAAGCAAATTCTTGAAATTCATATGGATTTTCACTATCAACAAGTGCAGATATCGCAGCCAACGAGATTCCTTTTTTTTGATTAATACATTCTATACCAAATTGACTGATCGCATTTTTTATATCTGTGGTCTTCTTTTTATCATACTCCTTATATTTGCAATATTTATCAAGAGCTTGCATTAAGCGCTTAGAAGACTCTGTACTAGTTTGTTTATTTGCACAACCGATAAATGACATAAAATAAAAACTCAATGTTTTGTTTCCACGAACAAAAGAGAGATATGTTTTACTTTCTACATCTCTTTCAGCTTCTACATTTTGCCATTTTGTAATATTTATCAAACTTGCAATATCAATTTTAGATAAATCAACATCCTTAATCCCTTCTAATGTTAAATTATCCTCGTTAAAGGAATAGCCATCCTTGTTATTTATGGCTAAGACAAGTAAATAATCACACTGTTTATCCGTATTTGTGAAATATGCAAAGATTACAAATCCTCCAGTAGCAGGAGCACTTTGAACAATAGCTTTATCATAATATTTCATTGATTCTGTAGAGAATGTCAAGAAATCAATATCACCATCTATCATTTTCTGCAAAGCATCTTGAAATCCATTTCCTTTATCAAAAATTCCAAAAGTAGGTCCTGATTTTTTGTTGTAAGCATAATTAACTCTTCCAATAAACTTCTTTTCCTTGTCTGTAATTGCAAGTGTTGTATTTGCTAATTTTAAAACCGTTCGTCTTACCCCGGCATCTTTAATTAACTTATGAATGACAAAATTTTTCAAGACAATATTATGTCCAATTTCTTTTAGATCCGCCATAATAAATAATATTTTAAGTAACAAATAATAGATGATTAATAAATAATCCTTGGCGTAAGTTTAGCCCCTTTTTCACGCAAGATTGAGCAAAACGGTATCTTGTTTCTATAACCAATGAGGTTTGTAACCATAATAAATATTTCAATCTCTCAAAAGAATCATCTCCCTCTCACCCATTTCCATACTGGCACTACCTACTTGTTTAACTTTCATCCCGCAAACATACCAAATTTCTTTAACATTCTGATAATATTTACAGATAAAGAGGTAATATTTCGTAATAATTTTCACCACACACTCTTAAAAAACGCATTGAAAGCTTTACAGAAAGAGCTGCCAGAATATAAAAACAGGAGGGTTTCCCGTAATGAGAAACCCTCCTTCAACAGACCAAAACAGATGCCACGCTAGCTATCAGACTACAGCCAGCATCACCGGTCCGGTATAGGCCGAAGTGCCTTGCCGGGTCACTGCCGCCACACGAAACCAGTAACGGGTGAGCGGGGTAAGCCCTGCAATAGCAGCCGAAGCTTTTGCCGTGGTGGCTCCCGTTGTCCATCCGCTATCATCGGCAGGCAGCGGCTCTTTGGCATATTGCCATATATAGGCAGTTGCTCCATCCACCGCGGCACGGCGAAGCTGCACCGTCCCCGATTTGTCGTCATTCTCGGTCACAAACTCTGCACGCTGTCCCGGCGCACGTTTTTTGGCAAGGTTAAATCCGGCATTCAGGATAAGGGCGCCGTCGCCATCGGCAATGCGATCAACATAGAGAGCTGTTTTCCGCATCACTTCGTCCCACTCATCTTCCGCCTGATGCATTAGTTTCGTCTCTTCCCTACCCCCCTTTTGGCTCGCTTCAAAACGCGACTCCAACAGGTCGTTTTTTGCGTTAACGGTTGCCAAAGACACATCGGGATTTGTAAAAACGGAGCTGCCCGTCATACTTGATACAACAGAATTACCGAAACCTACTTTTTCGATAACGGATAATCTCAAAAAATCGAGAACTACATGATCTTTACTCATACGTGTTACATTTTTAGATTAATAAAATGGATTAATTATTGAAATGATTCAAATGCTTATCGAAGTCATCTTGCCTTTTTATAATGTCACTCCTACGGAGCTTATAATTCGTGAAATATCATAATTACTACCATAATATTGCTCCTAAAGGAGCATTTATTGAGCTTCAGAGAAGCGATATTATGGTAGAAAAATGATTGAACAATGTTTTTTAGAGCTCCATAGGAGCGAAACTATATTGTTTTAGAAAAATCAAAATGACTTCATCATTATTCTTTCTAATACACAAACAGTGCAGGGAAGTTTTCTTGTTTTCCTCCTTTGCATCCATCGGATTACTTCTTGTTTCCTCTAAATAACTTTCTATTTCCTGACAATGTTTGAAGTTTTCCTGCGGATTACTTCCTGAATCCTCACGATTACTTCTTGTTTTCTTACGATGCAAGATGTTTTCCTGCGGATTACTTCCTGAATCCTCACGATTACTTCATGTTTTCTGATTATGTTGAAAGTTTTCCTGCGGATTACTTCTTGTTCTGTTACGATGCAAAATGTTTTCCTCACGATTACTTCTTGAATCCGTTGGATTACTTCTCACATAATATCGTTTTTGTCAAATCGAGAGCATAAAACCCATTATTTTTATCAAAACATCCTCTTTATGACAAAACAAACAACTCAGGTACCAACCTACTGAAAGCCGCTGGTGACAGACACTTCGTCTACAAGCTGCATCCCTTATGTTTTCAACAAATAAACTTTATTTTTATTTTATCAATAATAGCGTTTTTAATTTACCACAAAATACTACTTTTGTAGTATTTTCATTTAATGCCCATTTCAATTAAACCTAAATCGAGCACAATGACAAAACATCGTAAAGAGAAAGATGAACTGATATTTTTGAGAGAGATAGTCGATGCAATACCTGCATTGGTCTATATAAAAGAGATAGCTGACAATAAAGAGGATTCTGAATGCCGCACGTTGTGGATGAATCAGTACGGGTGCGACTTGCTGGGTTATTCGCTCGAAGAGATCCGTGCGATGGAAGGTAGCTTCTATTCTCAGCTATGTCATCCCGAAGAAGTAGAGCATTTCAACCACAAGGTGGAGATGAAACAGGGAGCCGCGAAAATCGAAAGCGTTGTCACCATAAGGCGCTTACGGCCCAAAGAGAGTAATGATTACTTCTACACATATGAACACGGACGTGTGATGAAAACAACACCTGACGGCAAGCCCCTTCAAACAGTAGTAGTGGCTCAGGTTCTCTCGTCACTAATGCTCTCGCAAACGCAACTGAGCCGTGTACTGAAAACCATTCGTCAGCTCAGGCACCACCCTCTTATCTCCACACTTACTAACCGCGAAACTGAGATACTGGGCATGATAATGCGGGGCAAAACCGACGAACAGATTGCCAATTTGCTTTGCATCAGCAAGGACACTTCAAAAAAGCACCGGAGCAATATTCTCCGCAAAACCAATGCCCGCAACACTGCCGAACTGGTGGCCATAGCTTCGGAATACGGGTTCTGAACCGTAAAAACAAAAAAAGCCCTCACAATGTGAGAGCTTTCGTTGAAGATACATTGCACCTGTATCATTTTTATCGCTTCATCGACATTATCATTGTTGCGACTTCGGCTGCCTGATTTTTGTTGTAACGGAAAGTCATTTCGCGGATATTGATCAGGTCGATAATGGTTCCGATACAGCATAATCCTCCGGTAAGGAAGTAAAGGATACCCATACCGATTTCACCCAGCATAAAGCGCTGCAACCCTGCCACACCCAGAAAACCGATCAAAGTCATAATCAGCATTGTCTGTTGTTCTTTGCGACGGCCTGCATATAAAGAGATAAACTGTTGCTGCTGATTCTCTGTCATGTCTTCTGTCAGAGTCTGAATGAAAATCAGTTCATCCGGCTGCATGCCGGGAAGCATCATAAATAATTTTTGTTGATCCATGGCTTTTGTGTGGTTTAAGTGTGTATAATGATTTGATTGTTGTATACAGAATGATTAGTAGGGCAGGAATGCCCAGCAGATGCTCGTGAAACGAACGCGCAAAATCTAAGTGCAAAGCGTCGTGCATGGCATGTCCGATGCCGCATCCGGGACAGGAGTGAAAGCCCACCATTTTGAAAAGGCAAAAAGAAGCACTATCCTTTGAAGTGTCCATAAAGAATAGCAATACAAGAGCGGTAAGCCAAATAGCAGGTTCGACAAGCTGTCTGAATTTGTGAGGCATAGTTAGATGTTTATGCCCTGCAAATATATGCTATTTTTCTATTAAATAAACAACCGGAATTGTTCTGTGTATTTTTATCTAAAGCGGGCTTTCTGTGTCATGTCCAGACGAAGCAAAATAAACAACATGACAGTAAATGACCAGAGCGAAGAACCTCCGTAACTAAAGAAAGGTAGCGGAATACCGATTACGGGCGTTATCCCCAACACCATCCCCACATTTATCAATACGTGGAAGAGCATTATACTCACTATGGAATAGGCGTAAACCCGGGTAAAGGTGTCGCGCTGATTCTCCGCTATCCGCATGATCCGGTAAAAGAGCAGTCCGAATAAACATAACACTCCGGCAGCACCTACAAATCCGTGTTCTTCGCCAATGGTGCAATAGATAAAGTCGGTATCCTGTTCGGGTACGTATTTCAGTTTGGTCTGAGTACCGTTCAAAAAGCCTTTTCCAACCCAGCCGCCCGAACCGATAGCAATTTTGGACTGATTCACGTTATAACCAACACCTTTGGGGTCTTTTTCCATACCCAGCACCACTTTAATACGTGTCTGTTGGTGAGGCTCAAGAATATGATCGAAGAAATAATCGACGGAGAAACTAACGCCTACCGATCCAATAGCGAATAGCGCCACCCAGATATACGAACGTTTACTCCGGTAAAGAAAGAGGAACAACAGGTAAATGGCAGCGCCAATCACTGCGATCAGGGCAAAAATCTGGTACTGTACATCAAACCAGATATTGAGCAAACCGGCAATGGCAAACAGAACAGCTGTACCGCCAAGAATATGCAACATGGTAGTCCCGTCGGATTCGTATGCAATTACGCAACCCATCACAACCAACAGTATAAAGATAAATGCCAGCATAAATCCCAGTGAACCCACGTTGTGATACACGGGCAGATCGCTCAATGGTACGATGATAAGAAACAAGACCACCATACAGGCTGCCACCATCAGGAAGACTCCGGGCAAACCTTCGCGGTAAAGCATCAGGAAAAAGGCAAAGAATACCAGCGCCGATCCGGTTTCCGACTGAAGAATAATGAGCATACAGGGCAACATAATGAGCCCTATCGCCCCTATCGCGTCACGCCGGTTCCCCATAGAGAAGCCCGTCTTACTGATAAACTTCCCCATTGCCAGTGCTGTAGCCAGCTTTGCCAGCTCGGCCGGCTGAAAACTTACAGGGCCAAATACCAGCCAGGAGTGGGACCCCTTTATATTCGGCGCTATAAATATGGTGACCAGTAGTAGCAGGAGCATTGCCCAATAAAACAGGTTGGCCATCTGCTCGTATATCTTCCCGTCGATCAACAGAATAGATCCGGCTATGACCAGCGCACAGGCAATCCATATCAACTGTTTTCCGGAGCGGTATTCGAACCCCCAAAAAGTAGTCTGGGTATAGTCGTAACTTGCACCGTACACGTTGAACCACCCGAATATGATCATAATCAGGTAAAGAGCAACAATCCACCAATCAATTGTCTGTGCTAATCTTATTCTGCGTTCCATAATTATGTATCAAAACGGTACTTGCCATTCTATCCAGCAATTCCTGACGCTGAGGAGAAATTTTCCTGCGCAGGTAAAACTCTATCATCAAACTACTGATGGGCACTGCATACGTAGCACCGAAACCACTGTTTTCGACAATACACATAATAGCAATTTTCGGATGCACTTTCGGGGCAAATCCCATAAATACGGAGTGATCTTTGCGGGGAGGATCCTGCGCCGTACCCGTTTTTCCGCAAACCTCTATGCCCGGTATCTGACCACCTTTGGCAGTACCGCCCAAAATAGCCATTTCCATACCCCGCACACATACATCATAGTATCTTTTCTCGATGGCAGTAGTATGTTTTTCTTTGTATTTTTCAGGAATCGGTTGATTTTCAATATATTTCACCATATGCGGAGTAATCCAATATCCGCGATTGGCAACATTGGCACAAAGGTTAGCAATTTGCATGGCGGTAGCCACCACCTCACCCTGCCCGATAGAAATGGAAACCACATTGAGCGAGCGCCAGCGTCCTTTTCCGTGAACACGGTCGTAGGCCTTGGTCGTAGGAACATTTCCGCCATTTTCGTGTGGAAGATCCACTCCGAGCTTCTTACCGAAACCGAAAGTCATAATATCCGAACGCCATATATTGAACGCTTCGGTAATGTTTTTGTATTTATCGTTATCGAGCATAGCTCTCAAGCCTGCACAAAAATAGGCATTACATGAGTTGGCAATAGCCCCGTAAAGATCGAGCGGAGATGCGTGTGAGTGGCAGGCCAGATGGAAGTGACCGACCGTATAACCCCGATGACACGGGTATCGCGTTCCTCCGTTAATTATATTGTTTTGTTGCAGCACCAGCGCATTTGCCACCTTGAAAGTCGACCCCGGCGGATAACGCGCCATCACCGTACGGTCGAGCAAGGGTTTATTGGGATTGGCATTCAATTCTTTGAACATGGCAGAACGCTGACGGCCGACCATCAACGTGGGATCATAAGTGGGAGACGAAACGGCAGCAAGTATCTCTCCTGTAGAAGGATCTATAGCAACAATACTGCCCCGTTTGCCATTCATCAAACGTTCACCCAGCATTTGCAATTCAATATCGAGACCCAGTCGAAGCGTTTTACCGGCAACCGGTTCTTCGTCGTAAGCCCCATTGGCATAACGACCTTTTATACGTCCGCGTGAATCACGAAGCATTATCTGCACCCCTTTTTCACCACGAAGTTCGTTTTCATAGCTCTTTTCCAAACCGGTAATACCGATATAGTCGCCCATTTTGTAGTAATCATCCTTCTCAATGGTAGTTCGCGACACTTCACCGATGGAACCGAGGGCATGAGCAGCAGCTTTGTAGGCATAATCGCGGATAGTTCGCTGCTGAATGGAGAAACCCGGGAAACGGTATAGTTTTTCCATCAGGCGGGCATAATCGTCAGCCAGCAACTGGTTGACAAATACCTGAGGAGTAAAGGGAGAATAATTGTGGTTGATCTTCTTGTCTTTGATTTCATTCATACGGTCGACGAAATCTTCTTTTGTAATACCCAATGTATTACAGAAATCCATCGTATCGAGCGAAGTCACCTCTTTCATTGTCACCATCACGTCATACGAAGGACGGTTGTAAACGAGAAGTTTGCCAAAACGGTCATAAATCAGACCCCGTGGAGGAAAGATAGTCCGTTTCAGGAAAGCATTCCCTTCGGCAGACTCTTTATACGATTCGGTAAACACCTGCAGAAACAGCAGACGCGCAATGAAGATCAGAATAATCAACGCTATCAGGCCACCGATAACGTATTTTCGGTTTTGCAGCTCATCGTTGATCATGCTTACTTAAATTTTTGGGTACTCAGCACCAGCAAGATGGTGACTACTGAGTTGATGGCTGTTTTAAGAAGTACCAGCCAGTAGTGTTGAAATGAAAAAGCTTCAAGCGTAAATAACAACAAATGAAGCACAATGACCATACAAGTCACATATTTCAGGAAGATAGGCAGCCCCAGCACTTTGACCGAAGGCTCATAGTTGGCATACATATCTTTGGGTACAAACAGTTGCAACAGATCTTTACGTGCAAAAGCCACAAAAACAGTTGCAAAAGCGTACATTCCGGGAGTATTGGAGAAAATATCGATCACCCCTCCCATCAGAAAAGCTACCAGAAGAGTCAGAGAGCGGTTAACGCCCGTGGGAAACGAGATGATAAACCAGATATAAATAAGCGGATTGACATATCCCAAAAAGCGGATATTATTGAAAATCAGCACCTGCAACAGCACAAGCACGATAAAGCGTAAAGTATGTTTCAACACAAGATTCGTACTCATTGCTCATCCTCCTTCTGCACTTCACGCAGTTCTTCTTTATATTTGAATTTCACCACCTTCACATACGAAAGAGTGCGGAAGATAGCGGCTGTTTTAGCTTCAATCGAATAGTAACTCTTATTTTCAGGAGTAGCACACCGTGTGACGTATCCGACAGGAATACCCTCGGGGAAAATAGATGAGAATCCGCTGGTTACCAACGTATCGCGCACATGAATCACAGCATGGCGGGGAACCTCATCCACTTGTACATAATCGGGATCGATGCCATTCCAGAGTAGTACTCCAAAATCATTAGACCGTTTTGATTTACAGCTAATACGTGATTTGGAGTTAAGAACCGGTATTACAGATGCATAATGGTCGGTCACCGCGCTAACCACGCCAACCACACCCTGATTGTTGATCACACCCATTTCCGGTTCAATACCATCCAAACGACCTTTGTTGAGCGTAATAGAGTTTTTCAGCTTATTGACACTATTGCTGATTACTTTAGCAGCAATAAACTGATATTCTTTATCCGCCAGCACCAAAGGACGTCTGTCTGTGGTATCTGTAAGTTGTGCCAACTCGGCTTCGAGCCTTACAACTCTATTTTTAAGCTGATTGTTCTCGTCGGATAGCTGTTTATTGGCTTCTGACAGTCCGAAATACTCCACGAAAGAGTTGGCTGCCGAATAGACCGAAGCCGAAATATAATTGCTCGACGATAAAAAAGAGGCACGTTGAAAACTATTTTGATTGACAATGACGACAAAAGAGATTGCCTCCAGAAATACGAAGAGGAAATAGACCCCATAGCGCATCAAAAATCGCAACAGTTGTTCCATGCCTGATTTTTATGGTTGCCTGTTATCGCAACAAGAACGAGAAACGGTTTACATTCTTCAAAGCAACACCCGTACCACGCGCAACAGCATGGAGAGGATCGTCGGCAATGTGGAATGGAATATTCATTTTATTAGCCAAACGCTTATCAAGGCCTTTCAGCAAGGCGCCACCACCCGCAAGGTAGATACCGTTACGAACGATATCGGCATACAATTCGGGAGGAGTTTGTTCAAGCGCACTCAACACAGCCGTTTCGATCTTCGAAATGGTTTTATCGAGAGCGTGAGCAATTTCCTGATAAGAAATAGGCACTTCCATCGGAAGCGCGGTCATACGGTTCGGGCCGCGTACCACAAAGTCTTCCGGAGCATCTTCCAATGAAGTCAGAGCTGCACCTACGTTCATTTTAATCATTTCGGCAGTACGTTCGCCCACCTTCATGTTATGCTGACGACCCATATACTCTACAATATCGTCTGTCAAATCGTCACCGGCAATACGTATAGATTTGTTGGTAACTATACCGCCAAGAGAGATCACGGCAATTTCGGTTGTACCACCCCCGATATCAACTACCATGTTTCCTTCCGGAGCTTCAACATCGAGTCCGATACCGATAGCAGCAGCCATTGGTTCGTAAATCATGTAAACTTCACGTCCGCCGGCGTGTTCAGAAGAGTCGCGCACAGCACGAATCTCAACTTCGGTGCTACCAGAAGGAATACAAACCACCATTTTCAATGATGGAGTGAAGAATGTCTTCTGTGTTTGCAGCATTTTAATCATACCGCGGATCATCAGCTCGGCAGCGTAGAAGTCGGCAATCACACCGTCGCGCAAAGGACGCACGGTACGAATGTCTTCATGAACCTTCCCTTGCATCTGACGGGCACGTTCGCCGACAGCGATCAGCTTGTCGGTACGACGATCGAGGGCAACCACCGAAGGCTGGTCCACAACGATCTTGTCGTTATGAATGATAATCGTATTGGCCGTTCCAAGGTCAATAGCGATTTCTTGTGTCAATGAAAATAATCCCATTATTCAGTTGGTTATGAATGAATTTTTATTTTTATCAAATGATAGAACCAAGAATCAAGATACAAGAACCAAGATAAACTACCTGACTTCTCATACATATTCAGAACAATCTCACTCTTTATATTACTTACAGCCAAAAATCAGTTCAAAAAAACGATAGCAGTTTGTCGTGGTTCCTGGCTCTTGGTTCTTAAATCTTTATTTTAATGTTTGAAATGACGGAAACCGGTCATCACCATCGACTGACCGTTTGCATCACAAGCTTCCACAGAGTCATTATCGCGGATAGAACCACCCGGATGAATTACTGCTGTGATACCTGCTTCGTTGGCAATCTGTACGCAATCAGGGAAAGGAAAGAAGGCATCCGATGCCATTACTGCACCCTGCAACTCCATTTTGAAGTTTTGTGCTTTTTCCACTGCCTGATTCAGTGCATCCACACGTGAAGTCTGACCGACACCGCTTGCACACAACTGTTTGTTTTTAGCAAGAACGATAGAGTTCGACTTGGAGTGTTTTACCACTTTGTTTGCAAAAAGAAGGTCTTCCACTTCGGCTGCTGTCGGGGCTTTTTTCGTTACCACCTTCAGGTCTTCTTCAGTTTCGATCTTAGTATCTTTATCCTGTACCAAAATACCGTTCAACACCGTACGCGACTGTTTGGTCGGCAATTTGGCATCTTTCTGAACGAGAATGATACGGTTTTTCTTTTGTGTTAGAATTTCGAGTGCATCTACATCGTAATCGGGAGCGATGATCACTTCGAAGAAAATCTTGGTGATTTCTTCAGCCGTTGCTTTATCGATCACGGCATTGGTAACCAAAACGCCACCGAAAGCAGAAACAGGATCACTTTCGAGAGCAGCTTTCCAAGCATCAATCACAGCAGGACGCGAAGCAATACCGCAAGCGTTGTTGTGTTTGAGGATGGCAAAAGTTACTTCGTCGAAATCGTTGATCAAATTAACGGCAGCATCAATATCCAACAAGTTGTTGTAAGAAATTTCCTTACCCTGCAACTGTTCGAACATTGCATCGAAATCGCCGTAGAATACACCCTGTTGGTGAGGATTTTCACCATAGCGCAATACTTTTGCATTGTCGTCGGCAGCACGAAAATAACTTCCGTCGTTACCATCGAAATAATTGAAAATTGCGCTATCGTAACCCGAAGAAACTGCGAAAGCCTCTTTAGCGAAGAATTTACGTTCTTTCAGCGTGGTAGAAGCACCGTTTTCGGTAATAACGTCCAACAGCGGCTGATATTGTGCCTGCGATGCAACAATAATCACGTCGTTGAAGTTTTTGGCAGCAGCACGAATAAGAGAAATACCACCAATATCTATTTTTTCGATAATATCTTGTTCAGAAGCACCTGAAGCGACCGTTTGAGAGAAAGGATAAAGATCCACAATTACCAAATCAATGGTAGGAATCTCATATTGAGCAACCTGATCTAGGTCTCCGGCTTCGTCACGACGATAGAGGATACCACCAAAAACTTTTGGGTGCAAAGTTTTAACACGACCACCGAAAATAGAGGGGTAACCGGTCAGATTTTCTACTGCCTGGCATGGGATTCCCAGTGATTCAATAAAGGTTTGAGTACCTCCTGTGGAGATAAATGCGACACCCTGTGCATGTAATTCACGGATGATAACATCTAATTTGTCTTTGTGATAGACTGATACAAAGGCTGTTTTAATAGGTTTTCTTTCGCTCATCGGTTGAATTTTTAATGCCTGCAAATGTACAAAAATGTTTGGATATAACAGATTCGTTTTAAAGTTATTTTGGAGGCGGGAAAAGTTGCAGATACTGCGATTTCAGAGCTCCCTCGGCACTGTGCTGCCCGGCTGTGCTGCTCAACTTGCAATTACGACGGCTGTGTTGTATTTTTGTACTGGAATTTGATGACCGCCAAACCCACTTTGCTACAACATTTAAATGACTGAATTTTTAAGTATTAATTATACTATTGCCGAATTTTTAGGATATAAAATGAGTCTGGTGGAACTCCTCGGCACAGTGACCGGTATCCTGGCCGTTATTCTCGCCACTCAGTCGAACATTTGGTCATGGCCGGTAGGGCTCGTCAATTTCGTTTTGGCTTTTATCCTCTACTATCAGGTAAGCCTCTACAGCGACATGTTTCTTCAGGTCTACTATGTCATCACCGGAATATACGGGTGGATATACTGGTACGGCATGAAAACAGAAGAGCAAACGCCGATAACACTTTTAACCATCAGGGGACGAATCGTGCATATTATATTGATGATTGTCGGCACCATTGGCATTGGCTATTTCATGAGCCATATTCATCAGATAATGCCCACTGTATTCCCCACCCCGGCAGCATATCCATATCCCGATTCGTTTGTAGCCGTACTCAGCATTCTGGCCAACTGGATGCTGGCGCAACGCAAAATAGAAAACTGGATAGTTTGGATCGTCATCGATATAATTTGTACCGTCATGTACTGGCTGAAAGGCATCCAGTTTTTTTCGCTCGAATACCTTATTTTTACACTGATGGCCATCTATGGGTTGGCAAACTGGATAAAACTTTACCGCGCCAGAAGCGAAGAGGTGAAAATTTGAAGAAGTAAAAAAGAATCTCTCTTGCAAGATTCTTCCGATTTTTTTACTCTTAGGTTGAAGTCCCGATAAAAAACGGGGAGTCATTAAACACTAAACATTAAACACTAAGCACATGCAATTAAAAGACGTAATACAGAATCGCATTCTCATTCTTGACGGAGCAATGGGAACGATGATTCAACGCTATAAACTCTCCGAAGAACAATACAGAGGAGAGCTCTTTGCCGGGGTTTCCATTCCACAGAAGGGGAATAACGACCTGCTTTGCCTCACGCAACCGGACATCATTTCGACAATACACCGTCAATATCTGGAAGCTGGTGCCGACATCATCGAAACCAACACATTCAACGCACAAGCCATCTCGATGGCCGATTACGGAATGGAAGCGCAGGTTCGCACCATCAATCTGGAAGGCGCCAAACTGGCGCGCCGTTTGGCTGATGAGTTTACAGCATTAAATCCTGACAAGCCCCGCTTTGTAGCCGGTTCAGTTGGACCTACAAATAAAACGGCCTCTCTTTCTCCGGATGTAAACAACCCAGCTTTCCGTAGCGTAACCTTCAACGATCTGACGGTTGCCTATCAGGAACAGATCGAAGCGCTGCTCGAAGGCGGCGTGGATGCCATTTTCATCGAAACCATTTTCGACACACTCAATGCCAAAGCCGCCATTCTTGCCGCCAACCTCGCAATGGGAAAAACCGGCATTAAAGCAGCCCTGATGCTCTCTGCAACGGTAGCCGATAAGAGTGGTCGTACTCTCTCGGGACAGACCATCCGTGCTTTTTTGGCTTCCATCTCTCATGCCGATCTGCTTTCGGTGGGGCTCAACTGTTCATTCGGTGCCCGTGACCTGAAACCATACCTCGAAGAGTTGTCTGCTTTTGCACCCTGGTATGTAAGCGCGCACCCCAATGCCGGACTACCCAACCGTTTCGGAGCGTACGACGAGACACCCGACATGATGGCCGAACAGATCAAAGAATACCTCGAAGAAGGATTGGTCAATATTATTGGCGGATGCTGCGGCACAACCCCCGATCACATTGCAAAATATTACACGCTGGTTGAAGGCAAAAAGGTAAGAAAACCGGTTTCAGAATCAACCAACACCTGTCTTTCGGGATTAGAATTACTGGAGATTACTCCTGAAAACAATTTCGTCAACATCGGCGAACGATGCAACGTGGCCGGATCGCGCAAATTTTTGCGGTTGATCGCCGAAAAGAAATACGAAGAGGCTGTAAGTATTGCCCGTCAGCAGGTGGAAGATGGTGCGCAAATCATCGACGTAAACATAGACGATGCCATGCTCGAAGCCAAAGAGGAGATGGTGACGTTCCTCAACTACCTGATGTCGGAACCGGATGCCGCCAAGCTCCCCATCATGATCGACTCCTCGAAATGGGAGGTGATCGAAGCCGGCCTGCAATGTCTGCAAGGAAAAGCGGTGGTCAACTCCATCAGCCTGAAAGAGGGTGAAGAGGTCTTTCTGCATCATGCCCGCACCATTCGCCAATACGGAGCCGCTACAGTGGTGATGGCTTTCGACGAAAAAGGCCAGGCCGACACCTTCGAGCGCCGCATCGAGATTTGCGGACGCGCCTATAAAATATTAACCGAAAAGGCGGGCTTTCCGCCGCAGGATATAATCTTCGACCCGAACGTACTGGCCATTGCCACTGGTATGGAAGAGCACAACCGTTATGCTATCGACTTTATCCGTACGACGGAATGGATCAAGCAGAACCTACCGTATGCGAAAGTGAGCGGAGGGGTTAGCAATCTCTCGTTTTCGTTCCGCGGCAACAACACGGTGCGTGAAGCGATGCATTCGGTATTTCTCTATTATGCCATCCAGGCCGGAATGGACATGGGCATTGTGAATGCCGGTATGTTGCAGGTATACGAATCAATCGACAAAGAGTTGCTCGAACGGGTGGAAGATGTGATCTTCGATCGCAGACCCGACTCCACCGAACGACTGATCGAACTGGCCGAAAAAATCAAAACCGACAGCAGCAACGAAACCATAGAAAAGAAAGAGGACGAATGGCGCACCCGTTCGTTGCAGGAACGTCTCGCCTACTGTCTGATCAAAGGCATCGGACAACACCTCGAAGAGGATCTGGCGGAAGCGCTGACCGTTTACGAAAACCCGCTGACCATCATAGAAGAACCACTGATGGATGGCATGAATACCGTGGGCGATCTCTTCGGACAGGGCAAAATGTTTTTGCCGCAGGTGGTAAAGACAGCCCGCACCATGAAACAGGCCGTCGCCATTTTGCAACCGCACATCGAGGCTCACCAAAGCGGACAGGCCGTCCAAAAAGCAGGCAAAATTGTATTGGCAACGGTCAAAGGCGATGTGCACGACATCGGTAAAAACATTGTAGGGGTGATTATGGCCTGCAACAACTTCGAGGTGGTCGATCTGGGTGTAATGGTTCCCACCGACCGTATCATTCAGGCTGCGATTGACGAAAAAGCGGATGTGATCGGTCTCAGCGGATTGATTACTCCGTCGCTCGAAGAGATGTGTCACGTAGCTGCCGCCATGCAAAAAGCAGGGCTTAACATTCCGTTGATGATCGGCGGTGCAACTACATCAAAAATACATACGGCCGTAAAGATTGCCCCCAACTACACCAACAACGTGGTGGTCTACTCGCGCGATGCTTCGCAGGGAGTTTCTTACCTCGGCAAATTGATCAATAAACAAACCTATGCCGAATTTGCCGCCTTTATCCGCGACGAACAGGAGAAGATGGTTACCAAAGAGGTAAAAACACCGGTTCTATCGTTGGCCGATGCAAAGAAGAACGCGTTGAATATAGACTGGAGCAATTTTACACCGCTGCATCCGGCGCAATTCGACCGTCAAACGCTCGACATCTCTATCGACACGCTGTTTCCTTACATCGACTGGAGGTTTTTCTTTAAGGCATGGCGCATCACCGGCAGCTATCCCGGCATTGAAAATATTCACGAATGTCCTTCGTGCGAACAAGCATGGATCAACAGTTTTCCGTCCGAAGATCAGGACAAGGCCCGTGAAGCACTGAAACTGTTCCGCGACGCCACCCGCCTGCTCAATATTCTCAGCACAAAAGGAATAAAAGCAAAAGCTGTGGTATCATTCTACGAAGCCAATGCAACAGACAACCGTGATGCGTTGATTATACACAATAACGAAGAGACAACCGTTCTACCGGTTTTGCGTCAGCAAGCGGTGAAGCCGGAAGGGCATAACCTCTCGCTGGCAGACTTCCTGTTGCCCGAAGGAGAAAACCGTACCGACTATATCGGCGCATTTGCAACATCGGTTGCCGGTGCCGAGCAGATTGCAAAAGAGTATGCTGCGCAGGGCGACGACTACTCAGCATTACTTATCCAGTCCATCTCCGACCGTATAGCCGAAGCTGCTGCCGAATGGTTGCACCTGCAGGTTCGTTGTCATTTCTGGGGATATGCCGAAAACGAAGCGTTGAGTAAAGAAGAGATTTTGAAAGAACATTATCAGGGCATTCGTCCGGCAGTGGGCTATCCTTCCCTACCCGATCTTTCATTGATTTTCGACCTCAACAAATTGTTGAACCTCTCTGAAATAGGCATTTCACTTACCGAAAACGGAGCCATGAGTCCCAACGCATCGGTGTGCGGTCTGCTGTTTGCTCATCCGCAGTCGAGCTATTTTATGATTGGCAAAATAGATGACGAACAACGCAAAAACTACGCAGCGCAACGGGGCATCACTGTAGAAGAGTCGACCAAATGGTTGCCAAGATAACTTTCGAAACGCTAAAAAATCTTGTTCCGCCTCGATGAAACAGCCGTATCGCTTGTTGATACAAGATGAAAATACTATTTTTGTCGGGCTGTAAATGTTAATTGTACGACAAAAATTTATCTCTGAATAAATGCTGTCGTCATGTTGACATTCAATTTATTATTAAATTATTGATTATGCTTAAGAAGATTTTATCTGTATCTGGAAAACCTGGTTTGTTCAAACTGATTTCGCAAGGAAAAAATATGATGATTATCGAGTCGTTGGTCGACAAAAAAAGAGGTCCTGCCCTGGCTCATGATCGTGTGGTTTCTCTTGGCGATATCTCCATCTATACCGACAACGATGAACTGCCGTTGAGAGCCGTATTTGCCAACATCAAGGAAAAAGAGGCCGGCAACAAAGCTTCTATCGATCCAAAAGCTGACGGAAACGCTTTACGCAGCTATTTCGAAGAAGTAGTTCCCGATTTTGACAAAGATCGTGTACACACCTCGGATATTAAAAAAATCATCAGCTGGTACAACCTTTTGATAGAAAACGAACTGACTGATTTTGCAGCAGTAGAGGAAGAAAAAGCTGCCGAAGCATAATTCGCATAAGAATGATATTGAAAAGAACGCCCTGTCGGAATCCGGCAGGGCGTTTGTCTATTCTATAACAATTCGCAGCTTCTCTACTTTTCCTCTTTTACATCACACAAAGATGCCGCATACTCAATCGAATGTTTATAAACAGATCTCCAGCCATGCCATTTGCCGGAATTACTAAGGGAGCTGTTATGCCATAAGCTGACAAACAAGCCATCTACAGCCCTGACATTATTTATCAGACGCTGAATCAATAGTTCGGCATCCATACGCGACAACTGCATATGATAATTGAGAGTACCATCCATGTAGGCAAACGGATATACAACCAGCGGAGTAACTTCATTTACCGAAAGGTCAAACCACTTAAAAGGCGTACAAACCGAAGCCCGAAACCCCGGACGGCTTGCATATCCCATTGAGTAATCGGCTTTAATATCGTTTGCAATTAACGAACGATAGGTCTGAGGCATCTTTAGCATCAGGTAATGCTGCCGGCTTATCTCTATCTCGTTATTGACAAGCCCCGAAAATTTAGAAATTTCTTTCCTTATTTTTAGCGCATCAGAATCAGACGCAAAAGATGGATGAATCCCAACTTTACCATGTTGCCCAAGCTTCCGCATCAGTTTTTTGACATGACGACTATCACAGGCCAACGAGCGTTCATATTTACCTTTTCTCAATGCACATAGCACAAAATAGCAAGTCTTAAAGCCGAATTGTTGCTGGAGAGCAAACTGAAATCCGTAGGTATCGTACTGATCTTTGCGATAGCGTATCATCATCAGCAACCGATTTTTAGCCTCTCTGAAATGGCTTTTAATCAAACTCTTCAGTAAGCCTCCCAAATTAACCGCAAAACTCCTGTGAAGATAAGCATACGGCTGGTCGATATCGTACGTCGGCAAGAAATCAAATTCGCGTTTCGGAAATTCAACAGCCGGATAGCGTCTTTGCAGTTCGGACAGCAAAGTCTTTGCCCAAAGATTAACCAGCGGTTGTTCAATAAAGTTTTCCTTTACTGCAAGGGCATTTTTGGGTGAATAACGACCGAATTTATCAGTCGAATGCGGAAGATATTCTTCATAGCGTGTTATCAGATAAAACGAAGCTGCAAAAACATCGAAAGGAAAAGAAGACGGTTCTGTTTGAGTTCGAAAAAATGCAGGCAACTCATTGTATCGAAACACGTCAATATTCTGTTCGCATAAACCAGTCTCCAACAAGAGAGGATGCTGTGCCACGAACAACTCATCACCAAGCGGAGATGTGCCGTACGACATTTTTATGGCCGAACTGTTTCTGAATTCATCCGCTGAATCCGTCAGAACACAATCCAGCAAAAGATAATCGTGAAAGATATAATCCGTGATATAACGGATTCGGGCAGTTATCTGCGAAGTGTATATCAATATCTCCATTACAATATGCCTGTAAATGTTTCTATCAGGAACAGACAAATTTAAAGACAATTATTGATTAATGCAAGGAATACACTGCGACACTGTTATTCGTATCGAATGGCTGATGCGGGATTAATTTTTGTGATAAGATAAGACGGTGCAACCAGAATAAACGTCGACAGCAGAAAAACGCCAACATTGAGCAATATTATTGACGGTATGTTAAGCAAAATAGGCACCGAAGAGACATAATAATTGGCAGCATCGAGAGGAATAAGTCCGGTATATTTCTGGATCAGGCAAAAGCTCAGCCCGATTAAATTACCCAGCAACATCCCTTTCCCGATGAGGAAACAGGAATGATAGAGGAAAATCTTACGAATCATCCAGTTGGTTGAGCCCAGCGCTTTCAGAATGCCTATCATATTTGTGCGCTCCAGAATCAAGATCAGCAGTCCGGATATCATAACGAAGCCGGAAACCGCCATCATCAGGCCTAAAATCACCCATACGTTCATATCAAACAACCCTAACCAGGCAAACAATTGCGGATTTATATCCTTTATTGTCTGCGAATAGTAAGGCGCTCCATTTTCATCAAAACGGTTGGCCACTTTCGTATAAACACGATCGCCAACACTGTCAAGCTGATTAAAATCATTGATCGTAATTTCCATGCCGCTTACCTCACGGGGTTGCCATTCGTTAAGGCATTGCACCGCTTTAATGTCGGCCAGAATAAAGAGTTTGTCGTATTGTCCAAAATTGGTCGAGTATATGCCCGAAACAACAAATTTCTTTGCCTTGATGCGATCCTGTATAAAGTAGGCAATGAAACTATCGTGTGTTTTCAGATGCATTATATCGGCAATCTTCTTTGAGATTACTACCTGATTCGATGGCGCGGTATCGGTAGCAGCAAGAGGTTTTCCATCCACCATATTTTGCGTAAAGAACTTCCAGTCAAATTGTCGGTCGACACCCTTGAATACCACACCCTGAAAATCATCCTCTGTTTTTATGATGCCCGCTTTCGTCACGAACTTTTGCATATGCTCAACACCCGGAATAGCCTTCAGCGCATTCTCCATCGAGTCGGATATAAGCAACGGGCGCATTTCATACGTAGAATTATTATCAAACCGTGTAATCTGAATATGCGAGCCGAAACCAACCACTTTATTTCTAACCTCTTGTTTAAAACCCAAAACAATAGCCACCGTGATGATCATAACTGCAAGACCGATGGCAATACCCCACATGGCAATGCGCACCGCAGGTTTTGATACCCGCAGCTTATTATCACTTCCGAAATGTATTCGTTTTGCTATAAAAAAAGGTAAGTTCACAATCGCTATTTTTTGAATAAGGCCGCTACTGAGAGTAACGACCTTATACTTATTACGATGATTAATTGTTAATTATCAATTATATTGTTCTCCCCGGATAAGCTTCGAGTGCTTTTCGGAGAACAAACAGCGCTTTTGCCAGTTCATCTTTCTGAAGAACATAAGCCAAACGAACCTCGTTACGTCCTACGCCTTTATTAGTATAAAACCCTGAAGCGGGAGCCATCATCACGGTTTGTCCTTCATATTCGAAAGTTGACAGCAGCCATTCGCAGAATTTATCAGAATCGTCGATCGGCAAACGAGCAACAGTATAAAATGCACCCATCGGAATCGGAGAGTAAACACCTGGGATACGGTTCAGTTCGTCAATCATGTACTTACGGCGCTCCACATATTCGTTGTAAACGTCAAGCATATATTCATCCGAAGCGTCCATCGAAGCCTCTGCAATAATCTGCCCGATAAGAGGAGGACTCAAACGTGCCTGACAGAACTTCATAGCACTCTTTTTCACCTCTTCGTTTTTGGTCACCAACGCACCTACGCGAATTCCACACTCGCTGTATCGTTTCGAGACAGAATCAATAAGAACAACATTATTCTCAATTCCCTTCAAGTGGAACGCAGAAATATACGGAGCTCCGGTATAACAAAATTCACGGTACACTTCGTCGGAGAAGAGGAAGAGATCATGTTTTTTGACAATATCTCGAATATGATTGAGTTCTTTCTGCGTGTAGAGGTAACCGGTAGGATTGTTCGGATTACATATCATAATCCCTTTTGTACGGGGAGTTATCAGTTCCTCAAATTGTTCTACCGGAGGAAGGCAAAAACCTTCGTCAATAGACGAAACAACAGGACGAACAATTGCTCCGCTACCAATTGCAAAAGCTGTGTAGTTTGCATAAGCAGGTTCCGGCACAATAATTTCATCATCAGGATCGAGACAAGAAAGGAAAGCAATATTTACGGCTTCCGATCCACCGGTCGTGATGATAATATCTTCTACCGAAACATTAATCTTATATTTCGCGTAATACTTCACCAGCTTTTCACGAAGACTTCTGAGCCCGTCGCTGGGGGAATATTCAAAAATTTTCAAGTCGATATCCTTCAACGCATCAAGCGCGACTTGGGGTGTAGGCAGATCGGGCTGGCCGATATTGAGATGATACACCTTGATACCGCGAGCTTTAGCTTTATCTGCCAAAGGCACCAGTTTACGTATTGGCGATTGAGGCATTGCAAAGCCCCGTCCTGAAATTTTTGGCATAAGTGATGTAGTTCAAAGTTTCAAATTCCAAGGTCCAAGATTTCGGGATCTTATCCTTTACATCTAACCATTGGTATATTTAAATCGATTTTTTAGACGCCCTATCCATCAGACGCTTATCTTCTTTTTCCTTCAAGGTCTGGCGTTTATCATAACTCTTTTTACCTCTGGCCACAGCAATTTCGAGCTTTGCCAGTCCTTTTTCGTTGATAAACAGCTTGGTTGGAATAATGGTGAATCCGGTTTCTTTCGTTGCTCTCACCAATTTTGCCAACTCTTTTTTTGTCAGCAGCAATTTCCGCTCTCTGCGGGCTTCATGATTGGCAAAAGTGCCAAAAGAATATTCTGCAATATGCATATTTTTCACCCACAGCTCATTGTTGATAAAAATGCAATAAGAATCGGACAAACCAGCCTTCCCCTCACGAATTGCCTTAATTTCAGTACCAAACAATTGAATGCCTGCCACGAAAAAATCAGTCAGCTCGTAATCAAAAAATGCGCGCCTGTTTTTTACCGAAATATTAGAAGCTTTATGCATAAATAATAGAGCAACTTTTACTGAAGATTGGGAGTCATACCTCTAAGCACTCCATAAACCACCACCGGTACAATCATCATAAAAAATGTCATACCAATTACAAAAACACCTCGTTCTTCAACTTTAAGGTTAAAAACAGATTCTGCTGCTACCCAAAGTAAAAACGCCGTGTACAAATAGAAAATCCAGAGGAAGAAAAAGCTGGGCATAACAGCCGTTGCTATGAACAGCAAAAACACGATCACCAGACCGTATCCAATCACGATAGAAGACTGTTCCTTTGTCGGTGTAATGTTATATCTTTTCTGCATCAGAATCTTTAAAATATACTGAAGAAGATAAAATGACGCCAACAAAGAACCAAAATAAACCAAACCATGTACAATTAATACATGAATGGGGTAAGCCGGGTGACGATGAAAAATCGCCTCCTGAATTATTTTCAAAACAGATGCCACGCCCATCAAAGGATAACAAAACTGCTTCAAAATCTGCTTATTAGTAAAACCTTCCCTCATAAACTGAGGCCATGCAACTTCAGGTTTTGCCAGTAATAAAATGATCTTCTTGATAATTTCCTTATACATAATTACTCATCCTATTTTATCCGTGCAAAAGTAGGACTTTCGCTTTAAATAGCCAAATTCAAATTTTGCAAAAAAGAACCCTCCATTCGGCTGCAACTTGCAAAAATACCCAAAACGCCCTCCCTACTTTCAAAAATAAAACATATCTTTGTCAGCAATTAAGAGAAAACATGCAGATTAATCGCATTCTTCATAGAATCAACATACTATGAAGATGCTTTGTTGTGTTAATAGGCATAGCCACTGCGAACCTCTTATAAGAGGCTGTCAGAGAAATGCGATGGTAAATTGCAACTCCAAAAACAGCGCTCTGTTTCAAAAATAAACCAAGTTAATTATTGAATGATACAGGAACAATTATTTTCGGGCCTACCGTACAAGGTTGCCGACATATCGCTGGCTGATTTCGGCCGCAAAGAAATAATTCTTGCAGAAAAAGAAATGCCCGGTTTGATGGCATTACGTGAGAAATATTGCAACGAAAAACCCCTGAAAGGTGCACGCATCATGGGTTCGCTCCACATGACCATCCAGACAGCTGTTTTGATTGAAACGCTGGCTGCATTGGGTGCTGAAGTGCGCTGGGCAAGCTGCAACATTTATTCAACACAGGATCATGCCGCCGCTGCTATTGCTGCTGCCGGAATTCCGGTTTTTGCATGGAAAGGCGAAACATTGGCCGAATACTGGTGGTGTACTTTACAGGCACTTATTTTTGAAGGTAACAAAGGACCAAATGTAATTGTGGACGATGGTGGCGATGCTACCATGATGATTCACGTCGGAAATGACGCAGAAAAAGATGCTTCGGTTCTCGACAAAGCTGCCGGCGGCGAAGACGAACGCGAACTCTACGCAATATTAAAAGAAGTTCTGAAAAAAGACGCTTCACTCTGGACCCGCATGATTCCTGAAATTCGCGGTGTATCGGAAGAAACGACTACCGGCGTTCATCGTTTGTATCAAATGCTGGAAGAAGGCAAACTCCTTTTCCCTGCATTCAACGTAAACGACTCTGTCACAAAATCCAAGTTCGATAACCTTTATGGCTGCCGCGAATCGTTGGCCGACGGTATCAAGCGTGCCACGGACATCATGCTGGCAGGTAAAGTGGTGGTAGTTTGCGGTTATGGCGACGTGGGCAAAGGTTGTGCACACTCTATGCGCACCTACGGAGCCCGTGTTTTGGTAACCGAAATCGACCCGATTTGCGCATTGCAGGCTGCCATGGAAGGATTTGAAGTAACTACCGTTGAAGATGCTTTGGTCGAAGGTGACATTTACGTGACCACTACCGGCAACCGCGATATCATCCGCATCGAGCACATCGAAAAGATGAAGAACGCAGCTATCATCTGCAACATCGGTCACTTCGACAACGAAATCCAGGTGGATAAATTAAAAACATTCCCCGGCATCAAACACGAGAATATCAAACCTCAGGTAGATAAATATATCTTTCCTGACGGTCACTTTATACTATTATTGGCCGATGGCCGTTTAGTAAATCTGGGTTGTGCCACCGGACACCCTTCCTTTGTAATGAGTAATTCGTTTACCAACCAGACTTTGGCGCAAATAGAACTATTCACCAACAATTACGAAGTGAATGTATACCGTTTACCCAAAAAGCTCGACGAAGAAGTTGCCCGCCTGCATCTCGAAAAAATCGGCGTTAAACTGACTCGCCTGACTCCCGAACAAGCAAGTTATATCGGGGTTTCGCAAGACGGGCCATTCAAACCGGAGCACTACAGATATTAATCAACTAATAATGATCAATTAGTAATTAACAGTGTATCATGTCACCATTATTCAGTGCTAATTATTAATTCTTAATTCAACACATATGTTCAGTCAACTTTGCAACCCGATATTCAAAGCTGCTATTGATCAATACCATCTTACGGATAATGTGGATACTCCTATTAAAAATCCGTATGAACTGAAGACAATTGAATACTATCTTTTTTTGAAAAACTGGATAGATACGGTACAGTGGCACCTCGAAGATATTATCCGTAACCCGGAAATCGATCCGGTGGAAGCCTTGCAAATCAAACGCCGCATCGACAAGTCAAATCAGGATCGTACTGACCTGGTAGAATTGATCGACAGCTATTTTCTGGACAAATACAAGAATGTGCCCCAACTGGACGGTGCGACTATCAACACCGAAAGTCCGGCCTGGGCTATTGACCGGTTATCGATTCTGGCGTTGAAGATTTATCATATGCAACAGGAAGTTGACAGAAAAGAAGCTTCCGACAGCCACCGTGCCGAATGTAATAAGAAGCTGGCAATTCTGCTTGAGCAAGAAGTGGATCTTTCATCTGCCATTGATCAATTATTGAGCGATATCGAAGCAGGTCGCAAATGGATGAAGGTATACAAGCAAATGAAAATGTATAACGATCCGGCATTAAATCCGGTGTTGTACGCGAAGCAATAGTCAATTGCAGATTACTACAATTATATCAGGAGCAGTTCCTGTCTAACCAGAATCAAAAAGCAAGAGTTCCGTGAATATATTAATTACACGCTTATCGGCATTGGGTGATGTTGCCATGATGATCCCTGTGGTCAGCTCCATCGCTCAACGATATCCGGAACATAACTTCACGGTGGTTTCAATGCCATTGGTTGCTCCTTTGTTCAAGGGGCTTCCCAATGTTGACTTTGTTGCTTTTGAAAAAAAAACATCGCACAAAGGCGTTAAAGGAATTCTGAAGCTCTTCCGTCAGTTGAATAAACTACGGAAATATGATTGCATGGTAGATTTGCACGATGTCTTGAGAACAAAAATCCTTCGGTCGCTCTTTCGCGTTGTTGGAACAAAGATTTTCATCATCGATAAAGGAAGAGCCGAAAAGAAAGATCTTGTTGATAACGGCTTTCAACATTCAACGCAACTAACATCATCGGTAGACCGATACCGTGCAGTTTTTGCATCCATGGGTCTGACCATTGGCACAGTAAACAGCAGCCTTCCTTTTGTAGCATTGACATCCGGAGAGAAACTCGTTGAAACTTTCGGAGAAAAAAAAGGCAAATGGATTGGCATTGCTCCATTTTCCCAGCATGTTGGCAAACAATTACCGCTTAATAAGGTCGAAACAGTAATTGATTATTTTTGCCAGGAACCTGACACAACGGTTTTTTTATTCGGAGCCGGAGATCGGGAAAAACAATTAATTGAAAACTGGATAACTAAATATCCAAAAGCCAGATCTGTTGTCGGCAAGTTGCCGTTTGACGTAGAACTTCTCCTGATGAAAGAACTGGACGTAATGATGACTATGGACTCCGGCAATATGCACCTTGCATCTTTAGTCGGTACTCCGGTCGTTTCCATTTGGGGTGCCACCCACCCTTTCGCCGGATTTTATGGAATGAATCAGCCGGAATCGAATGCAGTTCAACTGCCATTGGCCTGCCGTCCATGTTCTATTTTCGGTAATGTTCCCTGCAAATTTGGAACGTATGAATGTTTGAATGCTATTGATCCGAAAATCATTGTGGAAAAGATGGCAAAATATTAATTGTAGTATAGTTAGAAAAATAAGATATATGGGTAAAATAATTGCTTTAGCAAATCAAAAAGGAGGGGTTGGTAAAACAACCACAGCTATCAATTTAGCTGCTTCGTTAGCCTCGCTGGGTAAAAAAGTGCTGCTTGTTGATGCCGATCCACAAGCAAACGCATCCTCCGGCTTAGGTGTAGATGTGCGTGACGTAAAAAAGAGTATTTATGAGTGTTTGGTTGAAGAAATAGAACCAAAAGAAGCAATTGTCCCTACAGAACTGAGCACACTTTCCATCATACCTTCTCACATTGACCTGGTAGGAGCTGAAATTGAAATGCTCGAAATTGAGAATCGGGAAAAGATCATGCGCCGCATGTTGCAGCCCCTCAAAGATGATTATGATTACATCCTGATTGACTGTCTGCCATCGCTCGGTCTGATCACCGTAAACGCATTGACAGCTTCCGATGTGGTTATCATTCCGGTTCAGTGTGAATATTTTGCTCTTGAAGGTATCAGCAAACTGCTCAACACCATCAAAATTATCAAGACAAAGCTAAACCCTGATCTGGCTATCGAAGGATTCCTTCTAACCATGTATGACAATCGTCTGCGTTTGGCCAATCAGGTATATAATGAAGTGCAAAAACATTTTGGTGATCTTGTATTCAAAGCTGTTATTCAACGGAATGTAAAGCTTAGTGAAGCGCCTAGTCACGGTAAGCCTGTTTTATTGTACGATAAAGAATCGAAAGGAACGCAAAATTACCTTGATCTGGCAAAAGAACTGATTGCCAGAGACGAAGCTGAAGAATAATATTTCCGAAGTAACATTTTTCTATCTGTAAACCGAAAGCTTTTTTGAAAAACGATATGGTACAAAAACACGCACTCGGACGCGGTTTGGGCGCCCTGATTGATATAGAACCTGTCAGCACCGGCGGGTCTTCTTCCATTAATGAAATAGCAATTTCAAAAATACATCCGAATCCACATCAGCCACGCACCTTTTTTGACGAAGAGGCACTGGCCGAGCTTTCCGCTTCGATCAAGGAAATTGGGATTATTCAACCTATCACACTCCGGGAAGTCGACGAAAATAATTATCAGATCATTGCGGGCGAACGTCGTTACAGAGCATCAAAAATGGCTGGTCTCACAACCATTCCGGCATATGTAAAGAAAGCAGAAGATGATTTGGTAATGGAAATGGCTCTTATCGAAAATCTTCAGCGTGAAGATTTGAATGCCATTGAGGTTGCTCTTACTTTCCAGCGTTTACTCGAAGAATACAAAATGACCCAGGAACGCCTGAGTGAACGGGTAGGAAAGAAACGTGCCACGATTTCAAACTATCTGCGATTGCTTCGTTTGCCTGCCGAAATTCAGATGGGCATCAAAAACAAGCAAATTGATATGGGTCATGCGAAAGCCCTTATCACCATTGACGATCCGGCCAAACAGATTTCAATTTATGAACAAATTCTTGCCAACCATTTGTCTGTAAGAAAGGTGGAAGAACTGGTACGGGGAAATGAAGAAAGTGTAAGTGCAACTCCGGCAACCGACACAACCGTTGCGCCGAGAGAAAGAGTAATTACACCGGTTGAGCACACATTGATTCAGAACCGTTTGACAGAATGCCTGAAATCGAAAGTGCAATTTTCCTGTAATGATAAAGGAAAAGGAAAAATTACCATCTCATTCGGTTCCGATATGGAACTTGAACGATTGATGGAGCTTTTTGACAAACTGAATTGACAGAATAAAACAGAGATAAATTGAGACATCTACTGCTCATACTGTTAGCGTGCATAGTAACGACAAATGCAAAAGCTCTTTCCGTTAATGATTCAACAAAGGTGGCAAGAGACACTATCGCTTTTTCCCTGCATGAGAAAAAGGCAGCTCTGAAAACGCCTGCCGATACATTAACGCACAAGGCCATTTTCAAACCAAATCCGTCCAGAGCCGTTTGGTTGGGAGCTATTGTACCGGGATTAGGTCAGATCTATAACAAAAAATACTGGAAGCTGCCGTTGATATACGGAGGTTTCGCCGGTCTTATTTACGCAATTTCGTGGAATGGCCGAATGTATAATGATTACAAGAATGCCTATCTGGATATTACGGATAATAACCCGAATACGACAAGTTATCTGCATTTTCTAACACCGGATCAGCAGAAGTCTTACGATACAGCCTGGTTGACAAGTGCACTAAAAACCAGAGTCAGTTCCTTTCGCCGTTACCGCGATTTAAGTGTAATATGCGCAATCGGATTATACGCAATTTCAATGATAGATGCCTATGTTGATGCGCAATTGTCCGATTTCGACGTTTCTCCGGATTTGTCGATGAAGATAGCCCCCACTCTAATGAATAATGCTTATCAGAGCGGCCTGAATGCTTCTCTTGGCATGAAATTAAAGTTTAATTTTTAAAATCAACGGAATGCGTTTTTTGTTCAACTGTTTAATTATCACGCTCTTTACAACCTTGCCGCTATGTTCTTTTGCTGCTGAAGCAGAAAAGAATGTAAACGACTCTGTATCAAAAGAGATAAAAAAACAGCTTGAACCGCTTGTTATGCCTGAAGGTTACGACATGAGTTTCAACGGACTCCTCAACCAATGGTATGAGCGCAAAAACATTAACACCACATTCGTTGATGATAGCGTGGATCCTTATGTTTCCGATTCCATAATCATTGATCGGTTATCGAAGTTACCGGCTATTATGGAACTTCCCTTTAACGAACATATAAGGAAGTGCATTAATTTCTACACCATTCAAAAGCGCAAGCAGGTGTCTTACATGCTGGCGATGGGGCAATATTACATGCCGATTTTTGAAGACCAACTCCTTGCCAATAAACTACCCGACGAGCTGAAATACCTGCCCATCATAGAGTCAGCTCTCAACCCCACAGCTTATTCCCGTGCCGGAGCAGGAGGCTTGTGGCAATTGATGGTGTCAACCGGACGAATTTACGGTTTGCAAATCAACAGCCTGATTGATGAAAGAATGGATCCGTACAAGTCATCCGTTGCGGCAGCCAAATATCTTAAAGATCTTTTCCGGGTTTACGGAGACTGGAACCTTGTTATTGCTGCTTACAACTGTGGACCCGGCAATGTAAATAAAGCAATCCGCCGCTCGGGAGGAAAACGTGATTACTGGCAGATCTATCCGTACCTGCCAAATGAAACCCGCAACTATGTTCCTATCTTCATTGCAGCCAACTATGTAATGAACTATTACAAGCAACACAATCTCAACGTTGCTCCGGTTTGCCTGCCAATGACCGATACAATCATGGTGAAAGAAAAAGTTCATCTGGTACAGATTGCAGACCTGATGAATCTTCCTATTGCAGAACTCAGAACGCTCAATCCTCAATACCGTCAGGACATTGTTCCCGGCAATTTTCAGCCTTGTGCTATTCGGTTACCTCTGAATGAAGCGAGCTCTTTCCTGCAAAATAAGGATAAAATAGTTGCTTACAAAGCTGACGAACTTTTCACTAACCGGTTATTGGTAGAACCTGCAGAAGGCGTTTATCTGGCAAAAAATTCCAAAGCCTCCAAACACTCCGTCAAAGGATCAAAATCCAAAAAGAAAAGCAGTTCGTCAAAGAGTCGTTCCGGTAAGAAATCGAAACGAAAAAAGCATTAATCAAAGTTCAACATTCCATCACGGTTTGACATTCTGCCATATTGTTGTTTTTAACACCACACGACAATGGAACGACTTTATTACTCTATCACCGAGGTTGCCGAACAGTTAAATGTCAATGCCTCATTGCTTCGCTTCTGGGAAAAAGAATTTCCTCAGATAAAACCCCGTAAAAATGGGAAAGGAACCCGTTTTTATACTCAAGATGACATCCTGCTCATAAAACAAATCTATCATTTAGTCAGGGAGCAGAACCTCACTCTTGAAGGAGCCCGTCATCGTTTAAAAAATGACAAAGACAATGTTGCAAAAACGCAGGAAGTAGTTGAACGTCTGAAAAAGATTCGCCGCGAATTGCTAAATATCCGCAAACAGCTTGTAGCTTCTGCAAAACCACAGGATTAATCCTGCCCAATTTCAAATTCGTCTTCATTCTGCTAATCCTTCAAATCGACATAAATACTTGTAACTTTTCCAATAATCTAAACACTCCACATCCTTAAAAGAAAAAATTTAATATGAAAAAATACGTCTCATTGTTTTGCCTGTTCCTGCTTACCACGCTATGGAGCAATGGCTTTGCCCAGCAAAGCAGCCAGCTCCCCATTGATTCTCAAGTCAGAATCGGGCATCTTGATAACGGATTAACCTATTATATTCGACACAATGAAAAGCCTAAAGACAGGGCTGACTTTTATATCGTCCAGAAAGTTGGAGCTATACTTGAAGAGGACTCCCAAAACGGATTGGCACACTTTCTTGAGCACATGGCTTTTAATGGTACGAAAAATTTCCCTGACAAGCAATTAATCAATTTTCTTGAAAAAAACGGGGTGAAATTCGGAGAGAACATCAATGCCTATACCTCTCTCGATGAAACTGTCTATAATTTGTCCAATGTTCCGACAACCCGTCAGGGTGTGATTGACAGCTCTCTTTTGGTGCTTCACGACTGGTCAAATTTCATTTCACTTGACGGCAAGGAGATCGACAAGGAACGTGGTGTTATTCGTGAAGAATGGAGAACAGGAGCCAACGCCGACCGCCGTATGTGGAAAGCCGGGAATTCCATTCTCTTTGCAGGATCGCAATATGCCAAGCGGGATGTAATTGGCGACACTGCTGTAATCAATCATTTTTCGTACAACACATTACGCGACTATTACAAAAAATGGTACCGTCCCGATCTTCAGGCCATCATTGTTGTTGGCGATATTAACGTAGACAAGACCGAGGCGCAGATCAAAGAACTTTTCAATGCCATTCCAAAAGCGGTTAATCCGGCAGAACGTATTCTTTATACGGTTCCCGACAACGATTTACCCATTGTTGCCCGGATTACAGATCCGGAGGCTTCAAATATCGGGTTCATGGTTCAATTCAAGCAAACACCTTTATCCGATGACGCCAAGAAGACATCCATTGGTTACGTAACCGATATTGTCAATTCGCTGATAAGCAGAATGCAAAACACTCGTTTTCAGGAAATAGCACAAAAAGCTGACGCTCCCATCGCTTATGCAGTATCTCAATATGGCGATCTGGTGAAAACCAAAGACGCATTTCTTTACTACATGGTACCGCGTGATGGCAAACTTAAAGATGCCATCTCGTTGTTATTTAATGAAATAGAAAAGACAAAACGATACGGCTTCAATTCGGATGAATATGAAAGAGCCAAGGCGGACATCCTAAAACAGATTGAACAAGCATACAACAACAGAGACAAGCAAAACTCTTCGTCGTACGTGCGTGAATACGTCAACAATTTTCTGAGTCTTGAACCGATTCCCGGTATTGAATGGGAATACAAGACACTGCAACTTTTGATGCCCAAACTCACGCTGGAAATGGTTAACCAACAAGTGAAAAAATACATTTCCGACAAGAACCTTCTGTTTACCGAACAGGGTCCTGAAAACGAAAAAGCTAATCTGCTAGCGGATAAAGACATTATTAGCATGTGGAACAGTGTCAAACAATCTGATATTACAGCAAATAAAGAAGAAACTATTAACAAACCACTGGTAGCTAATCCTCCTAAGCCCGGAAATATTCGAAAAGTGACTCATAACAAGGCTCTTGATGCCGAAGAATGGACATTAAATAACGGCATCAAAGTGGTACTGAAACCCACAAAACTAAAACAAGACGAAATCCGGTTACTGGGAATCGCATACGGCGGATTGTCGCTGGTTGATAATACCGAAAAGCTACCCTCGGCTTCAATCGCTGACAACGTTATTGCAAATAGTGGATTAGGCGATTTCTCGAAAACAGAATTAAACAAGCTGTTGTCGGGCAAAGTAGCCGGAGTTTCGCCTAACATTTCCGATTATCAGGAAAGTTTTAGCGGATCGTCTTCCGTAAAAGATTTCCAAACGATGATGCAACTGCTCTACCTCTATTTTACGGCTCCACGCAAGGACACGGACGGCTACAGTTCCTTTGTCAACAACGTACGCACAAGCCTTATCAATGCCGCAAACGATCCGGATCAGGCATTCAGCGATACAGTCACCACTGCGCTTTATTGCAAATCGCCACGTAAATTTCTGTTTAACTTAAAGGCTCTTGACAAAGTGAACCACGACGATGTGATGCAACTTTACAAAGAACGCTTTGC